>NZ_JBHURF010000010.1:96334-305862 GCF_042674125.1 Rhodococcus sp. NPDC056960 | reverse complement strand
AACTGCTACGGGCCATCGTCGACGGCGACGGAGACACCGCCTCCGCCCTCACCCTCGCCCACGTCACCGGCTTCGAGCAAGCCATCCGCGACCTGCTGTAGGCGCTTCGCGCCCGTGCGCCTTTCTGGTAGCAGGAGCTACCAGAAAGGCGCACGGGCCCGGAGGGCCTAACTGAAGACGACCGTCCGGTGACCGTGGAGCAGGACCCGGTTCTCGCAGTGCCAGCGCACGGCCCGGGACAGTGCGAGCGCCTCGGCGTCCTGCCCGACCGTGGCGAGTCGCGCCGGGTCGAAGGTGTGGTCGATGCGGATGACTTCCTGCTCGATGATCGGGCCCTCGTCCAGGTCGGGGGTGACGTAGTGGGCGGTGGCGCCCACCTGCTTGACGCCCCGATCGAATGCCTGGTGGTAGGGCTTGGCGCCCTTGAACCCGGGCAGGAACGAGTGGTGGATGTTGATGGCCCGACCGCGCAGCGCCCGGCACGCGTCGTCCGACAGCACCTGCATGTACCGGGCGAGGACCACGAGATCCGCATCGAACTCCTCGACGAGTTCGAGCAGCCGGGCCTCCGCCTGCGGCTTGGTGGCCGGGGTGACGGGGACGTGGATGAACGGCAGCCCGGCGGCCTCGGCCATCGGTCGCAGGACCTCGTGGTTGGAGACGACGGCGACGAGTTCGGCGCCGAGGTTGCCCGCTCGCCAGCGGAAGATGAGGTCGTTGAGGCAGTGGCCCATCTTGGAGACCATCACGATGACGCGGGGCAGGTCGGTGCCGTTGACGGTGAACGTCATGCCGAACTTCGTGGCGACGCTCTGGAATTCCTCGGTGAGGCGCTCGATGTCGACGTCTTCGGCCGACACGAACGACGTGCGGAGGAAGAAGGCGTCGCTGAGGGTGTCGTCGAATTGCTGATGCTCGGCGATATCGCAGTTCTGCTCGAAGAGAAAGGAGCTGACTGCGTGAACGATCCCGGGACGCTGAGCGCAGCTGAGCGTCAGGGTGAAGGTCTGGGTCATGTGGGTCTCCTCGATGCCGGACCTATTGAGGTGTCAGTCCGAGCGAACTGATATATCAGAATGGGCCCATGCTATTTCAGGCGGGACGAGCGGGTCAAGGGGTGGAGCGTGGGTCAGCCGCTGCTGCGGGACCCGGTCAGGAGGGCGTTCGATCGGCTCTGGGCGTACTGGGTCGCGGCAGCGTCGACGGTGTGATTGAGCAACAGTGCGGTGGTGACCGGTCCCACCCCGCCGGGAACCGGGGTCAGCGCGCCGGCCCGACCGTCGACGGCGGCGGCGTCGACGTCACCGAGCAGCTGCCCGTCGTCGGTGGCCGTGGTCCCGACATCGATCACGACGGCGCCTTCGGCCACGTGCTCGGCCGCGATCAGACCGGGTATCCCGACCGCGACGACGAGAATCTCGGCGTCGCGGGTGCCGGCGGCCAGGTCGGTGGTGTGCCGGTGGCAGACGGTCACCGTCGCGTTGCGTTGCACGAGCAGATGTGCCGCGGGACTTCCCACGACCGTCGACCGTCCGACGACGGCGGCGGTCCTGCCGTGCACGGGGATTCCGTGGTGGTCGAGGAGTGCGATCACGGCCTGCGCGGTCGCGGGTGCGAACGCCGGGAGGCGGGCGACGAGGCGTCCGAGGCTCACCGGGTTGGCGCCGTCGATGTCCTTGGCGGGATCGATCGCCTCGCGCAGCGCATCGAGGTCGGTGCCGTCCGGCAGGGGCGTCTGCAGGATGATTCCGTGGACGTCGGGGTCGTGGCCGAGTTCGACGAGTGTGGTGTGGATCTGCTCGGTCGTCGCCGATGGTCCGAGATCGACGGTGTCGCACAGGATTCCGGTGCGCTTCGCGGCGGACGCGATGGACCGCACGTACCACGCGGTCGATTCGTCGTCGGTGGCGAGGACCACCGCCAACCTGGGCCGGACGCCGAGGTCGGTGAGGGCGGCGGCGGCGACGGAGGCGTCGTTGCGGATGGAGGCGGCGAGTTCGGCGCCGCCGAGGCTTCGGGTCATGAACTCAGCTGCTTTCGTACTCGTGTGGTGACGGAGTCGGCGCGCTCGAGGATCGCGTCGACACCGGCGACGCACTCGGTGAGGGCTCGGCGGGTGTCTGCGTCGGTGATGCCGGGCAGGTTCACTTCGATGTTGACGCGGGCAGTGGTGGCGGCCGCGCGGGCAGCCTCGGCGGCGGCCGCGACGTCGCTGACGACGGTGCGGTTCGCCACTGGGAGCAGGGTGTCGGCGAGTGCGACCACCTCGCCTGCCGCGACCACCACCTCGGCGGGAACGGCGGCGGCACCGGCGAGCGCGGAGGCGATCGCCGCTGTACGCGAGGCGGATTCGTCGTCCGTGCCCCGAGGCAGCCGGTAGGCGTCGATCACGGCCGTGAACGCAGCCATGTCGTCGTCCGCGAATTGCAGGGCCTTCTCGCGGAACGCATCCGCGCCGGCACAGATGCGTTCGACGAGCAGACCGTGGTCGGCGTACTTCGTGCCGGTGGTGTACCGGGCGACCATCGAGACCAGCGCGGCCGCCTGGCCGAGGTGCAGCGCGCCGGTGGCGCCGCCGCCCGGCGCGGGGGTCCGGGCGGCGAGCGAGTCCAGGAAACCGGCGATCGTGTCGTCTCGAATGGTCATGACCGGATCTTCTTCATCTCGGGGTCGACGAGTGGTTCGGCGACGACGGTGGCGGGGATGCGGCGCCCGAAGTACTCGATCTCCACCGTGGTGTCGACGGTCGCGGTGGCGGGAAGCCAGGCGTAGGCGATGGGGGCCCCGACAGTGTGGCCGAAGGCGGCGCTGGTGACGTATCCGGCGGGTTCGCCGTCGACGAAGACGGGTTCGTGGCCCAGGACCACCGACTGCCGGTCGTCGATCATCAGGCACGCGAGGCGCCGCTGGACGGTCTCGTCGGAGATGCCGTCGAGGGCGTCGCGGCCGCGGAAGTCGCCCTTCTGCAACCGGACGGCGAAGCCGAGACCGGCCTCGTAGGGGTTGTGCTCGGTGGTCATGTCACTGCCCCAGGAGCGGTAGCCCTTCTCCATCCGCAGGCTGTTGAACGCGGCGCGGCCGGCGGCGATGATCTCGTGCTTCTGCCCCTCCGCCCACAGCAGGTCCCACAGGCGCAGACCGTTGTCGGCGGAGGTGTACAGCTCCCAGCCGAGTTCGCCGACGTAGGACAGGCGCATCGCGGTGACGGGCACACCGCCGATCCGGACCTGCTTGGACCGGAAGTACTTGAAGTTCTCGTTGGAGAAGTCGTCGCTGCTCAGTGCCTGCACCAGATCCCGGGCCCGCGGACCCCACAACCCGATGCCGCAGGTGCCGCCGGTGATGTCCCGGACCGCCACGCTGCCGTCGTCGGGGGCCTGGCGGCGGAAGTAGTCGAGGTCGAGGTTGCCGTTGGCGCCCACCTGGAAGACGGTGGCGGACATCCGGGTGACGGTGAGGTCGCTGCGGACGCCGCCAGCGTCGTCGAGGGCGAGGGTGTAGGTGACGGACCCGACGGACTTGTCCATCTTGCCGGTCGTCAGCCGTTCGAGCAGCGCGAGCGCTCCCGGGCCGGAAATCTCGAGCCGCTTGAGTGGGGTCATGTCGTACAGGGCCACCGACGTGCGGGTCTTCCACGCTTCGGCCGCGGCGATCGGGGAGTGGAACTGCGCGGCCCACGCTTCCCGGGCCGGCGGCTGCCACTCGGCCGGAAGCTGCTGCACCAGATGCGCGTTGGCCTCGAACCAGTGCGGACGCTCCCAGCCGGCGCTCTCGAGGAACACCGCACCGAGCTCCTTCTGGCGGACGTGGAACGGGCTCACCCGCAGATCGCGGGGAGACTCCTTGGGCTGCAACGGGTGCAGCACGTCGTAGATCTCGACGAAGTTCTGTTGCGACGTCTCGCTGACGTAGTCGGGTGCGATCTGGACGTCCTCGAACCGGTGCACGTCGCAGCCGTGCAGTTCGATCTCGGAGCGGCCGTCGACGAGCAACTGCGCGACGGCCCGGCCGACGCCGGCGGAGTGCGTGACCCACACGGCCTCGGCGATCCAGAATCCGGCGACGTCGGGGGACTCCCCGATCAGCGGACCGCCGTCCGGGGTGAACGAGAAGACCCCGTTGAAACCGTGCTCGAGTTCCGCGGATTCGAGGCACGGCAGCAGCAGCTTGCTCTGCTCCCAGGAGGGGGCGAAGTCGTCGTCGGTGAAGGGGAGCATCGACGGCATGTCGGCGTCGGAGACGTCGCCGCCGCTCTCGGCCAGGTCGCGCAGGTTCACCGGCATCGGGCGGTGCGCGTAGGAGCCGATGCCGAGGCGGTCGACGTGCTCACGGAAGTACAGGTCCTGGTCCTGGTGGCGCAGGATCGGGAATCCCGCCTCGGCGAGTTCGGTGTTGCGGCCGACGAGTTCGGGAATCTGCGCGGTCTTCGCGTACTGGTGCGCCAGGGGGAGCAGCGGCACGTCCATGCCCACCATCGCGCCGACGTCGGGACCCCAGAAGCCGGCGCAGGAGACGACGATGTCGGCGGGAATCACCCCGTCCGGGGTGGCGACGCCGGTGACCTTGCCGCCGGCCTGCTCGATGCCGATCACCTTCGTCGAGCCCTGGAACACCGCTCCGCGGGCCTCGGCGCGGCGGGCGAGCGCGACGACGACCCGGGACGCCTTGGCGAGGCCGTCGGTCTCGACGTACAGGCCGCCGAGGACCCGCTTCTCGTCGAGCAGCGGGTGCAGCTTCGCGCACTCGGCCGGGTCCAGGACGGCGCCCTCGATGCCCCAGGACGTGGCCCAGCCCTGCTTGCGGTGCAGATCGGCCAGGCGCTCTTCGGTGGTGGCTACCTCGAGTCCGCCGAGCTGGTTGAAACACCACTGCCCGTCGACGTCGAGTCCGACGAACTTCTCGACCGTGTACCGGGCGAACTCGGTCATCGTCTTGGATGCATTGGTCTGGAACACCAGGCCCGGTGCGTGCGACGTGGAGCCACCGGTGAGCGGCAACGGTCCCTGGTCGAGAACCGTGATCCGATCCCAGCCGCGAGCGGTGAGCTCGTCGGCCAGATTCGCGCCGACGATGCCGGCTCCGATGATCACTACGCGGGGTGACCCCATGATGGTCCTCCTGGTTGGGTGGGTGCCGGTGTGCGGCGAAGTACGGGTGCTGTATCGGAAAGATCTGCGAATCGCGAAATGTGCGGGAATGGAATTCGGGCCGTCATCGGCAATTGATATATCAATACAGTGGGTATGTGTCCGATAACGGGTCGACTCCGAATTGCAGGTAATTCCAGAGTGATCGGATGGGGGAAACGACAACTGTTCCGCGGAGTTCAGCGGAATTGAGCGGTGCGGTGTCGTGAGATGGCGCCGGAGTGGTGGTGGAGGGAGGTAACCGTCGCACGGTGGTGTCGCCTATCCTGATAGTCGCGATGACTGAATTGGACGATAATTCGAATGGGGATCGGAGCCGGCCGACCGGGGCTGTGCAGTCAGTGGACCGCGCTCTGGCCGTCCTCGAAATCCTGGCGAGACTCGGTACCGCCGGCGTCACGGAAATCGCGGACGAATTGGGAGTTCACAAGTCGACTGCGTCGCGTCTCGTCGCCGTGCTGGATTCGCGAGGCTACGTTGCGCAATTGAAGAACCGGGGAAAATTCCAGCTCGGCAATTCGATCGTCCGTCTCGCCCGCACCGCGTCGCCGGACGGCGATCTGGTGCGGCAGAGTCAGGAATTGTGCGCCGAACTCGCGCACTCCGTCGGTGAGAGCGTGAATGTGTCGATACTCGACGGCAATCGCTCGGTGAGCATCGTCAAGGCAGACGGTCCGTCCGGTGTCGGTACCAGTACCTGGGTGGGGCAGAGCAGTCCGGCGCACGCGACGGCGAGTGGCAAATTGTTGCTCACGGAATTGTCCGACAGCGACATTGCCGAGCGACTGGGAGAAACTCCGATCGCGCTCACGTCCAGAACTCTCACCGATGTGCAGGCGCTCGTGGAGTCGGTGAACACCATTCGCGAACGGGGCTGGGCCGAATCCGAGGAAGAACTCGAACTGGGGTTGAACGCGATCGCCGTTCCGGTCCGCGATTACACGTCGAAAATGATTGCGGCGCTGAGTGTGTCCGGGCCGGCGTACCGGCTGCTGCCGGAACGGTTCGCAGACGTCGCCCGCGCCGCACTCGACACGTCCCGGCAGATCAGCAGCCGATTGGGCTATGCCGCCACCTAGCGCCGGCATCAGACCCGCGACCTGGCGAGTTGCTTCTTGTACCGGGTGAACAGGCGGGGATTGTTCATCGCGAAGACTCCGACGGTGTCGCCGTCCCGGTCGTAGGTGGCCACGAACGAGCCGGTTCCGGGATCCCCGTCGACGAACCGCACCTCGTCGGTGCTGTTCCTCGTACCGGCGAACTGCAGCATCTTGCCGTACTGGTGCGACCAGAAGTACGGGATCGCGGCGGGCCCGGACGGTGTCGCCATGATGGTGTCCGCAACGGTCGCGGCCTGCGCGACGGCGTTGCTCCAGTGTTCGCTCCGGTGGTGCACCGCGTGGGCGTGGTCGAACGATCGTGCGCAGTCGCCAATCGCGTAGACGCCGGGGACGTTCGTACGGCACGACGAGTCGGTGAGGAAGCCGTCGTCGATCAGCAGGTCCGAATCGCAGGCCCATTCCACGTTGGGGACGGCCCCGATCCCGATCACCACGACGTCCGCGGGCAGGACCGTGCCGTCGCCGAGCCGGACGGCTTCGACGGCGCCGTCGCCCAGCAGGGCGTCGACGACCGCGCCGGTGAGGAGCCGGACGCCGTGCGCGGCGTGCTGTCCGGCGCAGATGGCGCCGAGTTCGGTGCCGAGGGGGCCTGCCAGCGGGGTCGGCGACGCCTCGACGACGGTGACGGCCAGGCTCATCCCGGCGGCGCTGGACGCCACCTCCGCTCCGATGAAACCGGCCCCGACGATCACCAGGTTCCGCGCCGTCGCGAGTGAATCCCGCAGTGCGCGTGCGTCGTCGACCGATCGGAGGGTGTGCACCCCGGTCAGGCCGGAGTGTCCGGGGAGGGTCCGCGCACGCGCCCCGGTCGCGGCGATCACGGCGTCGGCGTCGAGGTGGGATCCGTCGTCGAAGGTGACGCGGTGGCTCCCGTCGGGTGCGCGAACCAGGCCGGTCGCCGTGCTGTTCATGCGCCACTCGACGTCGAGGGTGTCGTCGTCGCTGTTCATGAGCAGCAGGTCCTCGTCGGTCACCTCGCCGGTGAGGAATTCCTTCGACAGCGGCGGCCGGTCGTAGGGCAGGGACTGCTCGCTCCCGGCCACGACGAGGCGGCCCGCGTATCCCTTCTCGCGAAGCGCGCGCACCGCCGACAGTCCGGCGAGCGAAGCGCCCAGTACTACAACGGAATTCGGAACAGTAGTCATCGCATGTCGTCCTTCTGTTCGAGGTGAACCAGCACGGTGCCGTCGACGATCGACACGTCGTGCGTGCGGACGGCGATCTTGGCCGGCGGACCGGACGGCACTCCGGTGCGGAGGTCGAAGCACGCTTCGTGGAGGGGGCACTCGACGGTGCAGCCTTCGACCCAGCCGTCGGCGAGTGACGCGTCCTGGTGGGTGCACGTGTCGTCGATGGCATACAGACCGTCGGAGGTGTGGAAGACGGAGATCGGAGCCCGGCCCGGCGGGGTCACCGTGACGACGTCGCCCACGGGCAGGGTCACGAGTTCGCACACGGGGAAGGCTGTGGCGCCGGGGTGGGTCACAACTGGGGAATCGTTATCGAGAATCACTCGATACCTCCGAAAGCGTCGGGGAGGAAGGACAAGTTGTGGAGCGGTTGTTGCGCTATGCGCGACGACTTGCAAGCTGTGCAACATAATGCTCGCGGGTGCCGCCCTGTGATGTCAAGCACTCGCGTGTAAAAACTGCGTGGCGGAAGTCCGTGGGCATAACCTCGGGGCATGAGTGAATCCGAGGCGACGGCGCCTGCGACGCAGGGCGGCGAGGGGAAGGCGAAGACCGTGCACGCGGTGGAACGGGCCATCGACGTGCTCGAGATCGTTGCCGCCGAAGGCAAGGTCGGCGCCTCGGAGATCGCCGTGCGGCTCGGCGTGCACAAGTCCACCGTCTCCCGTCTGATCGCATCGCTGCAGCAACGCGGATTCGTGGAAGAGACCGGCATCCGCGGCAAATACCAGCTCGGATTCGCGGTCGTCCGGCTGGCCGAGGCCAAGGTGGCGCAGAGCGGGCTGGTCGAGGTCGCGCAGCCGGAGTGCGACAGGCTGGCCGACGCCTTCGGTGAGACGGTCAATCTGGCCGTGCTGGACGGCGCGGCGACCATCAACGTGCTCGAGGCACGCAGCGATCGGCACGTGGCGTTGCGTACGTGGGTGGGGCAGGTCAGCCCGGCGCACGCGACCGCGACCGGCAAGGTCCTGGTCTCGGAGATGACGTCCGGGCAGCTTCGGAGCCGGCTGGGTCCGCGTCTCGAGGCGCTCACCGCCAATACGATCACCGATTTCCGGGCGTTCGACGTGGAACTCGAGCGCGTGCGGTCGCGCGGGTGGGCGTCCACCGCCGAGGAACTCGAAGCGGGCCTCCACTCCATCGCGGTGCCGGTGCGCAGTCAGGTCACCAAACGGATCGTCGCCTCGATCTGCGTGTCCGGGCCGGAGTACCGGCTCGAACGCGAACGATTCGAGGCGGTGGCACTCGAACTCGCCGACGCGGTGATGCGGATCGAAGCGAAGCAGTCCGCCGGCGAAGGTAGCTGAGCGCCCGGAAGTGCCTCTCCCTCAAGCCAGGACGAACGGATAGTCCCGTTTGTCCGGGTTCCGGCCTGCCGCGGTTAACGCGGTGTTTCGGCTGTGTCGCGTCCGCGAAAGATGTGCCGAATGTGATGTTTGACACGTCTACGGCGACGGTCTAAGTTGTGTAAATCGCATAGCGTTGCTGAAGACGCAACAATGCTGACCCCGCGGTGGTTCGGCCGACAGCCGTCCGTTGTTCGACCGATCACCGAGGATCGGGCCCGCATGTCGTCTCGCTCGGCACCGACGCCTACTGCGATCTGCGCCCATTCGCACACACACCTCAGGTCACAGCCCGACCGAACGCAACTTTCCCGGCAACGAAAGTAACGGTGACATCTATGTCCGCTCCGGACGTTCAAGCCCCCGCTCCCGCCCCTGCCCTGATCCCCACCCTGGGCGGCCGGTACTACACCGACGCCGACATCTTCACGGACGAACAGGAGAACCTCTTCGAGGCGATGTGGTTCTGCGCGGTCCGCGCCGCCGACCTCGCCGATCCCGGAGCCTTCAAGAAGATCACGGTCGGCCGGGAGAGTGTTCTCCTCGTCCGCGGCCGAGACGGGGAACTGCGCGCGTTCCTCAACATCTGCCGGCACCGCGGCGCCATGCTGTGTACCGAGGACGACGGGCAGATCCGCAGGAACCTGCAGTGCCCCTACCACGCGTGGACGTACGGACTCGACGGCAAACTCGTCGCCGCCCCCAACATGGCGGCGCTGCGGGACGAGACCGGTGCCGACATCGACAGGGTCCGGTACGGACTGATCCCGGTCGCGATCCGGGAGTGGCTCGGCTACGCCTGGGTGTGCCTGGCCGACGATCCGCCGTCGTTCGAGGACGACGTCATCGGGGCCGTGACCGAACGCCTCGGCGATCCGGGCGCCATCGATCGTTACCAGATCGGCAGCCTGGAACTCGGCCGCAGGATCGTCTACGACGTCGCGGCCAACTGGAAGCTGATCATCGAGAACTTCATGGAGTGCTACCACTGCGCGACCATCCACCCCGAACTCACCGAGGTGCTTCCGGAGTTCGCCGACGGCCTCGCCGCCCAGTACTTCGTGGGACACGGCGCCGCCTTCGGTGACGACGTCGAGGGATTCACCGTCGACGGAAGAGGCGGATTCGAGGCGTTGTCCGGCATCAGCCCCGAGCAGGACCGCAAGTACTACGCCATTACGATTCGGCCGCAGGTGTTCGTCAACCTCGTCCCCGACCACGTCATCTTCCACCGCATGTACCCCGTGTCCGCGGATCGCACCATCGTCGAATGCGACTGGCTGTACTCCCCGGAGGTCACCGCGTCGGGGCGCGACGTCTCCCGATCGGTGGAGTTGTTCCACCGGGTCAACCAGCAGGATTTCGACGCCTGCGAGCGGACGCAGCCCACGATGGCGTCGAAGGCCTACCGGAACGGGGGTGTGCTGGTGCCCGCGGAACACCACATCGGCGAATTCCACGACTGGTTACTCGACCGGCTGAGCGGGGACCACCGATGACGTACGCCGGCGAACAACCCAGGGTGACCGATCCGCCCCGGGTGCAGGCGCCGGAATCGGAGCCGAAGCACACGGCGTCCTCCGCCGGTGAGGGGCGGGGGAGCGTTGACAAGGTGGTGTTCGGCACGGCCGCGGCGCTCGGTGTCGGACTGATCCTGTGGGGACTGCTGGCGCCGGAGAACCTGTCGGTGGTGTCGACCGCCGCGCTGGACTGGCTGGTGGCCGACATGGGCTGGCTGTTCATCGCCGCGTCGTCGGCGTTCGTCGTCTTCTCGCTGTTTCTCGCGTTCTCCCGGTACGGGAAGATTCCGCTCGGCCGCGACGGCGAGAAGCCGGAGTTCCGCACGGTCAGCTGGATCGCGATGATGTTCAGCGCCGGCATGGGCATCGGACTGATGTTCTACGGCGTCGCCGAACCCCTCGCCCACCTGGTGAGCCCGCCGCCGGGAACGGACGGCTCCGTCGGGTCGGCGATGGCCACGACGATGTTCCACTGGGGACTGCACCCGTGGGCGATCTACGCGGTCGTCGGGTTGTCCATCGCCTACGGCTCCTACCGTCGCGGCCGCAAGCAACTCATCAGCGCCGCGTTCTTCCCCCTCCTCGGGCGCCACTCGGAAGGGGTCGCGGGGAAGGTCATCGACGTCCTCGCCATCATCGCGACGATGTTCGGCACCGCCGCGTCGCTCGGACTCGGCGCACTGCAGATCGGCTCCGGTCTCGAGATCATCGGCTGGATGGGGCACGTCGGCACGTTCGCGCTCGTCGCGCTCGTCGGACTGCTGACCTTCGCATTCGTCGGTTCGGCGGTCTCGGGGGTGGCTCGCGGAATCCACTGGCTGTCCAACATTAACATGGTGCTGGCGGTGGCCCTCGCGCTCTTCGTGTTCGTCCTCGGCCCGACCGTGCTCATCCTCAACCTGCTCCCGACCGCGATCGCCGACTATGCGGCGCAGCTCGCCACCATGTCGGGGCGGACCGCCGCGAGTGCCGGCGACGACACCGCGTCGTGGCTGTCGTCGTGGACGATCTTCTACTGGGCGTGGTGGGTGTCGTGGACTCCCTTCGTCGGAATGTTCCTCGCCCGGATCAGCCGCGGCCGGACGATCCGGCAGTTCGTCGTCGGCGTGATCGTCATCCCCACCTCCGTCAGCCTGGTGTGGTTCGCGGTGTTCGGCGGTGCCGGCGTCGGACTGCAGCAGGACGGTATCGACCTGGCGTCGAAGTCCTCGACCGAGGGCCAGCTGTTCGGAATGCTCGACCATCTGCCGTGGACGGGGTTCGCCACCGTGCTGGTGATGGTGCTGGTCGCAATCTTCTTCGTGTCCGGTGCCGACGCGGCCTCGCTGGTGATGGGCACCCTGTCGCAACGAGGTGCGCGGGAGCCGAGCACCTGGGTCGTCATCTTCTGGGGAACCCTCACCGGCGGCACCGCGGCCCTCATCCTCTGGACCGGAGGCTCGGACGCCCTGCAGGGGCTGCAGACGATGACGATCATCGCCGCCGCACCGTTCCTCCTGGTGATGATCGGATTGTGCTTCTCGCTGTACCGGGACGTCTCCCGGGATCCGCTCATCGTCGGTTCATCGAAAAAGTCTGCACACGAGAGGGTTTCGGACACAGTATGAAGACGACGGCGCTATCGGCGGATCTCGACGTGCAGAGATTGTTCGGGACGGTGAATTTCATCGCGGGAGAGTGGGTCGCGGCGACGTCGGGGCGCACCCGCGACTGCATCGATCCGGCGACCGGGAACGTGATCGCGACCGTCGACGAGGCGTCGCCCGACGACGCCCGGCGCGCCGTGGCCGCCGCCCGCGCGACCTTCGACGCCGGGGTCTGGCCGGAGACGCCGGTCGCCACGCGGTCGTCGCTGCTGTCGCGGATCGCGGATCTCCTCGAGCGCGACAAGGAGGAACTGGCGCGTATCGAGACGCTGGACACCGGGAAGACGCTGGTGGAGAGCCGAATCGACATCGACGACGTCGTGTCGGTCTTCCGGTACTACGCCCGGCTGGCCCTCGTCTCCGGTGACCGGGTGGTCGACGTGGGTGACCCCGCCGTCGTCTCCCGGGTGGTTCGCGAACCGATCGGGGTGTGCGTCCTCATCGCACCGTGGAACTATCCGCTGCTCCAGATCTCCTGGAAGGTGGGACCCGCCCTGGCCGCCGGATGCACGATGGTGCTCAAGCCCAGTGAAGTCACACCGCTGAGCACAATCGCGTTCGCGCGACTCATCGAGGAGGCGGGTGTGCCCGCGGGCGTCGTCAACCTGGTGCAGGGATGCGGCGCCGACCTCGGCCCCGCACTGACCGACACCGGCGACGTCGACTTCATCTCGTTCACCGGTGGACTCGCGACCGGCACCACCATCCTGGAGACCGCGGCCAAGCACGTCACGAAGGTCGCCGTGGAACTCGGCGGGAAGAACCCGCACATCGTGTTCGCGGACGCCGAGTGGGCGTCGTCGGTCGACCAGGTGCTGACCGGCGTCTTCCTGCATTCGGGGCAGGTGTGCTCGGCCGGGACGCGGCTGATCGTCGAGGAGTCGATCGCCGACGACTTCGTCTCCGCTCTCGTCGCGCGCGCCGAGGCCATCCGTGTCGGCCCGGGGCTCGACCCCGGCAGCGAGACCGGACCGCTCGTGTCGGCGGCGCAGCGGGACAAGATCGAAGCCTATGTGGCGCTGGGCATCTCCGAAGGGGCGACGCTCCGGACGGGGGGTTCCCGGCCCGCCGATCCCGCGCTCGACGGCGGCAGCTACTACCTGCCCACCATCTTCGACCACTGCGACCGCTCGATGCGCATCGTGCAGGAGGAAACGTTCGGGCCCATTCTCACGGTCGAGAGATTCACCACCGAGGCGGACGCGGTCCGGCTCGGCAACGACACCGAGTACGGTCTCGCCGCCGGAGTCCGCACGTCCGACGCCGCCCGCGGTGAGCGGGTGGTGCGCCGCCTGCGCCACGGGACCGTGTGGCTCAACGACTTCGGCTACTACACGGCTGCGGCGGAATGGGGCGGATTCAAGAAGTCCGGCAACGGGCGCGAACTCGGACCCGCCGGGCTCTCGGAATACCAGGAAGTCAAACACATCTGGAACAACACGACCTCACCTCTCGCGGGTTGGTTCACCGCACCCTGACAGGCCTACTCAACTTCTCAGGAAGTGATCGAATGACCAGTACCGACAAGACAACCGGTGATCACGACAGTGGACTCGAGGATTTCGGCTACAAGGAGTCCCTCGATCGCAGCATCGGCAAGTTCGCGAGCTTCGCCGCGGGCGTCAGCTACATCTCCATCCTGACCGGCACGTTCCAGTTGTTCTACTTCGGATTCGGCACCGCGGGTCCCGCGTACCTGTGGTCGTGGCCGCTGGTGTTCGTCGGCCAGCTGGCCGTGGCGCTGTGCTTCATGGAATTGGCCGCCAAGTACCCGATCGCCGGATCGGTCTACAACTGGGCCAAGACACTCGGCAGCAGAGTGGTGGGATGGTCCGCCGGCTGGCTGATGCTCACCGCGTCGATCGTCACCCTGTCCGCCGTCGTGCTGGCGCTGCAGCTCAACCTGCCGCGGCTGTGGAGCGGCTTCCAAATCGTCGGTGACGGCACCGGAGAACACGACTTCGCCACCAACGCCGTCATTCTCGGGACCGTGATGATCGCCTTCACCACCGTCGTCAACGCACTCGGCGTCCGACTCATGGCGATGATCAACAGCGCCGGTGTGTTCATCGAGATCATCGCGGCGGTCCTGATCGCGATCATCCTCGCCGCCAACGCCACCCGCGGCCCGCAGGTGTTCTTCTCCACCCACGGGTACGGTGCCGGCGAGAGCGGTGGATATCTCGGTGCGTTCCTGGTGGCGACGCTCGCGTCGGGCTACGTGATGTACGGGTTCGACACCGCGAGTTCGCTGGGGGAGGAGACGGTGGAACCCCGTCGCACCGCCCCCAAGGCGATCTTCCGTGCGATCCTCGCCTCGTTCGTGATCGGCGGCGCGATCCTCGTGTTCGCCGTGATGGCGGCACCCGACCTGGACGATCCGAAGATCGGGGCGTCGGACGGCAGCCTGCAATACATCGTCGAACAGGTGATGTGGGGCCCGCTGGGCACGATCTTCCTGGTGTGCATCGTGATCGCGGTGACCGTGTGCTCGCTCGCGGTGCACACCGCCGCCATCCGGCTGACGTTCGCCATGGCCCGCGACAACGCACTCCCGTTCGGTGAGCGCCTCGCCCGCGTCCACCCGAGAACCCGGACACCCGTCGTGCCCGCCGTGACGATCGGAGTGGTGGCCGCGCTGATCCTGGTGGTCAACATCGGCCAACCGCACATCTTCACCGTGCTCACCTCGATCGCGATCATCATGATCTACCTGGCCTATCTCATGGTCACCGGGCCGATGCTGAAGAAGCGGCTGCGGGGTGAGTGGCCGCCGCGGGACCTGAAGGAGGGCGGCTACTTCACGATGGGCAGGTGGGGATTGCCCGTCAACATCGTCGCGCTCGTGTGGGGAATCGGGATGGCCGTGAACCTGGCCTGGCCGCGCGAGGCCGTCTACGGCGAACCCTGGTACAACACGTGGGGCGCCTTCGTGTACATCGGCGTCATCCTCGGGTCCGGACTGCTGTGGTACCTCACCACCGGCCGCCACCACATCGGCACGTTGACGTCCCACAGCGCGGCGGTGGCGACACCCGCGCCGGAAACCGAACCGAACGACAAGGAGCTCGCCCGATGACCGACCGCGGATCGCAGAGCACTGCAGGAGAATTCGACTACGTCATCGCGGGCGGTGGCAGCGCGGGATGCGCTCTCGCGGCGCGCCTCAGCGAAGACCCGTCGGTGACGGTGTGCCTGCTCGAGGCGGGACCGTCCGACGTCGGGGACCGGGCGATACTCGAACTGTCGCAGTGGATGCACCTGCTCGACTCCGGGTACGACTGGGACTACCCCGTCGAGCCGCAGGAGAAGGGCAACAGCTTCATGCGGCACGCCCGGGCCAAGGTCCTCGGCGGCTGTTCGTCCCACAACTCGTGTATCGCGTTCTGGCCGCCGGCCGAGGCACTCGACGACTGGGAGGCGATGGGCGCGGCCGGATGGGGTGCGCGCGACATCCTTCCGTACGTCAGCCGGCTGGAGAGCAACGACGCCCCCGGCGACGGCCACGGACGCAGCGGACCGGTGCGGCTGCGGGACGTCCCGCCGAACGACCCCTGCGGCCACGCGGTACTCGACGCCGCCGCCGCGGTGGGACTGCCGACCGTCGCGTTCAACCGCGGCGGAACGGTACTCAACGGCGCCGGATGGTTCCAGATCAACGCGTCCGAGGACGGCACCCGGATGTCGTCGTCGCACGCCTACCTGCACCCGATCCTCGGGTCCCGGCCCAACCTGGAGGTCCGGACCGGCTGCTGGGTCAGTGAGATCCTGTTCGACGAACAGCAGACGGCGACCGGCGTCCGGTACCAGCGTCCCGACCTCACCGGCTACGACACGGTGTCGGCCCGGCGCGAAGTGATCGTCACGGCGGGCGCCATCGACACCCCGAAGTTGCTGATGCTGTCCGGAATCGGGCCCGCGGCCCATCTCGCCGAGTTCGGTATCCCCGTCCGCGTCGACTCACCGGGGGTCGGCGCGAACCTCGACGATCACGTGGAGGGTCTCGTCTTCTGGGAGGCGTCCCGGCCGATGGTCACCGAGTCGACGCAGTGGTGGGAGATCGGCCTGTTCGCGACCACGCAGCAGGGGCTGAATCATCCGGACCTGATGATGCACTACGGCAGCGTCCCGTTCGACATGAACACGCTGCGGTGGGGCTACCCGACCACCGACAACGGATTCTGCCTCACGCCCAACGTGACCCAGGGGAGGTCCCGGGGAACGGTCCGGCTGCGGTCCCGCGATTTCCGCGACCGCGCCAAGGTCGACCCCCGGTACTTCACCGACAGCGACGGCCACGACGACCGGGTGATGCTGGCCGGTGTGAAGCTGGCCCGCACCATCGCCGAACAGAAGGCGCTCCGCGGGTGGATCGCCCGCGAACTGGCGCCCGGACCCGACGCGGTCACCGACGCCGACATCCTCGACTACATCCACAAGACCCACAACACGGTCTACCACCCGGCGGGCACGGCCCGGATGGGCCGCGTCGACGACCCGATGGCGGTGCTCGACCCGGAACTGCGGGTCAAGGGTGTGCGGGGACTGCGCGTCGTCGACGCATCCGCGATGCCGAAGCTGCCGCACGTGAACCCGAACATCACGGTGATGACGATGGCGGAGCGCTGCGCGGATCTCGTGCGGGGTCGCGTGGGCTCCGGCCTGCGGTCGGCGGAGTCGACGCTGTCGGAGGTCTGAGCCGGGCGTCGATCGCCTCGGCGACGCTTCGCCAGAGGTCGCTGCCCGGATCGATGACGGCGAAGTGGTCGCCGGGCCCCTCGAGCGCGGCGACGTCGTCGGGCGTCGCCGCGGCGGCCTCGTGGTACTGCCTGCTCATCTCCAGCAGATCGGGTTCGTCGTCCACGCCGCACACCACCAGTTGCGGGACGCCGAGCGGCAGTCGTGCGAACGGTGACGACCGCTCGTACGTCGACCGGTCGTCGGACCAGTGGCCGCCGACGGCGTTCGCGACCGCTCCCTCGCCGAGCCGGCGTTCGTCGGCGAGCCGCAGGTTCAGGACCCCGGCGAGGCTGACGGCCAAGGCCGGACGCACCGCCGCCCGGTCGGCGACCGCGTCGGCGGCGGCGCGCAGCGCGAGCTGTCCACCCGCCGAGTGGCCGAGGATCACGACGCGGTCCGGGTCCGCCTCCGGAACGGCGCCGACCGCCTGCACGACGTCGGCGACATCCGATGTCATTGCGGCCCAGCGGTTCTCTGTGGGTCGCCGGTACTCGACATTCCACGTCGCGTACCCGCGGGCCGTGAGGTCGACAGCGAGGCCGTCCATCAGATCGCATTCCCAGCGGGGCCGCCAATATCCGCCGTGCACCAGCACGGCGACGGGAAACGGTCCGGTGCCGCCCGGGATCCGCAGCTCGGCGCGCTGATCGGGGTGGTCGCCGTAGCGGACGATCCTCCCGGGGTGGAAGCGGTGGTGGTACCAGCTGTCGACCGCGTAGCGGAGCCCGTCGAGTCCCCGCCCCCGGATGTGCGCCCGGACGCCGTCCGTGCGGTCGGGCTCGCAGTCCCCGAAATCGACCCGCACCGCCCCGCCCGCCGGCGCGGCGAACGCTGCTCTGGCGCCGGGCACGACGATGATCTCGCCTCGCGTCGCCGCCGACTGCACGGCGCGCTGCAGATCTGCGGTGTCCGCGGCGAACGTCACGTCGCCGGTGAGGTCGCGCGCATCCAGCGCCCGGCCCAGGAGTTCCGCGGCGGTTCCCCTGTGCGCGACGGACCCGGGCGCGAAGACGACATCGAGTCGGCGAGCGGATTCGGTCACCGGATCACCGTACGTACCCGTGGGCATCTGGCGAGGGCAAACTAAGGTGGTGCCGACGATCCCCGGGTAGCAGGCGGCCGCAGGTTCAGCGTGGAGAGCCACGGAACGTGGACCGGAGAGTAGTCCGAGGGGCGGAGGGATGCTGCGAGTACGCTGTCGCGGTCGAGAAGGAGAGGTTCTGTGCCATGAGTGAGCCGTATGCAGTCGTCGGAGCGACGGGTGGTCAAGGAGGCGCGGTCGTCGACGCTCTGCTCGAACGAGGACGTGAGGTCCGAGCACTCGTCCGCCGAAGCTCTTCTCGTACAGAGGCGTTGCGCCTGCGAGGCGTCGACATCGCCGTTGCCGACATCACCGATCGGGCGGCGGTCGCGTCTGCAGTCGACGGGTGTGCGGGCGTGTTCGCCATGACAACGCCTTTCGAAGAGGGCCCGGAGGCGGAGATCGCTCAGGGTGCCGCGCTCGTCGATGCCTTCAGTGATTCCGGCGTTCCCCACGTGGTGTTTTCTTCGGTGGCCGATGCGGACAAGAGCACCGGGGTCCCACATTTCGACACGAAGGCCGCGACCGAGGCGTTGCTGCGAGAATCATCGGTCTCGTACACGATCGTCGGTCCGACGTACTTCTACGACAACCTGCTCGGCGGCCTCGACGGCATCCGCCGAGGCCGACTCGATCTGCCTCTGCCTGTCGATACCCCGTTGCAGCAGTTGTCGCGCCGAGACCTCGGTCGGTTCGTTGCCCTCGTGTTCGACGATCCGGACCGATTCGCCGGGACGAGAATCGACCTGGCATCGGATGATCCGACGCCGCGTCGAATGGCCGAGGTGCTCGGTGAGGTGCTGGGCACACAGGTACATGCCTATTCGTCCGACGCGGACGCAATCGCATCGCCGGACATGCGCGCGATGTTCCGCTTCCTCACCGACACGGGATACGACGCGAACATCGGAGAACTGCGCCGGCTCTACCCCGAGGTGGGCTGGCAGAGTTTCGCCGATTGGGCGGCGGAGTTGGCGTGAGGCCGGCGGAGAAGCCGAGCAGTATTCGAAGAATGTAGCGGTCGCCACGATTATGTAATATGGGGGTCGGAGCCCGGTACTCGAACACCAGCAGTGAGGACGGCCATGGGCGTGGAGGCCAACACCAGAGCCATCGAGAAAGACATCGTCACCGATTTCAGCGAGCGGATGAGCTACGGCTCGTACCTCGACCTCGACACGCTGCTGAGCGCGCAGAAACCGGTGAGCCGTCCGGAGCATCACGACGAACTGCTGTTCATCATCCAGCACCAGACCACCGAACTCTGGCTGAAGCTCGTCCTGCACGAAACCCTCGCGGCCCGGGCAGCTTTCGACGCCGACGACATCGGCAGGGCGCTCAAGTGTGTGGCGCGGGTCAAGCACATCCAGAAGACGCTGACCGAGCAGTGGTCGGTCCTGGCCACACTGACCCCCACCGAGTACTCGGAGTTCCGGCAGTTCCTCGGCAACTCGTCCGGGTTCCAGTCCTATCAGTACCGCGCCGTCGAGTTCGTGCTCGGCAACAAGAACGCCGGAATGCTCACCGTGTTCGAGGCCGATCCCGCCGCCCACGACCTGCTCGAGCGTCTGCTCCGCGAGCCGAGCCTGTACGACGCGCTCTGGCAGTGCCTGGCGCGGCTCGGATACGACGTGCCGGCATCCGCGCTGGACCGCGACGTGACCGCCGCGTACACCCAGAACGACGACCTGCTGCCCCTGATCAAGTTCGTCTACGAGAATTCCGAAGAACACTGGGCCGTCTACGAGGCCTTCGAGGAGTTCGTCGACCTCGAGGAGAACTTTCAGCTGTGGCGATTCCGCCACATGCGCACGGTGCTCCGGACCATCGGCATGAAGCCGGGAACGGGTGGATCCAGTGGCGTGGGATTCCTGCAGAAGGCCCTCGAACTGACGTTCTTTCCCGAACTTCTCGCCATCCGTACCGAGATCGGACGATGATGCCCGCCTCCACCGACGTACTGGCATCCCGGGCCGGACAACTCGACGCCGCCGACCCGCTCCGCGAGTACCGCGCACTGTTCATCGGCGCCGACGATCCCGAGGTCGTGGCGTACCTCGACGGGAACTCTCTCGGCAGGCCCACCAAGGCGAGCGCCGAGCGGATCCACACGTTCGTCACGCAATCGTGGGGTGGCAGGCTGATCCGCGGATGGGACGAGGAGTGGTACGACCTGCCGATCACGATCGGCGACACGCTCGCGCGGGTGGCGCTCGGCGCGGCCCCCGGTCAGACCACCATCGGCGACTCGACGACGGTCCTGCTGTACAAACTCGCGCGGGGTGCGCTCGCGTTGCGGCCGGACCGCACCGAGATCGTCGTCGATCGCGACAACTTTCCGACCGACCGCTACGTGCTCGAGGCCATCGCCGGAGAGCTCGGGCTCACACTGCGGTGGATCGAGTCGGACACCCGGGGCGGCGTCACCGTCGACGACCTGACGTCCGTGGTCTCCGACCGCACAGCGCTCGTCGTGCTCAGCCACGTCGCGTACCGCTCGGGCTACCTGGTGGACGCCGCCGGCGCCGCCCGCGTCACCCACGACGCGGGTGCACTCCTGCTGCTCGACCTGTGTCACTCCGTGGGGTCGGTGCCCCTCGAACTCGACGCGTGGGGTGTCGACCTGGCGGTCGGGTGCACATACAAGTACCTCAACGGCGGGCCGGGGTCACCGGCGTTCGCGTACGTTCGCGCCGACCATCAGCGGGACTTCGTGCAGCCGATCTGGGGCTGGATGGGGCGCGACAATCCGTTCGCGATGGAGCAGGGCTACCGCCCGGCACAAGGCATCCGGCGCGTGATCAGCGGAACGCCGCCCGTGCTCGGCATGATCGCGCTGCAGGACACTCTCGCCCTTCTCGACGAGGTCGGCATGGCGGCCGTGCGGGCCAAGTCGGTCGCGCTCACCGAATACGCACTCGATCTCGTCCGCGAGTTGCTGGTTCCGCTGGGAGTGGAAATCGGATCGCCGGAGGATCCCGCCGAGCGGGGTGGTCACGTCATCGTCGATCACCCGCGGTTCGAGGTCGTCGTTCATCGACTGTGGACGAAGGGCGTCATCCCCGATTTCCGGGCCCCACAGGGTCTTCGCCTCGGACTGAGCCCGCTGAGCACGAGTTTCGGCGAGGTGTGCGCCGGGATACTCGCGATCCGTGATGAACTCGCCGACTGAACCGGCGAGCGCGATCCTCGACGACTTCGATTCGCGTCCCGGCAGCGCGACGTCGCTGATCCGCACCGTTCTCGGCGCGTACGTGCGCGACCTCGGCGGGTGGGTGGCCATCGCCGATTTCGTGGAACTGATGCAGGCCGTCGGCATCCCGTCCGAATCGACGCGCATCGCGGTGACCCGCCTGAAGAAGAAGGGCGTGCTGCGGCCGCTGACCCGCGATGGGCGGAGCGGATACGAGGTGACCGAGCAGGCCGAGGCGATGTTCACCCGCGGCGATCCGCGGATCTTCGGCTTCCGCCAGATGGCGGACACCGACCCCTGGCGGCTGATCTCGTTCACCATCCCCGAATCCCTACGGGCGGCGCGGCACCAGTTGCGCAGGCGCCTCGGCTGGATCGGCTGCGGCACCGTGTCACCGGGGCTGTGGATCGCACCCGAATATCTCGCCGGTGAGGTGGGGGACATCGTCGACGCGCTGGGACTGTCCGGGTACGTGACCACGTTCGTCTCCACGTCGGTGTTCGTGCCCGATTCGATGGAAGACGCGGCGGCGCGGTGGTGGGACCTCGGCGGCATCGCCGAACGCCACCGAGAATTCCTCGACCACCACCGGGTCGCGCTGTCTGCCGCCGGGGAGGTGTCGCCGCGCGACGCATTCGTCCGATTCGTGCCACTGCTCGACGAATGGCGGATCATCCCGTACATCGACCCGGGGCTACCCGCCGGCATGCTGCCCGCGAATTGGCCTGGCGCCGAGAGTGTTCGCCTGTTCGCGTCGGCGCGGGACCGCTACCTCGCCGAGAGCCGCGACTGGGTGCGAAACGTGCAGTCGCGGCTCCCGGTGTGAGGTGCTATCCGAGGAACTCCTCGCCGATGTTCTTGGCCCACTCCTCGGCCTGATCCTTCGGCCGGATCGAGCTGGACCCGTCGTGCCTGCCGTGCTCGCCGACCTGCACCGCGCCGAGCGAGATCAGCTTCTCCGCGAGGATCTCGCCGCCACGGTTGTACGTCTCCTCGTACACCTTGTCGCCGAGGCCGAACAGCGCGAACTGCATGCCCGTGAGGTCGGGTTCGTCCTCCTCCAGGCCCTCGAAGAATGGTTCCGCGCCGGTGGGCAGTTCGCCCTCACCGTAGGTGGAGCACACGATGACGTGGAAGTTCTCGGGGTCGAGATCGCCCGCGTCGAACTCCATCATGTCGTACAGGGACGTGTCGCCGTAGTCGCCGAGCACGTCGGCGATGTTGTCGGCCACCAGTTCGGAGGTGCCGCCCTCGCTGCCGTACAGAATCACCACTGCCATTGTTCTTGCTCCTCGTGAGTAGCTGCCGACGTGGTCAGTACACGTCGCGCAGGTAGCGCTTGTCCTTCTTGAGCTTGGTCACGTACTCGGCGGCCTGCTCAGTGGAGAGGATGCCATGGGTGGCGACCACCTGGTGCAGTGCCCGGTCGACATCCTTCGCCATGCGGGTGGCGTCGCCGCAGACGTAGAAGTGGCCCCCGTCCTCGAGCCAGGCGAACAACTCCGCGCCGTTCTCGACCATCCGGTTCTGCACGTAGATCTTCTCCGCCTGATCGCGGGAGAAGGCAAGGTCGAGGCGGGTGAGGAGACCGCTGTCGGTCATCGCGGCGATCTCCTCCTCGTAGATGTAGTCCGACGCGCGGTGCTGATCGCCGAAGAACAGCCAGTTGCGTCCCGACGCGCCCCGCGCCTGCCGTTCCTGCAGGAACGCGCGGAACGGCGCGATGCCGGTGCCGGGGCCGACCATGATCATCGGGGCGTCGTCGTTCGCGGGGACGCGGAACGACTTGTTCTTCGACACGAAGATTCCGCCGTTGCCGCCCTCGGCGATCCGGTCGGCAAGGAATGTGGAGCACACGCCGCCGCGGTCGCGTCCTGCCGAGCTGTGCCGGACGCTCGCGACGGTGAGGTGCACACTGCCGGGATTGGCGAGTGGGCTCGACGAGATGGAATACGCCCTGTGCTGCAACGGCTTGAGCAGGCCGACGAACTCGTCCGCGGTCAGCGTCACCGACGGTTCGAGGAGCAGCAGGTCGAGCACGTCCTTGCCCCACAACCAGGCGTCGAGCGCTTCCTTGTCGCCGTGCCGCAGCACGTGACTCAGTTCGTCGTCGCCCGCCCGCTTCTCGATCTCGTCGATGAATTCGTGGCTGGGCGTCGAGATCTCGTATGCGTGCAGCAGCAGGTCGCGCAGCGGCCGCTCCTTGCCGGTGACAGCGGCATCCGCGGGGATGCCCAGCCGGGCCACGAGGGCGTCGACGAGGGCGGGATCGTTGATCGGCATCACACCGAGCGCGTCACCGGCCTCGTACTCGAGACCGCTGTCGGCGAGCGCGAATTCGTAGTGCCGGATCTCCTTCGCGGACGTCTCGCTCGACAGCCGCCGGTTCACGGAGAGCGCGGAACCGTAGGGGTTCTTGCGGTTCCACTGCGACCGTGTGCGGGCCGGTTTCGTCACCGGCTCGGCGACATCGGCGACGGCGGACTCGCCGCGGATCCCCTCGACGGCCGCGAACAGCGGCAGCGTGTCGGCGACCCACGCGGCGGCGGTGTCCTCGTAGTCGACGTCGCAGTCGACGCGCGGCGTGACCCGGTGGGCCCCGAGCTGCTCGAGCCTCGTATCGATCATCTTGCCGGCCTGGCAGTACCCGTCGTACCCGGTGTCGCCGAGGGCGAGCACCGCGAAGTCGGTGGATTCGAGTCGCGGTGCGGTCTCCGCGGCCAGCGCCTGCCAGAACAGTTCGGCGTTGTCCGGCATCTCGCCCTCACCGTAGGTGGAGGTGACGACGAGGACGCGCTGCATGCCGGCGAGTACGTCCATGTCCACGTCGTCGAGGGCGCTCACGACCGGCGCGAAGCCGTGCGAACGTGCCGCGGCCGCCGCGTCTTCCGCGACACCCTCCGCGTTCCCGGTCTGGCTGCCGTACAGCACGTGCATGGCGGGCAGTTGCCCGCCTGTCGCGGCGTGCGCGTCGGCGCCGCCGACGACCAGACGCGAGCTCATTCCGGCGAGAAAGCCGGTGAGCCAGACGCGCTGGTCCTCGCTGAACGGGGCGTCCTGGGGGATGTAGGGCAATTTCATGAGGGCACCACGTCTTTCGTGGGGATGTCTTTCGAGGCGATCAGATCGGGGAGGGCGTGCTGCGCGAACAGCTCCTCGAAGCCGGGCAGCCGGCCGATCTTGGCGACGTTCTTCGCATCCTGGTGCAGGATCCAGCCGTACGTGCCGGGGGCGTCGATGGACCGCACGTTGCGGCGGCGCAGCGCATCCTTGTAGTCGGCGAGACGTTTGGCCGCCACCATCACGGCGAGGTCCTCGTCGCTGTAGTCCTTCAACGCTTCCCGTGCGTATCGCTGCAACCGCTGCACGAGGAAGAAGTCCTCGGTGAGCAGCAGGTTGCGGACGGCCTTGTCGACCGCCGGATCGGACAGATCGGTGACACCCGGCAGCTTCGACAGCGCCATCTCCTGCGCCGCGTTCAGCACGGTGTAGTTGTTCAGCAACGCGAACATGGCCTCGGTGTCGGTCTCGCCGTAGCCGGGCACGGCGCCGTCCTGAACCGCACGGCCGTCCCGGTAGTCCAGCTTGAACTTCCGCACCTGGTGCGCGACCAGTGCGGCGGCGAGCTCGTCGGCCAGGTCCTTGCGGGGCTTGGCCTTCAGGATCTCGTCGCTGTCCTGATACTGCAGCAGTGCGCGCGGCATCCCGTACACGAAGTGGTGCTGCTCGGTCTCCCAGTTCTCCAGCAGCCACGCCGCCTTGGCGGAGCCGGTGGCCTCGAGATGCCACCCGAGCAGCACGTGCACGGCCTGACGGTGCAGCGCCGCGTGCTCGTCGTCGCCGGTGAGGGAACCGAGCAGGATCGAGTCCGCGCTGGCCTTGCCGGGCAGCTCGTTCTCGGGGTCGTACTGGTAGACGAAGCCGCCGCTCATCCCGTTGCCGACGCCCTTGCCGAAGCCGCCGAGGTTGAGGACGGCGCCGTTGGTCATGTACTCGCAGGCGAAGTCGCCGACACCCTCGACCACCGCGGTGGCACCCGAATTGCGCACGGCGAAGCGGTCACCCGCCTGGCCCTCGACGAACGTGCGCCCACCGGTGGCGCCGAACAGCGCGAAGTTGCCGATCAACACGTTGCCGCCGTGACGGTCGGAGCCGCCGCCGGGCGAACGCACGACGATGCTGCCGCCGTTGGCGCCCTTGCCGACGCCGTCGTTGGCGGTGCCCGTGTGGACGAGGGTCATGCCGTCGTTGCAGAACGCGCCGTACGACAGGCCCGCGGACCCGGACGTCGCGATCCGGACGCTGCCGTCGCGCAGGTAACCGCGGCCACGCTCGTCGCGGAGCACGGCGGGCAGTGCGACCTCGGTGAGCTCGTGGTTGAGCATCCGCTCGATGTCGACCGCCAGCTGGGCGCCGACGCTCTTGTTGCGGTTGCTCAGGTGCACCCCGTCGCCGAGCTCGACCGTGGCCTCGCCCTGCTCGACCAGCGCGGCACGCAGCTGCACGAGCCAGCCGTCGTCGAGGGTGTAGTCCTTCTCCAGGTACACCGGATCGGCGATGGTGACCTCGTCGACCACGGCCAGCATCGCGCGCAGGTCGAGCTGGCCGACGCTCGACGGGTGGTCGAGCAGCTGCAGCAGATCCGAGCGGCCCCGGGCCTCGCGCAGCGACGACATGCCCAGCTCGGCGAGCACCTCGCGGGTCTCGTGCGCGATGTTCAGCAGGTACTGCGCCATCGCCCGCGGATCCCCGTCGAACAGTTCGGGATTGGTGGTCAGACCGGCCGGGCACTTGACGTTGCAGTTCTTGGCCATGACGCACTTGAGCATCATCAGCGCGGTGGTGCCGAACTCGAAGCTGTCGGCGCCGAGCAGCGCCGACTTCACCACGTCGCTCGCGGTCTGGTGCGCGCCGGAACACCGGAGCAGCACCTTCTGCCGCAAACCGTTGGCGCACAACGCCTGATGGACCTCGGCGACGCCGATCTCCGCCGAACGTCCGGCGTACTTGAGGCTCGTCACCGCGGCCGCACCGGTGCCACCGGTGTTGCCCGCGACGTTGATGACGTCGGCGCCGGCCTTCGCGACACCCACCGCGATGGTGCCGATGCCCTCCGAGGACACGAGCTTGACGATGACGCGGACCCGCGCCGCCTTGCAGTCGTGGATCAGCTGCGCCAGGTCCTCGATCGAGTACGTGTCGTGATGCGGTGGGGGAGAGACCAGTTCGACGCCGGGAGTGCCGCCACGCGCGGCCGCGATCTCGACGGTCACCTTCGGTGCGGGCAGCTGCCCGCCCTCACCGGGCTTGGCGCCCTGCGCGATCTTGATCTCGAGTTCCTCGAGCATCGGGTCGGCCAGATACCCGGCCCACACACCGAAACGGCCCGACGCGAACTGCTTGATCCGCGAACCGCGGATGGTGCCGTACCGGGAGATGTGCTCGCCGCCCTCACCGCTGTTCGACATGCCGCCGACCATGTTGGTGCCGTGCGCGACGGCCTCGTGCGCGTTGGAGTTGAGCGCACCGTGGCTCATGGCGCCGGACGTGAGGAACGGGGTGATCTCGCTGGCCTTCTGGACCTGCGCGAGCGGGACACTCGGCGGGGCGGTGCGCAGCAGCGACAGGCACCGCAGCGCCTCACCGGACGTGCGCACGACAAGCGCGTCGCCGTCGACGCGGTGCTCACGCAGGTCGTCGCCGAACCGCATCACCAGTGACTCGCCGAGTGCCTCCAGCACCCGAGCCTCGCCCGCGTGGGGGCCGGTGAGCCGGAGCCGGAACTCGTCGTCGCCGACCGGCTCGCACGCGAGTCCGCGCACTGCGAAGCTGTTGTTGCCCTTGCGGGAGAAGCGGCCCATCTGCTTGCGGAACTCCGCGGCCGTCGTGAGGAACGTGACGTCAGCGGGCAGATCCAGCACGTCGCGCAGCGCTGCGGGACGACGGGTGCGCTCCTCGGCCATGGTCCGCGCGAACGCCCGGTATCCGGGGGTGATCTCGAAGCGGTCGATCGCGTCGTGCGTCAGCTTCTGGAAGCCGGCGTTGCGGTAGGCGTCGTCGTCGAGCCCGAACGCGTCCTCGAGCCGGTTCAGCGGCAGCAGTCGCAGCGACTCGGTGTGGTCCTGGGTGCCCGCCGTGTCGAACGCGATGGGCTCCTCGGTGAGGTCGACGAAGCCGCGCACGGCCGCGGTGCCGTACGAGTGACCGGCGCCTTCCGCGCGCTCCTTGAACAGGCCGAGCAGCGGGATGTCCTTCTCGCCCGACACGGTGACGGCACGGGCGTGCCAGTCGGCGACGGCTTGCGCGATCACCGCGAAGCCGACACCGCCGACCGGGGTCTGGACGTTCGGGAACCAGCGGCGCAGGATCGGGTCGTCGGTGTCGAGGTAGTTGGGTTCGAAGAACTCGCCGCCGATGTAGCTCTCGGCGGTGCACAGGCCGACGCGTCCCATCGTCTTCATCAGCGACTTCTCGGCGGCCTTCGCGAACCGCTTGAACGCCACGTCGGCCTCGTCGGCGAACTTCTCCTCGGCGCGCAGGCGCACGGCGAGCGGGTACACCGCGGTGGCGCCGAATCCGAGGGCGGCGGCCACGTGGTGGGACGACGAGATCTGGCCGCTCTCCGCGACGACGGAGACCCGCAGGCGCAGGCCCTCTTCGATGAGACGCTGGTTGAGCGCCGAGATCGCCACGATCATCGGCAGCGCCGCCTTGTCGGTGGACACGTGCCGGTCGGTGACGACGGCGATGCCGCCGTGCTCCCGCGCGAACGCCTCCACGTCGTCACACAGGGCGGACACCGCGGCCTCGAGCGCGGCGGCGTTGGCGGCCGCGTCGCCCTGGACGGGGGTGTACAGCATCGAGAACCGCTCGACGGGTGTCTCCGTCTGCTTGCGGATCCGCAGCGCCTCGGCATGGGTGAGGATCGGCGACGGCACCACGATCTGCGGGGCCGACAGCGCCCCACTGTTCGGCTTGGCGCCGAGCGCCACCCGCAGCGTCATGCCGTCGGCCTCCCGGATGCTGTCCAGGGACGGGTTGGTGACCTGCGCGAACCGCTGCGAGAAGTACTTGGCGACGCCGCCTTCCTGATCGGAGAGCGCGTTGATGGCGTTGCCGTAGCCCATCGCGGAGATCTTCTCCTGACCCGATGCGAGCATCGGGTCCATCATGAACTTGAAGCTCTCCTGGTTGTGCGAGTACGCGACGAAGCGCTGGTGGCGGTCGAGGTCGCCCTTGTAGCGCAACGGGCCGGGCTCGGGCTGCACCTCGGGCAGGGCGTCGAGGGTGCGGCGCGCGTCGGCGACCAGCGTGACGTAGTCGGTGCGGGACGCGAGCAGTTCGAGCGCCTCGTCGGTGGAGTACGCGCGGCCCTCGCGGTGGTCGAAGTACAGCATGCCGCCGGCCTCGATGCGGCCGCGGTGCCGGACGGTGGCGGGGTCGAAGTCGATCTGCCCGGCCTCCGACGTGACGCACAGGTACTCGTCCGTCTCCACGGAACGCAGCGGACGCAGACCGAGCCGGTCGAGGCGGGCGCCGACGACGGTGCCGTCGCCGAAGATCAGCGCGGCCGGGCCGTCGTTCTTCTCCTCGTACAGCGAGAAGTACTCGAGCATCGCCCGCACCTCGGGCGACAGGGTGGAATCGTTCTCCCACGCCGGCGGCATCATCGACACGACCGCGGTCACCAGGTCGAGACCGTCCTCCACGACGCGGCTCTGCAGCGTCTGGTCGAGGCGACAACTGTCGGACTGGCCGTGCGGGCGGACGATCTCCCGGTTCCGGGCGCGGGCCAGCGCCGTCTCGGACAGCCGGTTCTTCTTGTCGGTGTTGAGCTCACCGTTGTGTGCCATCAGGCGGAACGGCTGCGCCATCGTCGGATGCGGGTCGGTGTTCGTCGAGAACCGGGTGTGGAAGTACAGGGTGTGGATGGCGTGGGCCGGGTCGACGAGGTCCTGGAAGTACGGCATCACCTCGTTCGAGTTGAGCCGGCCCTTGAGCACCTGCGTGCGCGCGCTGAGCGACAGCGGGTACAGCCCGGCCAGATCCGGCTGGGTGTACGCGACGGCCTCGATCGCGAGGAGGGCGTCGTGGATGCGACGGTCGAACTCGGCCTCGTCGGCGCACGCGCCGGGTGCGGTGAACACCCACTGCCGGATCGGCAGCTGGTGCCGGATCGCGGCGGGCCGCAGCACGGTCGCGTCGACGGGCACGTCACGCTCGAGGAGCACCCGGAATCCCTGGTCGGCGAGGGCCAGCTCGATGACCGCCTCCGCGTCGCCGTGGAACGCCACGTCGGTGGGGAGGAAGAAGTTGCCGACACCGAAGCGCCCGGCCTCGAGATCGTCGTGCCCCGTCAGGGCGCGGAAGAACGGCACCGACAGGTCGACGCACACGCCCGCGCCGTCGCCGACACCCTCGGCCGACATGCCACCGCGGTGAGGAACCGCACACAGTGCCTCGTGGCCGCGGAGGAGGACGTCATGGGTCTGAATGCCGTCCTTGCGGGTGATGAAGCCCACGCCGCAGCTGCTCTTGTCGAGCGTCCTGTCGTACAGGCCGGACTTTGTGGCACTCGTGTTCAACCGACTGTCTCCTCGCGATACTCGCCGAATAGGTTTCCGTGCTGGGCGCACGGGTGGCGTCGGCGAGAGGATCACGGCAGAGAACCGGCCCCGTACCGATGCGCCGGTGAGGCAGACGTCGTTGTCTGAAATGCGGACTTTGGCATGTCCACGCGAAACCGCAGATTAGCGGAGGCTAAGTCCTTACTGCAAGCTCCTCGATCCACGGCCGACGAGCGATACCAAATCCGCGCCGGGCGTGCAGGCGGAACGCGCAGTCGCGAACATCACACCAGGCCAGGTCGTAAATCGTGCATGCCCCGGTCGCCCGCCGAACGACCGTTCGGACTTACCGGTCCGTAGCTGCGCAGCGATCGGCCGTCATGACGACAGCCTCCCACGTGCGGAAGGCTGCCGTCGGTGTTCGCTACGCCGCGGCGACGGTCTCGTCGTCGTCGACGAAGGGGTCGCCGGTCCGCTCGGCGTTGTAGCGGGTCTCGTCGAGTATGCCCTCGCGCTTCGCGACGAGGGTCGGGACGAGCGCCTGACCGGTGACGTTCACCGCGGTGCGGCCCATGTCGACGATCGGTTCGACCGCGAGCAGCAGGCCCACGCCGGCGAGGGGGAGGCCCAGCGTCGACAGTGTGAGCGTCAGCATGACCGTCGCGCCGGTGGTGCCCGCGGTGGCGGCGGACCCGATGACCGAGACGACGACGACCAGTAGGTAGTCGGTGAACGACAAAGGCACACCATAGAATTCGGCGACGAAGATCGCGGCGATCGCCGGGTAGACGGCGGCGCAGCCGTCCATCTTGGTGGTCGACCCGAGCGGCACCGCGAACGACGCGTACTCGCGGGGGACACCCAGATTGCGTTCGGTGACCCGCTCGGTGAGGGGCAGGGTGCCGATCGACGACCGGGACACGAATCCGAGCTGCGTCGCCGGCCAGACGCCGGAGTAGAACGCGCGCACCGACAGGCCGTGCGCGCGGATCAACACGGGGTAGACGACGAGGAACACGATGGCCAGACCGATGTACACGGCGGCGGTGAACCAGCCGAGCGAACCGATGGCGTCCCAGCCGTACGTGGCGACGGCGTTCGCGATCAGCGCGGCGGTGCCGATCGGTGCGAGGCGGATGATCCACCACAGCACCTTCTGCACGATGGCCAGCAGCGACGCGTTGAACTGCAGGAACGGCTCGGCCTTGGCCCCGACCTTCAGCGCGGCGATGCCGATCGCGGCCGCGACGACGAGCAACTGCAGCACGTTGAAACTCAGCGACGTGCTGGCGGCGCCCTCGGTGAGGGTGGTCTTCGCGTTCAGGCCGAGGAAGTTGCTGGGCACCAGTCCGGTGACGAACGCCCACCACGAACCGGTGGTGGTCGGTTCCTTGCCCGCGCCGGTGACGGTCGTGTGCGAGCCCGGTTGTGTGACGAGTCCGATGACGATCCCGATGACGACGGCGATGAATGCGGTGATCGCGAACCACAGCAGTGTCTGGACGGCGAGGCGCGCGGCATTGGCCACCTCACGCAGGTTGGCGATCGAGCTGACGATCGCTGTGAACACCAGCGGGATCACCGCGACGGTCAGCAGTTTCACGTAACTCGAGCCGATGGTGTGGACGGTTCCGACGAGCCAGTTCTCGTTGCCGTCGGCGGCGACGGGCATCGCGCGGGCGACGAGTCCGAGGACGACGCCGACGACGAGTCCGGTGACGATCTGGGGGCCGAACGCTGTGGCCCACTGGGGAAGTCGGCGCCGGGAGGTGGTCTCGGCGCGCGTGGGCAGCGCGGTATCGGGCATGGGTGTGCCTTTCGCATGGGGCCGTGGACGTCGCCCGGTGGGGCGGATACGGCGAGAGAGTCCTGAGTGAAGAGGTGCGTCAGCGCGAGCGCGGACAGATGGCGCTCGCCTGGAGGCGGAGGTCGACGTAGCGTCGAGAGGTCAGGAACAACACTGCGAGAACAATACTCCCGGTGGCGGCAGTCTGATTACTGCGGTGCCGCCTCGTCCGGATACCAGCGCCGGTAGACGTCGGGGTGGGCGCGGGTGCGGCTCTTCCATGCGTTCTCGCCGTACGTGCGGTACAGCGGATTCGCCGGATCGAGTTCGATGCCGCGGGCGCGGGCGGCCAGGTGCGGCGGCAACTCGATGGTCGGAACGGTGGCGTCGAGTGCGGGATTGAGGAAGTACGGCACCGACAGCCGCTCGGGCGCCCCCGCGGGGGTGAGCACCCGGTGCCGGGTGGCTCGCAGGTATCCGCCGGTGGCGACCTCGAGCAGTTCACCGATGTTCACGACGAACGAGCCTGCCCTGGCGGGCGCGTCGATCCAGTCGCCGTCCTCGGTCTCCACCTGCAGTCCCGACGATCCCGGTTCGAGGAGCAGCATCGTCAGCACGCCCGAGTCCTTGTGGGCGCCCACGCCCTGTTCCCCGGTGTGGTCGGCGCTCGGCCGTTCCGGATAGCGGACGACCTTGATGAGCGTGGCGGGGGCGTGCGCGAAGGCGTCGTCGAACGTGGCCGGGTCGGCGTCGAGCGATGCGGCCCAGTTCCGGAGCAGCCGCATCCCGACGTCGGCGAGGGCGGCGTCGAGGGCCTCGATCGTCTTCTCGAGGTCGGGCAGGTCGGCGGGCCACTGGTTGGGACCTTGCAGCCGCAGATAGTCGGCGGCGCCGGGGATCGGCTGCCGTTCGGGACCGATGTCGATCTGTTCGCGCCAGTCCGTCTCGCCGTTGGTGAGTTCACCGCCCACGCGGTTGTAGCCGCGGAAATGCGGGCTGTTGAGCATCGCGATCGACTGCTTGGAGTCCTCGGACAGGGCGAAGAACTCCCGTGCGACCGTGAACACGCGGTCGAGCAGCTCCCGCTCGACGCCGTGCCCGTCGAGGTAGAAGAAGCCCACGTGATGGGTGATCTCCCGCAGCCGTTCCCGCCCGGCCGGTGTGTCCAGTTCGGCGAGATCGATGACGGGGAGCATTCCTCCACGGTATCCCCGGGTGGACGCGGTGTCAGGTGTCCCGGCGGCGCTCGAGTGGGGTGCCACGATTCGGGGGCGAATGTACCCCTCGGCGCCTCGGGAGCGCCGAACGGTACATTCGCCCGCCGGGCTCGCTACGGCCGCAGCCGGATCCACGTGGTCTTGAGCCCGGTGTACTTGTCCATCGCGTGCAGCGACAGGTCGCGGCCGAACCCGGACTGTTTGAACCCGCCGAACGGGGTCTGCGCGCTGATGGCGTCGACGGTGTTGACGGACACCGTCCCGGCCCGCAACGCGGAGGAGACGCGGTGCGCCCGGTTCAGGTTCTCGGTCCACACCGAGGCGGCCAGACCGTAGATGCTGTCGTTGCCCATGCGGATCGCCTCCGTCTCGTCGGTGAACGTCTGGACGGTGAGGACCGGCCCGAACACCTCCTGCGTCACCACCTCGGCGGTCGGTGCGACGTCCGTGAAGATCGTCGGTTCGACGAAGCACCCCCGGCCGTCGACGGTGGTCCGGTTGCCGCCCAGCAACACCCGGCCCTCCGAACGGGCCCGGTCGATGAACCCGGCGACGCTGCGAGCGTGGTTCTCGTCGACGATCGCGCCCAGCGTCGACGCGGGATCGAGCGGATTGCCGGGGCGGATCGACGACGCCCGGCGGACGAGGGCCTCGGTCGCCTGTTCGGCGACCGACGCGTCCACCAGCAACCGGGAATTCGCCGAGCACACCGCGCCCTGGTTGTAGAACGCGCCGAACACCGCCTTCTCCACCGCCTCGTCGAGGTCGGCGTCCGCGAACATGAGGTTGGGGCTCTTGCCTCCGCATTCGAGCCAGACCTGCTTCAGATTCGAGTCCGCCGCATACCGGAGGAACCGCTTCCCGGTCGCGGTCGAGCCGGTGAACGCGACGACGTCGACGTCGGGATGCAGGCCCAGCGCCGCCCCGGCGGTGGCTCCCGGTCCCGGGACCACGGCCAGGACGCCGTCGGGCAGCCCCGCCTCGGCCGCCAGTTCCGCCAGCCGCAGCACCGACAGCGGCGCCTGCTCGGCGGGCTTGAGCACGACACTGTTGCCCGCGGCCAGGGCCGGCGCCAGCTTCCACACCGCGAGGTCGAGCGGGAAGTTCCACGGGACCACCGCCCCGATGACGCCGAGCGGTTCGCGGGAGACCAGCGCGAGACTCCCGGGATCGGTGGGCGCGATCTCCCCACCGACCTTGTCGAGGGCCTCCGCGTAGAACCTGAAAAGCTCGGCGGCCGAAGGGACGTCGACGGTCAGCGCCTCCACCACCAGCTTGCCCATGTCGAGGGAGTCGAGCAGGGCGAGCTCGTGGCGGTGCTCGAGGATCAGCTCGGCGAGCCGGAGCAGGACCCGTTTGCGGTGCGACGCCGGGCTGCGCGACCAGATGCCCGAGTCGAACGCCTCCCGCGCCGACCGGACCGCCACGTCGACGTCCGGGGCGTCCGCGGCGGACACCCGCGCGAGTAGTTCGCCGGTGGCCGGATTGATCGAGTCGAACGTCTCGTCCGATTTGGCGGGACGGAACGCGCCGTCGATGAACAGTTCCCGGCGCGGCGTGATCGTCGCGGCGAGCGCTGTCCAGTCGTCGAGTGTGGTCGGATCAGGCATCGTCATCCTCGTGCTCGAAAGTGGTGGTCAGGGAACGTAGATCGCGAACTGCTTGAGCAGCGGTTCGTCGACGCGGTACTCCCCGCGCCAGCCCCTGGTCAGGGTGAATGCGTCGCCGGGTCCGAAGGTGTGTGAGGTGCCGTCGTCCGTGGTGAGCGTCACCGACCCTTCCAGCACGCGGGTGTATTCGTCGCCGGGATAGGACTCGATGTACTCGCGGTACGGCTGCGCGCGCCACGAGCCGATGGTGAACTTGTCGTCCCCGCTGCTCAGGTGGACCATCTCGTGTTCCTGGGGATCGCCCGCCCGGAGCGTGTCCGGGGTGACGTACGCGCTGGGCGTCATCGCCGCGACGTTCTCGGCGCCGGTGGGGATCGGGTGTACTGCGGTCATGGTGGGTCTCCTCAGTTCTGTGCGTTGACGAGCGGGGGGACGGACAGGGTGCGGACGGGTTCGATGGACAGTCCGGTGACTTCCCGGCGGAACGCGACCGGACCCGTGGCCGGCGGTTCCTCCAGTTCCTCGGCGTACCGGTGCCCGGACCAGACCGCGGCCGCGATGGTGGACGGCGCCCAGGCGTCGCCGATGCCGCGGACGCTGCGCAGGTCGGCGCCGGCCCATTCGGATTCCCGCGACTGCAGTTCGTGGAACAGTGCGTCGTGCGGGAGCCGGGCCGTGACGAGGACGACGCTGTCCGCGTCGACGAACTGCTCGTCTCCGGTGAACGCGCACACGGTGCGCACACCCTGGGCGGTGACCTCGGTGACGGCGCGATTGACCTGAACGTGCACGCCGGCGTTGATGATTCGCTTGCGGATGCGGACCACTTCCATGGTGTTCGTCGTCCACTGCGACACGTGCGCGGCCGGTGTGATCAGGGTGACGTCGAATCCCTCCTTGGCCAGGAGTTCGGCGACCACGGCGCCGAGGTAGTAGTGGTCGTCGTCGAAGAGCACGACCTTGTTGCCCGCGGGTCGTAGCCCCGCCATCACGTCGTCGGGGGTCAGGACGTCGGCGTGCTCGTCGACGGGGACGGCGTGGGTGTGCCACCGGCCGACGCCGTCACGGCGCCAACTGGAACCGGTGGCGACGACGACGTGGTGGAAGTCGTTGTCGATGACGTCGTCGGCGGTCATCTCGCTCTCCATGAACACGTCGACGTTGGACAGCTTGCGGAGTTGCTGCTCGCGGTAGTCGACCACCCGGATCCAGGCGGACAACCCGGGCAGCTTCGACTCGCGGGACACCCGGCCGCCGAGTTGCCGGCTCGCCTCGGCGAGGCTCACGCTGTAGCCGCGCTGCCCGAGGGCGCGGGCCGCCTCGAGTCCGGCGGGACCCGCACCGACGACGAGCACGTTCGACTCGCTCGACCGGACCTTGATCCGCTCCGGGTGCCACCCGCGACGGAACTCTTCACCCATCGTCGGGTTCTGGGTGCAGCGGATCGGCGACATCGTGAAGTCACCGGACACGCAGATGTTGCAGCCGATGCATTCCCGGATGTCCTCGAGGTTCCCCTCCTCGATCTTGCGGGGGAGGTATGGGTCGGCGATCGACGGCCGGGCCGCCCCGATGAAGTCGAGGATCCCGCTCTTGACCTGGTGCAGCATCGTGTCGGGCGAGGTGAAGCGGCCGACGCCGACGACGGGTTTGGTGGTGAGCTGCTTCAGCCCCCGGACGTACGGTTCCTGCTCCGCCTCGGGACCGAACCGCGAGGTGACGGAGTCGTCCTCCCAGCTGCCGAGCACGAAGTCCCAGAGGTCGGGGGTTTCGCCGAGCAGGCCGATGACGTCCTCGATCTCGCTGCGGGTGATCCCCTCGTCGCCGAGGAGTTCGTCGACGGAGATGCGGCACGCGACGGCGGCTTTCCCGTCGGCGACCTCGCGGGAATCCTCGAGGATCTCGCGGAGCAGACGCACCCGATTGGTGAGGCTGCCGCCGTACTCGTCCGTCCGGTTGTTGTAGCGGCGGGACAGGAAGTGGTGCAGGCCGCCGATCGCGTGCCCGGCGTACACGTAGACGATGTCGTATTCGGCCTTCAGCGACCGGCGCACCGCTTCCTTGTGCCAGTGCCGGAGGTCGGCGATGTCCGACTTGGTCATCGCGCGGGCCTGGACGGGGTCGTAGTTCCAGGAGACGACGGGCAGATTCTGCGGGCCGAGCGGGGTCTCGCGGCTGATCAGGTTGGGGCTGTTCAGGCCGTTGTGGGCGAGTTCGATGCCGGCGAGGGAGCCGCCCTCGTGAATCTTCTCGGAGATCCGGGTCAGGGCGGGCAGGTCCTGGTCGTCCCATAGTCGCAGCTCGATGAACGGGCCGATGTCGGAGGTCGGGTGGATCTCCACCTGCTCGGTGCAGACGACCGCCCAGCCGCCTTCGGCCTTGACGCGCCGCATGTAGGCCTCGCCGGACGGGTCGCGGTAGCCCATGCCGTTGCAGTGGGGGACTTGGAAGAATCTGTTGCGGGCGGTGACCGGTCCGATCTTGACCGGCTCGAAAAGGATGTCGTATCGCGGATCACGCACGGTGGGTTCCTCACGCTGTTCGGTTCGTGCAGTGCCAGAATCGTCGGTCCGCGCGACCGCAACAGTCAACAGGATCTTTCCGTCCCACTGCATCGATAATTCAGATGCCAACTCGGTGTCGGGATCATCTGCAGAATCGATGCACTACCCCGGATCTTTGTGCTGTACAGATTTGCCCGGGGCGGACGAGAGTAGTGACCGGCATCACTTGCTGCACACCGCCGGCGCAAGCACCTTCCTCCGACTCCAGCAAACAGACTCCAGCAACGAGGTACAGCGATGAGTGACAACACCCCCACCGCCCTGGCGGACGAACAGACCCAACACCTCAGGAAGTCGCTCGGCCGGTTCGACATCGTCTTCCTCATCGTCGCGGCGGTGGTGTCGGTCGAGGTCCTCGGTCAGGTGTCCACGTTCGGCGCGGAGACGTTCACCTGGGCGCTCGTGCTCGCCGTGTTCTTCCTCCTGCCGTACGGCCTGATCTTCGCCGAGATCGGCAGCACGTTCACCGGCGAGGGCGGCGTCTACGTGTGGGTGCGGCGGGCGTTCGGCCGTCCCCTCGCCGCGCTCGCGTCGCTGCTGACGTGGGTGACCCAGCCGGTCTGGGTCGGCGGATCGATGGCGTTCATCGCCGCCGAGACGTGGAACCACTACGTCAGCGCCTTCGAGGAAGGCTCGGTGACGGACTACCTGTTCAAACTCGTCTTCATCTGGCTGACGGTGCTCGCCGCCGTGGTGAGTCTCGCACGGGGCAAATGGATTCCGACGATCGGCGCGTTCCTGAAAATCGTCTTCCTGCTGTTCTTCCTCGTCACCACCGGGATCTACGCCGCGAAGAACGGGTTCGCCGGCATCTCCGCGGGAGACTTCAGCCCCACCCTCACCGGGCTCCTCGGCGTCACACCGCTGCTGCTGTTCTCCTACCTCGGTTTCGAATCCGGCAACAGCGCCGCAGGCGAGATGAAGAACCCCGCCCGTGACGTCCCGATCTCGATCGCCCGCGCGTGCGCCATCGCCGCCGCGTCCTACCTCCTGCCGATCTTCGCGATCCTGCTCGTCGTGCCCGCCGACGACATCACCGGTGTCGGCGGACTGCTCGAGGCCGTCGCGACCGTGTACAGCGTGTACGGTCCCGCCGCACCCGCCATGCTGACCGTGACCGGCCTGATCTTCGCGGTCATCCTCATGACCCAGGGCGCGGCGTGGATGATCATCAGCGACCGCATGCAGGCCATGGCCGCCGCCGACGGCGCCTTCTTCGGCGGGTTCTTCGGCCGCTTCCATCCCCGCCTCGGCACTCCGGTGCGCGTCAACTTCCTGTCCGGCGTCGTCGCCACCGTGTTCATGATCGCCGCCATGCAGATCACCGGCTCCGGCGGTTCCGTCTTCGCGGTCGTGCTGACCATCTCGATCTCGACGTTCCTGCTCAGCTACCTGATCGTCATCCCGTCCGCGATCCGGCTGCGCACGCGGTTCCCGGATGTCGCGCGACCGTTCCGGGTTCCCACCGGCAACGCGGGCTTCCGGCTTCTCGGCGGTCTCTGCTTCGCCTGGGTGCTGCTCGGTTCGTGGGTGGCGGTCTTCCCCGGAACCCTGGAGGCGGTGTTCGGCCTCGACTACGATTTCGACGACATCTGGGGCGTGAGCCAGTCGACGTTCGAGGTGTTCACTCTCGGAACGCTGGCCGTGCTCGCGCTCCTCGGCGCGGTCGGGTACGTGCGCGGCAAGTCCGTGCGGTCCGCGACCGGCCCGCGCTCCGCGCGCGACGACGAACCGGACCCTGACCTCGCGAAGGCCGACGTCCGCTGATGATGACGCGTCCGGCGCGGGTGTCGGAGGTAGCTCCCCGGTCGGAGACCTGCGATCCTGATGGCCTCAGATCCCGAGGAGAGCGCATGCAACGACGACCCGACGTAACGTTGACCCAGCTCAGGTATTTCGTCGAGGCCGCGAACTTCTCCAGCATGACGAAGGCCGCCGACGAACTGATGGTCGCGCAATCGGCGGTGTCCTCGGCGATCTCTCAGCTCGAGCACCAGATCGGCACCCAGCTGTTCATCCGGCAGCGGTCCCGCGGGCTGGTCCTCACCGCGGCGGGGGAGGAGATGCTCCGCGACACCCGGAGCGTGCTGGCTCACCTCGGTGAAGTTCTCGATGCCGCCCGCGGCCACGAGGACACCGTCCGGGGCACCGTCCGGCTGGCCTGCTTCGTCACCCTCACGCCGTTCATCCTGCCGACGCTGATCTCGGATCTGCGCGATCAGCACCCCGACCTCGAGGTCGAGGTGGTCGAGACGCAGGCGGAGGCGGTGCGGGCGGCGCTGCGGAACGGCACCGTCGAACTGGCCCTCACCTACGACCTCGCACTGGGCGACGACATGGAGACCGAGACCCTCGGCGTCGCCCGGCCGCACGTCGTCCTGCCCCCGGACCACCGGCTGGCCGGCCACGACGCGATCGCGCTCGCCGACCTCGAAGGCGAACCGATGGTGCTGCTGGACCTGCCGAGCAGCCGCGACTACTTTCTGGCGATGCTGTCGGGGTCGGGGATCACCCCGATGGTCCGGTACCGGTCGGCGAGCTACGAGACGGTGCGCGGACTCGTCGCCCGCGGCCACGGCTTCTCGATCCTCAACCAACGGCCCGCGGAGGGCCGGACGTACGACGGTGGCCGGGTCGCGACGTTGCCGATCGCCGACGACGTCCCGGGTCTGCCGGTGGTACTCGCCCGGCTGAAGGGGGTGCGGAGCACGGCCCGGGCCCGGGCCGTCGCCGAGCGGGCACGGGCCGTGTTCGCGGCGCAGGCGGGCACGTCGGGTTAGAAGGCCCACCCCATCTGGGCGTCGCGGTCGGAGCCGAACGCGCTGTCGAACCGGTCGAGCGTGTCGGCGTCGGCGGCCCGCAGCCGGTTCGCGGCCGCGAGCGTCCGCGCCCGATGCGCCCCGAGATAGAGACTGCCGAGCACATCCAGATCGAGCACCAGATGGGGTGCGGCGTCGGTTCGGGTGCACACGGCCTTGCCGTCCCGCACGGTGAGCGCAAATCGGCCACCCGCGCTCAGGAACCCGTCGTCGACCTGAACCACCACGTCGAGATCGCGGCGATAGGTGCGGGCCTCCAGTGCGGCGGCGACGTCCATGATCCGCACCCACAACTCGTCGTGGCGGGACGTCGTGCGCACCAACCGGCCGTCGGTCAGCAGGTAGGGCAGCGGGTCCTCCGGGGTGAGATGCGCCTCGACCCGGCGCACCAGATCGAGGCCGAGCAGCGCCCGCCACAGCGCGGCATGCGCGTCGGAGCTGACCGTCCGGATCTCGTCCACGCGGGCCACCGACCCGTTGTCGCCGGAGACACGGCGGTAGAGCACGTAGCCGTCGGGGTGGACCAGTCCGAACTGGGCTGTGCCGCCGCCGCGCTCGCTCTCCCGGTCGGCGAAGATCCGGTTCCACACGATCTCCGGGCGCACCTGCGCGCCGGGAGTCACCGCCTGCCAGCGGTCGTAGACGTCGGTGAACGCGGACCGTGACTCGGCCGGATGGACCATGCGCACCCCGCCCGGGTCGGGGGCGTGCGGGTGCGGGATCGCGAAGCGGCGGTCGATGCTCACCGTCGCCTCGACGGTCGCGGGACCGTACCCGAACCGTCCGTAGATGCCGCCCTCGCTCGCGGTGAGAATCGACAGCGGCACCCCCGACTCCCCGATGCGAGTGTGGTGCGCGGTGTAGAGGGCGCGGAGGATGCCGCGCCGGCGGTGGGTGGGCGCGACCGTCACCGCCGTGACACCCGCCGCCGCGACGCTTGCGCCGCCGGGGACGGTGACGGTCATCGGAATGTCCATGGTGGCGCCGACCACCTCGTCGTCGTCGAGCGCGATGATCGGCGGTGCGCCACTCACGAGTTGCTGCCAGTGCGCGGTGAATTCGGCGGTCTGCGGTGTCACGAAACAGATCTCGTTGAGCACGATGATCTTCGGCCAGTCCTGTTCGGTCGCAGTTCTGATCGTGATTCCGCCGTCGCTCGTCATCATCCGACACTGGCACACCCCGCGCCCACTCGCAGCCGAATTTCCGTGCCCGGCCTTGACCCGGTCGGCGTCTTCGGCGAGTCTGAGATCCTGCCGACCGGGGTGAGGGGGTGACGTCACGGTGTCGAAGGACCACACCTCGTCCGCACCGCGCCGAACGCTCCGGCTCCGCCGCGAATCCTGGGGATTCGTCATCGGCTCCTTCCTGTTCGGCCTGGCGGCCACGCGGGTGTACGGGCACGCGGCCGGCGCCGAGATCGACAACATCAGCTACTTCGTCGGATCGCTGTTCTTCACCGCCGCCGGGTTCATCCAGCTGCGGCTCAGTGGCAGGCCAGTGCCCGGCGACGACTCCGAGACGGTCGAACGCTACGACTGGTGGTCGGCGCTGATCCAGTTCGTCGGCACCCTGCTGTTCAACATCAGTACCGGTGTCGCGCTCATCCACGGCCTCACCGTCGAACAGGACCGGGTGTGGGGGTGGCGGCCCGACATCTTCGGGTCGACCGCCTTTCTCGTCGCCAGCGCGTTGGCGGTGGTGGCCACCACCGAAACCGACAAGCTGTGGGATCCGCACGCCCGCAACTGGCGCAGTACCTGGCTGAACATGATCGGGTCGGTGGCATTCGGGGTGTCCGCCGTCGCCGCGTTCATCGTGCCCGGCACCGACGCGCTGGAGAACGCGGGGATCGCCGATCTGGGCACATTCGTGGGCGCGGTCTGTTTCCTCGTCGCCGCCCTGCTGATGCGCCCGCCTCACCCGACGTATTCGCCGAACCAGGCGAGCACACGTTCGTAGGCCTCCGCCGCCGCGGCCGCGTTGTACCGGGGCCCGGTGTCGTTGAAGAACGCGTGATCTGCGCCCGGGACCGTGACGATCTCGTGCGGCAGCCCCGCCTTGGTGAGCGCCGCGTCGGCGGCGTCGCGGGACGCGTTCACCCTCGCGTCGAGTTCCGCGTAGATGGCGAGGACCGCGGCCTTCGACCCGGAGAAGTCCGCGCCGTCGGGCAGGGGGCCGTAGAAGGGGACGGCGGCCGCCAGTTGCGGCTCACCGGACGCGAGCAGTTGCCACACCATGCCGCCACCGAAACAGAAACCCACTGCCGCGTACTTCTTGTCCGGTACCCGGCGGGCGAGTTCGTCGACGCCCGCCTTCATGTCGGCGACGAAGCGCTCCGGCGGCACGGTGGCCAACGCGGCGGTGGCTTGAGCCTGGTCGGTGAACGTCGCGGTCCCGCCCTCCTCCGACAGCAAGTCGACTGCCAGCGCGGAGTAGCCGGCACCGGCGAAACGACCGGCCACCGAACGAATGTGGTCGGTCAGGCCCTTGTTCTCGTGCACCACCAGGACCGCCCCGCGGGGCTCGGCCGCCTCGGCCCACGCCCCCTGCAGGACCCGCCCGTCGGGACCGGCGAACGTCACGGCCTCGGTGCCGACCGCGTCGGCCACCCCCGGTGGCGGGGGTGTCGCCCCGCCGGGCGTCACCGGAGCCGAGGTGGACGACTGCTCGTCGCCGCCGGTGGAGCAGGCGGCCAGCAGCGAGGACGCCGCCGCCACCCCGAGGCCGATGAGGCCGAGTCTTCGCAGCGCCTCACGGCGGGTCAGCAGCCCGTCCGCATGGTCGATCGCGATCTCTTCGGCGATATAGCGTTGCAGTGGCGTCATCATCGTCCCCGTCCGCATCGGCTGTCGTAGGAATTATCCCTGGTCGAGCAGGGCATCGGCATCGGTTCCCGTTGCATCAGTTCTTCTTATGCAGTGCGCCATTTATCTGTGTTGTACAGATTTCACCGTGCGCCCCAAGATTGGTTCCACGGCACGAACTCCTCGCTCACCGCACACAGAAAGGAGCCCGTCATGCCGATCGCTGACCGACACGCCGCCGTCGAAACGACGGCCCGAACATCGGTGGCTGCACCGATGCCGGACAGCTCGACCGCGAACTTCGTCACGGCTATGGGAACCGTCGCGACCGGGGTCACCGTCGTCGCGACCGACGGTCCCGGTGGCCGCGCGGCGCAGACCGTGAGCGCGATGTGCTCCGTCTCGGCCGACCCCGCCCTGGTGCTGGTCTGCATCCACGGACGGAGTCCCGTCAACGACGCGATCTCCGAGAACGGCGTCTTCTGCGTCAATGTGCTTGCCACCCAGCATGATCACGTCGCCGACACGTTCGCGGGCCGGCCGTGGCCCGGCAAGCAGCGTTGGGATTTCACCTGCGGGCACTGGACCGTCGCCGACTCCGGATCCCCGCGCGTGCACGACGCGATCGCGTCGTTCGACTGCACCGTCCACGACGTCATCGACGCCGGCACCCACCGCGTCTACATCGGACGTGTCGCCGCCGTCGAATCCCACCCCGGTGAACCGCTCGTGTACGCGTCCCACACCTACAGCAAGCCCGCAGCATTCGAACCGTCCACCTTCCCCGACTACCCGGACGCACACCCTGCGCCGAGGACCAGGAGCACGAAATGATCCGCACCGGAGACGAATACAGGGAGTCCATCAGAGACGGCCGTGAGGTCTGGGTCGACGGGGAACGCGTCAAGGACGTCGCCGACCACCCCATGTTCAAGCCGATCGTCGACGTGCGGGCACGCATCTACGACCTCGCCCACGACGAGGCCACGCAGGACGCGATGACCTACGTCGACCCCGAATCCGGCGAACGCAACGCCATCGCCAACAAACTGCCCCGCACCCAGCAGGACTGGCTCGACAAGCGCGCCGCCGTCGACCTGGTGCTCGAGGACACCCGGGGCGTGGTCACCCGCGTCGGCGACGAGACCATCGGCGAGATGTGGTCGCTGTTCGACGGTCAGGACGTCCTCAACGAGGTCGACCCGCGCTTCTCGGAGAACATCCGCCGCCACCTCGATCGCTCGGTCCGCGAGGACCCGTTCCACGTGTCGGCGAACACCGACCCCAAGGGTGACCGGTCCAAGGCGCCGCAGGATCAGGACCCCGACATGCTCCTGCACGTCGTGAAGGAGACCGACAACGGGATCGTCGTCCGCGGCGCGAAATACGAGACCGCCGCCGCGTACTCCAACCAGGCGTTCACCAAGCCCACCATCGCGAACTGGGGCAACAGCGAACTGTCCGACTACGCCGTCGGATTCGTGCTCGACATGGGGGCGCCGGGGCTGAAGTACATCTCCCGCAACGGGTTCGCCGGCCGCGCGCCGTCCGCGGACTACCCGCTCGCGAACCGTGTCGACGAGGTCGAATCCCTCGTCGTATTCGACGACGTCGAGATCCCCTGGGAGGACGTCCTGTTCTACCGGCACACCCGGGCGGCCACGTTCATCCGCTCCACTCTGCACCGCTACAGCGCGTTCCCGTTCGTCCAGCGCACCCTGCACCTCGCCGATCTGATGATCGGATCCGCGCTGTGGAACGTCAAGCAGAGTGGCCTCGAGAAGCAGCAGGCGGTACAGGAGAAGCTCGCTCAGCTCGCCTGCTACCGGGAGACGATCAACGCCCACCTCACCGCGGCGATCTCGCTCGCCGAGCCCAGCCCCGGCGGCCTGCTCATGCCCAACCAGTCCCTGCTCTACACCGGCCGGGTGATGGCGCTCAGCCAGCTGCCCGCGATGATGCACATCGCCCGCGAGCTGTGCGGCGGCCAGATCTGCATCACACCGGACGCCGCCACGTTCGCCGACCCGGACGTCGCGCCGTGGCTGGAGAAGTTCTACTCCATCAACGACGACTGGGTGGCCGACGACCGTCGCAAGCTCCTCGCGTTCGCCCGCGACCTGCTCAACAGTGACTACGCGGGCCACCGGCTGACGTTCCAGCTGTTCGCCCAGTCGCCGCCGTTCGCGCAGCTCGCCGCCGTGTACCGCAACTTCGACTTCGACGGGCCGCTCGGGCTGGTCAAGGCCGCGGCGGGACTGTCGGACAACGTCGTCGGAGGTGCCGCATGACCACCCACACCCGCATCCGCCCGTTCAACACCCGCGAGACGTACCCCGAACAGAACCTGGACAACGACCTCGCGCAGGCCGTCGTCGCCGGCGGGGTCGTGTACCTCCGCGGGCAGATCGGGCAGGACCTCGACACTCGCGAGTCGGTGGGCATCGGCGACGTCGAGGCCCAGGCCGAGAAGGCGATGGCGAACATTGCGATGCTGCTGAAGGAGTCGGGCAGCCGGCTCGAGGACGTCGTCAAGGTCACCATCTACCTGGTGGACGTCCGGTACCGGGAGACGGTCTACCGGGTGGTCGGACGCTGGCTGAAAGGTGTGCACCCGGTGTCCACCGGCCTCGTCGTCGACGCCCTCGCCCGGCCCGAATGGCTCGTCGAGATCGACGCGACGGCAGTGATCAGCTCATGACGTTCTCCCTCGTCGCCCGCGATCCCGGAGGCGCGTTCGGGATGGTCGTCTGCTCCTCCAGCCCCGCGGTGGCGTCGCGCTGCCTGCACGTGCGGCCCGGGGTCGGCGTCGTCGCCTCCCAGAACGTCACCAATCCGAACTTGGGGCCGATCGGACTCGACGCGCTCGCGTCGGGCGAGAATGCGGAGACCGCGCTGAAAACCGTACTCGCGCAGGAGAAGTTCTCGGACTACCGACAGCTCGTCGTCGTCGACGCGGACGGCGGCACGGCGGTGCACTCGGGCGCGCAGACGCTGGGCATCTCCAGCAGCGCGCAGGGCAGCGGCGCCGCCGTCGCCGGCAACATGCTCCGCGACGAGGGCGTCATCCGGTCGCTGCTGTTCGGGTACGTGTCCAGCACCGCCCCGACCTTCGAAGGCAGACTGCTCGACGGTCTCACCGCCGCGATCACCGCGGGCGGCGAGGCGGGGCCCGTGCACTCGGCCGGAATGCAGGTGGTCGACGACGTGCCCTGGCCCGTCACCGACCTGCGCGTCGACTGGCACGACGACCCGGTCGGCGAACTGTGCCGGCTGTGGACGGTGTGGGAACCGCAGAAGCGGGACTACCGGATGCGGGGTGTCGACCCGACGGCCGCCCCGTCCTACGGCGTGCCGGGGGATCTGTGAGTGCCGGTGCCGGCGGGGCGATTCGGGACGGGGCCAGGCGGGCGGAAGACCGGATCCTGGCCCTGTCGCACGACCTCCATGCCCACCCGGAGGTCGCCTGGGAGGAGGAACGCTCGTGCGCCCGCGTCGCCGGCGTCCTGTCGGACGCCGGGTTCACGGTGGAGCAGCAGTACGTCGGGCTGCCCACCGCGTTCCGCGCACAGGTGGGCTCCGGACCGCTGCACCTCGCGGTCTGCGCCGAATACGACGCACTCCCCGGGCTCGGGCACGCGTGCGGGCACAACGTCATCTCCGCCGTCTCGGTGGGAACGGCGCTGGCCCTCGCCCCGCTGGTCGACGACCTCGGCATCACGCTGTCCGTGCTCGGTACCCCCGCCGAGGAAGGCGGGGGCGGCAAGATCGAGATGCTCACCCGCGGGGCGTTCGACGGCGTCCACGCCGCCGTCATGGCCCACCCGGGTCCGGTCGACGTCGCCCGAGCCGAACCATACGCCGTCTCCCACAGCCACATCCGGTACGACGGCAAGGCCGCGCACGCCGCGGCCTACCCCGAACGGGGCATCAACGCGGCCGACGCGTTCACCGTCGCGCAGGTCGCCATCGGGCTTCTCCGGCAACAGCTTCCGTCGAGCACGCGCGTGCACGGGATGACGACCCGCGGGGGAGAAGCGCCGAACGCCATCCCTCAGCGCACCGAAGGTCGCTGGTACGTGCGCGCGGAGACGCTGGAGGAGCTGGCCCGCGTCGAGCCCCGGGTGGCCCGCTGCTTCGAGGCCGGCGCCGTCGCGACCGGCTGCGAACTCACCATCACCCCGGAGAGCGAGCCGTACTCGGAGTTCCGCACCGACGAAGCGCTGCTCGCGTCGTACGTCCGGCACGCGGAGGGGCTCGGCCGGGTGTTCCGCACAGGGGCGGACTCGCTGATGAACCGGGCGTCCACCGACATGGGCAACGTCTCGCAGGTGCTCCCCGCGATCCACCCCTACATCGGCATCGACTCCGCGCCCGCCGTCAACCATCAGGCCGAGTTCGCCGCGGCCAGTGCCGCGCCCGCAGCAGACCGGGCGGCCGTCGACGGTGCCCTGGCCCTCGCCCTGACCCTGCTCGACGCGGCGACCGACCCCGGTCTCCGCACCCACCTGCTCCACTGATCACCCCGAAGGAAGTCCGATGTCCCGCATCGCCCAGCCAGTCCGCACACGCGTCGAACACGACCTGCTGGGGGAGCGGGACGTCCCGCTGCACGCCCACTACGGGATCCACACCCTCCGGGCGCTCGAGAACTTCACCATCACCGGGACGCCGATCGGCCGCTACCCGGAGTTGGTCGCGGCGCTGGCGTGCGTCAAGCAGTCGGCGGCGGTCGCGAATCGGCGACTCGGGTTGCTCGACGCGCGCCGCGCCGACGCCGTCGTCGCCGCCTGCGAGCAGATCCGCGGCGGCGCCCTGCATGACCAGTTCGTCGTCGACGTGATCCAGGGCGGCGCGGGCACGTCGACCAACATGAACGCCAACGAGGTCATCGCCAACCGCGGTCTCGAACTGCTCGGGCACCGGCCCGGCGACTACATGTTCCTGCACCCGCTCGAGCACGTGAACCTGAGTCAGAGCACCAACGACGTGTACCCCACCGCCCTGAAGGTGGCACTGCAGTTCGCGATTCGACGACTCCGCGTGGCCATGGCGGCACTCGCGGAAGCCTTCTCCGCGAAGGCGGCGGAGTTCAGCGATCACCTGAAGATGGGACGCACCCAGTTGCAGGACGCCGTCCCCATGACCCTCGGCCAGGAATTCGGAGCGTTCGCGGTGATGGTCCGAGAAGACGCCGAACGTCTCGAGGAAGCCGCGCTGCTCGTCGCCGAGATCAACCTGGGCGGCACCGCCATCGGCACCGGGCTCAACGCCCACCCCGACTACGCGAGGCTCGCGTGCGAGGAACTGCGCGCCGTCACCGGTCTACCGCTCGCCACCGCGACCGACCTCGTCGAGGCCACCCAGGACGTCGGCTCGTTCGTGCAGCTGTCGGGGGTGCTCAAACGCACCGCGGTGAAGCTGTCGAAGATGTGCAACGACCTGCGGCTGCTGTCGTCGGGACCGCGGGTCGGGCTGGGCGAGATCAATCTGCCTGCGGTGCAGGCCGGGTCGTCCATCATGCCCGGCAAGGTGAATCCGGTGATCCCGGAGGTCGTCAATCAGGTGGCGTTCGAGGTGATCGGCAACGATGTCACCATCACCCTCGCCGCGGAGGGCGGTCAGTTGCAGCTGAACGCGTTCGAACCGATCATCGCGCACAGCCTGTTCGCGTCGCTCAGCCACCTCGCCGCGGCCTGTGAGGCGCTGACCTCGCGCTGCGTCGCCGGGATCACCGCCAACGTCGACCACATGCTGGCCGGAGTGGAACGGTCGATCGGCCTCGTCACCGCGCTCAGCCCCCACCTCGGCTACGAGACCGCGACCCGATTGGCGGCGGAAGCCCTCGACACGGACCGTAACGTCACCGAACTCGTTCTCGAGCACGGCCTCCTCAGTGCCGACCAGCTCGACGCCATCCTCATGCGCCTTCGGCGCCCGTGAGTACTTATTAACGTCGGGCGGTTAATAAGTACTCACGGGCGGAGCAAAGAATTCGAGCGCAATGTTGTCGGGGTCGCGGAACGAGATGCCGGATCCGTAGTGCGCATTCTTGATTCCCCCGTGCTCGATGCCGAGTGCGTCGAGCCGCTCCACCCACCCGGGCAGTGCGTCGGGGGAACACTGGAACGCGATGTGGTCGAGCCCGACCTGCCGTTCGTCGAACCTGGTGGGAGCGCCGCTGTCCGGGTGCGTGTGCAGGCCGAAGAGCATCCCGCCGTCGAGCGCGAACACCGTGTGGTGGAACGTCCCCGATTCCTCGTCCTCGTCGAGCACGGGGGCGGAGTCGAACAGTGTGCTGTACCAGGCGGTGCTGGCCGGAAGGTCGGACACGGTGATCGCGACGTGGGTGAGGCCCGGGAAACTGGACATCTGCGACAACTTTCTCTCCGGCGGACTGGTCTCCGTTTCCGACCCTAGCGAGCCGGCGCGGCCGCGTGGTGGACAATCCGGAAACCCTGCCCGGGCGGGCAGGGCCCCGGCCGACCACACGACGAGCGCCCGAGCCGGTAACCGGCTCAGGCGGTGCGAGGTTCGGGCTCAGAGTCGCGCGGGTTCCCGCGTCGTCGAGGTGACCTTCGCTCCGGAGCTGTGCCGGGCGACGAGGAGGTAGAGGGGTCCGGTCACCACCAGCCCGGCCACCCACGACAGGTCGGCGCCACCGAGGAACGCGGACACCGGGCCGGTGTAGAGGGACGTCGCCATGAACGGAATCTGGACGACGATGCCGAGCAGGTAGTGAAGACCACAGTGGCCGGAGGCGCCGAATCGGTACAGAACAACTAACCGATGCGTTGCATCACTTCTGCTGATTCAGCGGGTCGAACTAGTCTGGGCCGATGCGCACCGTGGGAGTCGACCTGGCAGCCGAGCCGAAGAAGACGGCGCTGGCCGTCGTCGACTGGTCCGGCGGTGTGGCCCGCGTCGAGTCCGTCCGGCTGGGAGCCGGAAACGACGCCGTCACCGCGGCCGTCCTGGCCTGCGACAAGGCCGGAATCGACGCACCATTCGGGTGGCCCGACGCGTTCGTCCGGATGGTGTCCGACCACCACGCCGGCAAGCTTCCCCCGACCAGCGGTCTCGCGAACCGCGACGGACGCCGACCGCTGACCAAGCGGCGCACCGACCTCGTGGTGCAGGCCGCGACGGGGATCTCTCCGCTCAGTGTGTCGGCGGATCTCATCGCGCACGTCGCGCTGCGCTGCGCCGGACTTCTCGCGGAACTCGGCGACCTCGGCGTCGACGTCGGGCGAGTCGACGGCCGGGTGGTGGAGGCGTATCCGGCGGCCGCGCTGCGTATCTGGGGGCTGACGTCGCGCGGATACAAGAGCGCGCAGAACAGGGTGACCCTGGGTGGGTTGGTCGACACGCTGCTGGCGGCCGCGGACTGGCTGGAACTCGGTGCGTTCCAGACGCTCTGCCGAGAATCGGACGATGCCCTCGACGCGGTGCTGGCCGCGGTCATCGCGCGAGCCGCGGCCGTCGGATGCACGGCGCTGCCCGACGGCGACGACCGCGCCGTCGCCGAACGGGAAGGGTGGATCCACGTGCCGACGGGAAGCCTGCAGTCGTTGCGACCCTAGCGGCGGCGACCGCGCTGGTAGACCGACCGCGGCGACGCCCTCGAGGGAAACCTGGCAAATTGGACACCACACGCACCGTGCGTGGGCACACGACGAAGGAGTCCAATGGCTTTCTGGGATCAGCTGAAGGCAAAGGCGTTCGAGATGAACGGCCAGCTCAAGACGAAGACGGCACAGTTCCAGAACAAGGAGTTCGCCAACGCCAGCATGGCCATGTGCGCCCTCATCGCCGCGGCGGACGGGACCATCGACCCGTCCGAGCGGCAGAAGACGTCGGCGCTGATCACCAGCAACGAGGCGCTGAGCGTGTTCCCGTCGGACGAGTTGAGTCAGAAGTTCGACTGGTACTGCAGCAAGCTGCAGTCCGATTTCGAGTTCGGCAAGATCGAGGCCACCGCCACCATCACGAAGCTGAAGTCCAAGCAGGATCAGGCCCGGGCGGTCATCCAGATCGGCATCGTCATCGGTGGCGCCGACGGCAACTTCGACCAGCACGAGCGAAATGTGGTGCGCGACGCCTGTTTCGCCGTCGGTATCGCACCGGCGGAATTCGAACTCTGAGATGAGACGGTGACGCGCCCGGCGGAGGGCGCGTCATCGACCCTCAGTAGGCGGTGATGATCGGCGCCGGATTCCACAGACCCGAACGCTGCGTCCGGGTGGTGTCGATCTCCGCGGCCGTCGCGCCGGCGTCGAGGGGGGAGTACTGCTCCACGCCGCCCCAGTCGCGGTCCCAGTCGTCCTTCAGATACGAAGGGATGGTGCGGCTCGCCCGCGTCATCTCGATCCAGCCGAGCGGCCCGCCGCCGTACCGGTCCTGCCACAGGCTGGTCATGATCGCGCCGGGGCGGTCCGGGAGGATCCGGTACTCGGGGACCTCCGCGACGCCCACACGGTGATCGAACGGTCGCTGGCACGGAAACGCAAGGCCCACAGCCCAGTCGATCATCACGGGCGCGTCCGATCCGATCACGTCGTTCAACGTCTGCGTCCGTGGAACCCGCGGCGGTGTCACCGCCAGCCACTGCTGCGGATCGCTGTCCGAGTCCGAGGTCACCAGTCGGATGACATTCGTATCCTGCGGCAGGGAATCGAGCGGGACGCGCAGATTCCGCCACGACGGCGCCGGGCCGATGTCGATCGGCGTCACACGCCCGGCCGCCGCGACCGTGCCGTCCGGTTGGGCGGTGCCGTACTCCACCTCGAGATTCTGGCCGTAGGTGACGACGCCGTCCGCGTCGACGGAGCGGATGCGACCCGCGGCGGCGATGGAGATGATGTCGCCCGCCCCGGTGTCCGAGTCGGCGTCCGGCAGCCGGTACCAGCCGGTGGTCAGTGCCGCGTCGCCGTCACTGCCGTCGCTGCCGAGGACCGGGGTGCGCGACGGGTCGAGTCCGAACGGCAGGGCGACGGCGCTGCCGTTCACGCCCACCGCGCCGGCGCCGCCGCCGGTACCTGCCGCGTTGCTGGACGCCGTCTGCGCGGTGTTGTCGGTCTTGACGGAGTTGGCGACACCGGCATCCGACGATTCCTCGTCGGCGCTCAGATCACCGGCGACGCCGTTCGGGGTGAAGCCGACGGTGCCGGTGCCCGCGAGCGTGGTCGCCGCGTCACCGGACAGCGGTTGCAGGAGCGACGCGTTGGGATCCGTTTCGAGCAGGACGTCGTTGGCGAGACCGCACGGCGCGCCGGTGACGGCGTCGACGTTGGAGCGGGCCAGGGAGAACGCGGGGTACTGCGCGACCGCGCCCTTCGCCATCGACAGCACCTCGAACAGGACCATCGCGGCGGCCGCCACGGTCAGCGGCGGGATCGCCCACAGCCGTCCCGGCGGCGCCGATTCGGCCCCTCGGTAGGGTTCGCGGAAGTAGCACCACGCCGCGATCAGCAGCATCAGCAGCGTGGCGCCGAGCAGGATCGTGCCCGCGCCCAGACCGGCGATCGACACCGGTTTGTCCCACCACGGAACGCTGTAACTGGACACGTACCACCACCCGTTGGTGCTGGTGAAACACATCGCGAGGAGGAACAGGACGGCGGCCGCGAACAGGGCGCGGTTGCGCGGCGAGCGCACCACGCCGGTACTCACCGCGACGCACGCCAGCACCGCCAGCGACCCCGCGAGGCCCGCGTAGATGCCGAAGTGGTGCGTCCACTTGGTGGGCGTGAACATCATCAGCGCCATCGCGGCCAGCGTGATGCCGAGAAGCCGCCGTGACGGTCCCACCGCGGTCCCGGGGATCCGGCCGCCCTTGCGCAGCATCACGAGAATCGTCACCGCCAGGGACAACACCATGACGAACACACCGAACCGCCGCGACAGCGAACCGTCCACCGAGATGTTCAGCAGGTACTGATAGCGGAGGTATTCGTCGAACCACGGCACGTTCGGTCCGATGGCATGCACGTGCTGCATCTCCAGCACCGCGGCGAGGGTCTGGTCCGCGAATACCGCCACCAGGATCACGGTCCCCGATGCGACGAGCGGCGCCAGCAACGCCAGGTAGCCCACCGTCTTGGCCCGCGCGATCACGATCTGCAGGATCGGCCGCGCACCTGCGACGAGGGCGCCGAAGCAGATCAACCCGGACGGACCCGCGGTCAGCGTGGCCGCACCGACGAGGATTGCCACGGCAGCGGGCAGCAGTCGCCGGGTCGCGACGGCGCGTTCCACCGAACACCACGTGAGCAGGACGCCCACCGCGACGATCGGTTCGGGCCGCAGACCGTTGTTGTAGGGGAGCCAGAACGCGAGGAACACCAGGCCACCCGTCCACAGCGCGAGCCGGTTTCCCCGGACGGCGGCGCCGAGTCGCGGCGCCACCTCACGGCTGATCACCAGCCACGCGACGATGCCGGCGAGCAGCGCGGGCAGTCGCACGAACGGGCTGGCCGGTGTGATGTTCGCCAGCACGGCGAGGACGTCGTAATAGGGAGACCCGAACGGCGCCTCCGGGACGCCGTACCAGCGGAAGTAGTTGGCCATGTATCCGGCCACCTCGGACGTGCGGGCCATGTTGAACTGATAGCCGTCGTCGGAGGTGGAGGCGCCGATGAAGTGCCACAGCACCAGCGTGCCGAGGACGACGGCGTCGACCGCCCCGAACGACCACCAGCGGGTGGGCAGGAATCGTCGTGCCCGGCGGCCGTCCACGTTGTCGAGGCGGTGCAGCGCCAGAAGCGCGAGAATCGTCGCGAGTGCGCCCACGACCATCGCCACGAGTTTGATCGTCGACGGCGTGGACGAGAACCGGCTGTCGATCTGCGCGGTCACCTGCAGTCCATCGGGCGCCGGCCCGTCGAGATCACTGAAGATGCCCACCATCTGCGGACGGAGGTCGGCGGCGACGACGGTCGGTGGGTCCTGGCCGGCCGCGACGAACCCGGCGGCCGTGTGCGTGGAGTCCGACGACACCGCGAGCGTGCAGCCGGCGGGTAGCTCGGTCAGCGGCGACGACAGGATCACCTGGTTCCGAAGCAACACCTCGACACCTGCGGGTCCGTCCGGGGTCGCCGAATTCACCTTGACGACCAGTCCGTACTTCCCGGCGTCGGCGGCCCCGGCGGGCGCGGTGGAGGTCAGGATCCCGCCGCGGTCGGCGAGCCCACCGACCGCCGAGCAGGGGATCCGGACGTCGAGGCTCAGCGGCGCATAGGAGACGAGCGGTGCCTCGACGCTTCCGGTGCTGCCGTTCTGCGGCCAGCTGAGGGTCGCGCTGTCCTGCTCGACCGGAAGGAACGGGAGCGACAACGTGAGCAGCACTCCGACGACGGAGGCGATGACGGCGAGAAGGCGGGCGGAGCGGACCGACTGGCGACGGTGAGACGACTGGGGCGGGGTCCCGATCGGCGACTCGTCCGAGTCGTCTCTGGACACATTCGCCGATTCCAGCCTGCTGTCAGTCACGACGTCGGATAGTACCCATCCGCGCAGATGGTTAGCGAAGGCAAGGAACAGGCCTGGTCGCGGGGGCTAGCGGTCCCGGCGGGTTACAGAGCGAGGTGTTTCAGGATCCGCGACCGGCGTTCCGCGCGGGTCAGAAGGTGATGGTGGTGGTGCCGCGGACCGCGGCGATGCCGAACCTCGGAATGGACTTCGCGGATGATCTCGAACATGCCTCCGCCTTCCTTCGACGCGAGCCGTAATCCGACGGTAGGTCGCGGCTGGGTGACCCGATTCACCCGGCGCGGGTGAACCAGGTCACCCCGTGACCGGCTGCACGGACAATTGCTGGACGCCGGTCTGCGCACATCCGGTGGTGGGGTAGGGAAGGAACACCGACCCCGTGTCGTTCGGTGGGTACACCCTGAACCCGGCGACGGCGGTGGGTCCGCACGTCTCGGCCGGATAGTTCTGCACCACCGTCGCGCGCACCGCGGCGGTGGCCCGCGCGCCGGGTGCCACCGTCACCGGATTCTCCGCCCCGCCGTCCCGGGCCGCCGCGGTCCCGACCTGCGGGCCGTCCGGTGCCGCCACATACGAGACCCCGGGATACCCGTGGAGGACGCACGTGCGGCTGCTCGTGTTGGTGAACACGATCGGAATCTCCTGCGACCCGGCCGCCCCGCTCGACTCGCCGAGCGTCACCTGTAACTCGCCGATCAGGCAGCCGTCGGGGTGCGGTGCGGTGGTCTCGGTCGACGACGACGCGGATGCAGATGCAGATGTGGAGGGAGTGCCGGTGATCGTGGTGGGCGCCGACGTCGTCGGAGCGGGGCCGCCGGGTGACGGCTCGGCGGTCCCCGACTCGTCCGTCGACCCGCACGCCGAGGCGGTGAGCACGGCGGCGATCCCGAGTGCTCCGAGAAGGGTGCGTGCCGGTGAAGGTGTGCGCATGGATCACTCCTCCTGCTGGACGTGCGGCCTACGTCGATGGTCCGCGATCGGCGTCGTCCCGGCATGTGGTTCCGCGAGATCGCAATCACCCCGTGCCGGGCGACCGCGGTCGTAGGCTGCGGGTCGCAGGGGGTCCGCTTTCTACCGGAGGGTGACCGATGAGCGAAGTTCTGGACCGCACCACGATCTACATCGACGGATCCTGGGTCGAGTCGCAGGGAACGGGCCGTATCGACGTGGTGAACCCGGCCACCGAGGACGTCATCGCGGTGGTGGCCGAGGGCACCGCCGACGACGTCGACCGGGCCGCGAAGGCCGCGCGGGCGGCGTTCCCCGCCTGGTCGGCGTTCAGTGGCACGGAACGGGGCGAGTACCTCCGGAAGGCGGCCGCCCTGATCCAGGAGAGGCTCGACGACTTCACCGCGCTGGTGTCCCGCGACATGGGGATGCCGCTCGGATTCGCGAAGCCGATCCAGATCGGCATGCCTCTCGCGAACCTCGCCGCCTTCGCCGAACTGGCCGCCACCTACGACTTCGACGCCCACGAGGTCGGCAATTCGCTCATCGTGCGCGAGCCGATCGGCGTGGTCGGCGCCATCACCCCGTGGAACTTCCCGCTGCACCAGGTGGTGCTCAAGGTCGGCGGCGCACTGGCCGCCGGCTGCACCGTGGTGCTCAAGCCCACCGAGGTGGCGCCGCTCGCCACGTACGCGCTCGCCGACATCTTCGACGAAATCGGGCTGCCCGCAGGCGTGTTCAACCTCGTCAGCGGGTTCGGACCCGTCGTGGGCGAGGCGATCGCCGGCCACCCCGAAGTGGACATGGTCTCGTTCACCGGCTCCACCCGCGCGGGCAAGAGGGTCGCGGTGGTCGCCGCCGAGACGGTGAAGAAGGTGGCGCTCGAGCTCGGCGGCAAGTCGGCCAACGTCATCCTCGACGATGCCGACCTGACGAAGGCCATCACCGATGGCGTCGCCAAGTGCTTCCTTAACTCCGGCCAGACCTGCTCGGCGCTCACCCGGATGCTCGTCCCCTCCGACAAGGTCGACGAGGCCGCCGTCATCGCGGCGCAGGTCGCGCAGAACTACTCCGTCGGCGACCCGACCGCCGCCACGTCGATGCTCGGCCCGTTGGTCAACTCGAACCAGCTGAAGCGGGTCCGCGGCTACATCGAACAGGGCATCGCGGAGGGTGCCCGCCCGGTCCTCGACGGCCGGGAGACCGGCCAGGACACCGGCTACTTCGTCGGCCCCACCGTATTCTCCGGTGTCACAGAGGACATGACCATCGCCAAGGAGGAGATCTTCGGCCCCGTCCTGTCGATCATCGGGTACCGGGACGAGGACGACGCGGTGCGGATCGCCAACGCGACGGAATACGGGCTCGCCGCCGGCGTCTGGTCCGGTGACCAGGATCGCGCCGACCGCGTCGCGCGGCAGCTGCGCGCCGGGCAGGTCGAGGTGAACGGTGGGGCGTTCAACACCAACGCCCCCTTCGGCGGATACAAGCAGTCGGGCATCGGCCGTGAGGCGGGCGTCCTCGGGTTCGAGGAGTTCCTGGAGATCAAGTCGATCCAGCAGTAGGCGGCTTCGCCGCCCGTGCGCCTTTCTGGTTGTTCCAGCTACCAAAAAGGCGCACGGGTGTGGAGCGCAATTGGCCTCACACTGAACCGAATCCGTGACTCCCGGCGGTCCCGTACCTACCCTCGGAGCGGGGGACGGGCAGCAGGAAGAGGAGAAAGACATGGATCTCGGTCTGGGCGGCAAGCGGGCGATCGTCACCGGCGGCAGTCGCGGCATCGGGCTGGCGATCGCGCGCAGTCTCGCGTCGGAGGGCGCCGACGTGGTCCTCGCGGCCAGGAGCGTCGAGGCGCTGGAACTGGCGGCGAAGACGCTGGCGCAGGAGACCGGGCGGCGGGTGATCGGGATTCCCACCGACACCGGCGACGACAACTCGGTGCGCGCCCTCGTGCAGCGGACGGTGGACGAATTCGGCGGCGTCGACATTCTCGTGAACGCCGCGGCCACACCGTGGAGCGCGGGCAAGCCCAGCGATTTCGCGTCCACCACCGACGACGCGGTGCGCGAAGAACTCGAGATCAAGGTGCTCGGCTATCTGCGGACCGCTCGCGCGGTGGCGCCGCACCTGGTGGAGCAGGGGTGGGGTCGGATCGTCAACATCAGCGGACTCGGTGCACGCCAGGCCAACTCCATCGCGCAGACCGTGCGGAACGTCGGTGTGTCGGCGCTGACGAAGAATCTCGCGGACGAACTCGGACCGCACGGCGTCAACGTCACCGTGGTGCATCCGGGACTGACGCGCACGGAACGCCTCGTCGACCGCCTGGCGAAGCAGGCCGAGGACGAGGGGGTGCCGGTGGCCGAACTGGAGTCGCGGCTGGCCACCAACTCGATCCACCGGTTGATCGACGCGAGCGAGGTCGCGGACGTCGTCACGTTCCTGGCGTCACCGCGCAGTGTCGCCATCACCGGCGACGCGGTGGCCGTCGGCGGGGGCGCTCCGGGAGCCGTCTATTACTGAGAGGTGACTTCCCGGGCGGCGCGCTCCCCGGAGCGGACGGCACCGTCGACCCAGCCGCACATCACTGACGAACTCTCCGTGCCGGCCCAGTGAATGCGGCCGCAGGGCTCGCGGAGGGTGTGGCCGAACTGGGTGAGCACACCCGTCGGCGCATGACTGAGCATGCCGCCGCCGGAGTAGCGCTCGACGCTCCAGTTCTGCTCGATGTAGTCGACGGGGGAGGCCGCCTTGCTTCCGAACCTGGCGGTCAATTCCCCGAGTACCGCCGACTTCCGCTCCGCCGCCGACAGTTTCCCCATCCTGCGGGCGACCGGACCCTCGACGATCACGCACAGCACACCGGGACGTCCCGTGTCCGTGCTGGCGTCGATGGTGATGGTGGCGGGGGATTCCAGTGCCGCCGACTGTCCCGACAATCCGTCGGCGCGCCAGAAGGGTTCGTCGTAGACGACGGCGATCTTGCTGACGGCGCCGCTCGGCATCCGCTGGTGTAGGAACGACCGGTCCATCGGAAGCCGGGGTTCGTAGAGGATGTGGCTCGCGATCGCGAGGGGTACCGCGACGATCGCTCTGCGGGCCCGCACCGCCATGTCCGCCGAGCGGACGGTCACGCCGTCGTCGTCCTGCTCGATGTCCCGGACGGGCTGCGACAGATGCAATGAGTCGCCGATCTCGGCGGCCATCGGACGGTACACGGCGCCCATTCCGCCGACCGGCCGGGCGTCCTCGGCCGCATCCTTCACGCCGAGAACGAAACTCGGACCTCCGCCGGATGCCATCTGGTACAGGACGAACAACATCGACACCTCCGACGCCGCGGAGGTGTAGCAGCCGGCGATGGCGGTCTCGAGAAGGTCGTGGGCGGGCTTGGACGCGGTGTTGTCGCTGAGCCATTTCGCGAGGCTGATCGAGTCCCACTTGGCGGCCTTCTTCGCCTCCCACGGTGCGTCCAGGGGGATTGTCTTGCACATCTCACCGAGTTCGACGAAGACGGCACCGAGGTTCGCGGCGGCCCAGGGACTCATCGTCCACGGGATGGTGCCCTTGTACCGGTACTGCTTGCCGCCGACGACCATCATCGCTTCGCCGTCGGTGTACTGCTTGTAGCTCTTGACGCCGAATTCGTCCATCAGGGCGTAGATCCGGTCCTGCCCCGGGCCGATCCACGCGCCACCGCGATCGATCCACGAGCCGTCGTCGCGGTCCTCGGTGAACGTGCGCCCGCCGATCCTGTTCCGCGCCTCCAGCAGCGCGACCGATTGTCCGGCCTGTTTCACGCGCAGCGCCGCCGTCAGCCCTGCGAAACCTGCGCCGACGACGCAACAGTCGACCTCGATGTCTGCCATGACACATCCCCTCGCGCTCGTCCGGGAACGAAACTGCTGCGCACAGAATGTATCCATCCTGACGCGCGGCGACCGATGCGGTCAAGAGCCCGTGAGTACTTGTTAACCGCCCGCGGTTAACAAGTACTCACGGGTGGGGACGAGGGGAAACACCTGCTCGGCGATGCGTTCGAGTTCCTCGTGGGCGGGGGAGCACTGGATGAGCAACAGGGTGAGGCCGGCGTCCTGGTAGGCGCGGATCTTCTCGGCGACCTGTTCCGGGGTGCCTACGAGGTCGGGCCGCAGTCCGCGGGTGCCGACCGAGTATTCGCGCCGCGACAGTTCGACGTCCAGTTCGGAGTTCCGCACGAACTCCTCGAACGAGGCGTAGCCGGGCGAGCGGGGATCGACGGTGGTGATGCGGTCGAGTTCGGCGCGGGCCTCGGCTTCGGTGTCGCGCACGATGACGTACGTGGACATGCCGAATTCGGCCATGTCCCGCTGGTGGATTCGCTGCGACCGCGCGTTCATGTCCGCGATCTTCGTGCGCACCTCGTCGACGGTGCCGCCGTGCAGGACGTACGAGTCGGCGAAGGTCGCGATGGACTCGCGGCCGCTCTCGCTCTCACCGCCCGCGAAGACCGGGGGGTGGATTCCGGGTTTCGGCGACAGGACCGAGTCGCGCACGGTGAAGTGCTCACCCTCGTAGCTGAACGGGGTGTGTTCCCACAGCCCGCGGAGGACGTCGACGAATTCGGTGGCCTGCCGGTACCGCTCGTCGTGCCGGGTGAAGGCGCCGCCGTACTGCCGCGCCTCCTCCTCCCACCATGCGGCGACGACGTTGAGCGCGAACCGCGCGGCACCGGCATCGGTCGTTCCGGCGATGTCGGTGATCGTCGCGGATTCCTTCGCGGTGACCGCGGGCAGGTGGAATCCAGGGCGCACCGCGGTCATCACCCGAAGCTGTTCGGTGACCGCGAGAATTGCCGACGACAGCGACCACGCCTCGAGGCTGGGCGCGTCGACGCCCTTGCGGTCGTTGAGATACAGCTCGGGCACGAGGGTGGTGTGATAGCCGAGCCGGTCGGCCAGTTGCGAGAGCTTCTTGACGTAATCCCAGGTGGCCGGCATTCCCTCGTCGCCGAGGTTGCGCAGGAAGCCGCCGTAGATGGGCGTCCAGTAACCGAAGTGCATGTCATTCCTCCGTGATGGCGTCGAGCGACGCACGCAGATCGTCGACGAGGTCGTCCAGGTTCTCCAGCCCGATCGACAGCCGGACGGTGCGGTAGCCGAATCCGGCGTCGCGGAGTTGCGCGTCGTCGAGATGGCTGTGCGTGGTGGTCGCCGGGTGCACGACCAGCGAACGGGCGTCGCCGATGTTGGCGACGATGGCGAACAGTTGCAGCGAGTCGACGAACTTCGCCACCCGCGCGTCGTCGACGGCGAGATCGAAGGAGAACACCGAACCGGCGCCCCGGGGCAGGTACCGCTGGGCGGCATCGTGCCACCGATTGTCCGGCAGGCCGGGGTAATTCACCCGGGCGACCGCGGGATGACCGTCGAGGAACCGTGCGATCGCCAGCGCCGAGGCGACCTGCCGTTCCAGCCGCAGGTCCAGTGTCTCGAGACCCTGAAGCAGCTGAAACGAATTGAACGGCGACAGCGCGGGACCGAGGTCGTGGACGATCTTCGTCTTCGCGTAGACCAGGTAGGCGCTCCGGTCGCGACCGAACTCCTCCCACAGCACGAGGTCGCCGATCCGCGGGTAGGGCTCGGTGAACTGGGTCCACCGCTGCGGTTCCGCGCCGAAGTCGAACGTGCCGAGGTCCACGATCACGCCGCCGAGCGACGTGCCGTGCCCGCCGATGAACTTGGTGGCCGAATACACGGCGATGTCGGCGCCGAAGTCCCTCGGCCGGAGCAGGTACGGGGTGGCGACCGTGTTGTCGACGATCAGCGGGACGCCTGCCTCGTGCGCGATGTCGGCCACCGCCCGGACGTCGAGGACGGAGGCGACGGGGTTACCGATCGTCTCGGCGAAGAACGCCCGGGTCTCGGGTCGCGCCGCCGCCCGCCAGCCGTCGAGGTCGTCCTGATCGACGAGCGTGACCTCGATCCCGAAGTCCGCGAAGGTGTCGGTGAGAAGATCGACCGTCCCCCCGTACAACTGCCGTGCCGCGACGATGTGCTGCCCCGACTTGGCGAGGGTGAGGAGAGCGACCGCGACGGCGGATTGTCCGGACCCGGTGGCCAGTGCGGCGACACCGCCGTCGAGGTCGGCGAGGCGCTGCTCGAACACGGCCTGCGTGGGGTTCCCGGTGCGGCTGTACAGGTTCCCCTTCCGCCGCAGGGAAAAGATGTCCCGCGCCTGGTCGAAGCTGCCGAAGTCGTAGGCAACCGATTGGTAGATCGGGGGGATCGCGGTGTTCTGCGCAGTTCCGGGTTGATAGCCGGTGCGGACCTGCCGGGTCGCGAACCCTGTGGTCTCGGGCATCGGTGTGCCTGTCCCTTCGTCGATACGTCTGAGTCGATATGTCTGGCCGAATGGCAGAGCAAAACGAATATGTTCGGAACAAAACACGAAGTGCGCCGAGAAGACACGTGTTTTGTTCTGCTCGAGCTTTAGTCTTGTTCCACCTCGCGTGGGTGGGTCAGGGTGACGCAGTCAATTCCTGCGAACTAGCACCCGAATGAGGTAATCAGTGGACATCGACTGGCTGGAACCCGAAGCGACCACACGAGGCTCGGTGATCGTCATCGCCGGCCGCGGCGAGCGGGCTTCCGTGTACCGCCGGTTCGCCCGCCGGATCGCGTTCGACGGGTACCGCGTCGCGGTGGTGGAGAACGATCCCGCGGCGGTCGGCCGGGTGATCGCCGATGCCGATGCCGAACTCCCGATCGTCGTGGCCGGGTCGGACAGTGGTGCGCTGACCGCCCTCGACGTCGCCGCCGGACACCCGGCCGTCGCCGGGGTGGTGGCCGCCGGACTTCTGGTCGCGGGTGCCGACACCTTCTCGGGAGAGTGGGACGGCGAACTCGAGGTTCGCTCCGCCTGCCCGGTGCATCGCGGCGTACTCTCCTCGGCCGACGCACTCGACCGGGGGACGCTCGGCGGCGAAACGCCGGTGGCGACGGCGAACTCGCTGGTCCACGTGCGGGTCCCCGTTCTCGTCGTGCACGGAGGCGCCGACGTCCTGAGCCCGGCAGCGGACGTGCGCGCCGTCGCCTCCGCGTTGCCCGACGCTCGGGTCGTGATCGTTCGCGACGGACTCCACGACATCCTCAACGACGTGTCCCACCGGTCGGTTGCCGCCGAGATCGTGCAGTTCCTCGAGCGACTCCGCCTGCCCGGCACGCCGGACATCCTTCTCCGCGAACCGGCGGGCGCACTCGTGCAGTGACCCGGCCGGCCGGGGCGGGTAGCGGTTGTCGATCGAAGGGGCGGAGATGTCAGCGGTGCTGGAGTCGGAGACGATCTCTCCGAAGTGGTTGCTCGAACGGGTGGAGGGACGCACCGGGGAACTGGCCGATGCCGTCGCGGACCTCATCCGGTCGGGGGACCTCAGCCCCGGCGACCGTCTGCCGACGGTCCGTGCGCTCGCGAAATCGACGGATCTCAGCGTCGGTGCGATCGTCAGCGCCTGGGGCCGGCTGCAGGACCAGGGGTTCGTGCAGACCCGCCGGCGCGGCGGCACCGTCGTACTTCCGCCCCTCGACAGCGTGCCCGAGCGCGGCATCCCCGACTGGCGTGGCGTGGACCTGGCGCAGAATGCCCCCGATCTGGCACTGCAGCCGTCGCTGTCCGACGCCTTGCTGTCGAGTCTGGACGCGGAGACGCTCAATGTGTTCGGCCGGGAACTGATGACCGAGCGGTTGCGGAATGCCGTCGCTCCGGGGTGGCCGTTCGAACCGGAGGCGTGGGCGACGGCGGGCGGCGGCACGGAGGCGTTGCTGCTGGCGGTGGAGGCCGCAGCGCCGCCCGGATCGATCGTGGCCGTCGACGAACCCCTCGGCCCCGGTGTTCTCGATACCCTCCGCGATCTGGGGCTGGTGGCGATCGGCGTCGGCGCGGATCGCGACGGTCCCCGGCCGGACGCTCTCGATGCGGCCCTGACGGCCGGCGCGGTGGCCTTCGTGTTCCAGCCCGGTGCGCCGTTCGCGGTGCATCATGCGGTCAGCCCAAGGCGCACACGTGAACTCGCCGACGTGCTGCGACGGCATCCGGCGGCGTGGGTCGTCGAGGACGACTCGATCGGCCCGCTCGAACCCGGACAGCCCCCGACCGTCGGTGGCGAACTGCCGCTGCGCGTGGTCCGGATCCGCAGCTACTGCAAGGCATATGGGATCGACGTGCGAACCTCCGTGCTCGGCGGGTCGCGTGAACTGATCGAGAAGGCGATGAAGGTGCGCAGTCACGGAGTCGGCTCGAACAGCCGCATCCTGCAGAACACCCTCGCCCACCTGGTCGGCAGCGCCGACGCCGAACAGGCGGTCACCGCCGCGCACGACCGCTACGCCACCCGGCGCGCGTCGCTGCTGGCGGCCCTGACCGGCCGCGGCATCGATGCGTACGCCGGCCCGCACAGTCTGGTCGTGTGGGTCGCGGTGTCGGACGAGACCGCGGCGCTCGTCGCGTTGGCGCGGCAGGGGATCTCGGTGGGGGCGGGCTCCCGCTCGTTCGTCGAGACACCGGCGCAGCCGCTGCTGCGTCTGTCGGCCACGCAGCTCCCGGACGACGCGGAGCGGATCGGGCAGCTCGCCGACGTGGTCGCGTCGGCGGTCGCGGAGTCGTCGCGGGAGTTCTTCGACTGATCGGACTTTGTTCGACAGCGTTGCGGGACATACGAAATATGTTTTGAAACATCGAGAATTTAATACTCTGCACGCGGCAATTTGCTCCATACACTTCAACGCGGCGTGCCGAGGCAGGTGCCTGACGGCGGACGACGAAGGAGCGACATCATGACGAGACGGCAACTGAAACTGGGTGCTGTCCTCACGCCCACCGGTGGGCCGGGGCACCCGTACACCTGGCTGGACCCGGAGATCGACGGTGACGCGAGCGTCGACATCGACTGGTACATCCGCTACGCGCGTCTGGCCGAGCAGGCGAAGTTCGACCTCGTGTTCATCGTCGACAGCCAGTTCATCACCCCCGACTCACCCCCGCACTACCTCAACCGGCTCGAGCCGCTGACGCTGCTGTCCGCGCTCGCGGTGGCCACCGAGCACATCGGCCTCGTCGGCACGCTGACCACGTCGTTCAACCAGCCGTTCAACCTCGCGCGGCGGTTCGCGTCCCTCGACCTGATCAGCCGCGGCCGCGCCGGGTGGAACGTGGTCACCAGCGGCGACTCGGGGACGGCCGGAAACTACGGCCTCGAGGAGCATTACGATTACGCCACCCGCTACGGCCGGGCCCTCGAGCACGTCGAGGTCGTCAAGGCGCTGTGGGACTCCTACGAGGACGACGCGTTTCCGCGCGACCGCGAGGCCCGCCGCTTCCTCGACGCGGACAAGCTGCACACGCTCGATCACCGGGGTGAGCACTTCTCGGTGGTGGGACCGCTCAACATCGAACGGTCGCGGCAGGGGCAGCCGGTGATCTTCCAGGCGGGCGACTCCGACCAGGGCCGTGACCTCGGGGCGCGGATCGCCGACGGAATCTTCACGCACGCGCCCACTTTCGAGGCCGGCGCCGCGTTCTACGCGGACATCAAGTCCCGGGCCGCCGCCCAGGGGCGCGATCCGGAGGACATCGTGATCCTGCCCGGGGTGACGGTCACGGTGGGCGACACCGACGCCGACGCGCGGGAGATCGAACGGGCAACGCAGCTCGCGGACAACGACTTCGGCAAGTCGCTCCGCGAATTGGGCCGTCCCTTCGGCTGGCACGACTTCCGGCAGTACGACCTCGACGCACCGTTCCCCACCGAGGCGCTGAAGGACGCCGAGCGGAGCTTCTACACGCAGGCGAAGAAGATCGCGGACCTCGCTGCCGACCGGGGGCTGACCCTGCGGCAGACGGTCGAGGCGCTGAGCGCACCGAAGACGTCGCCGTTCACCGGCAGCGCCGAGACCGTCGCGAACGAACTGCAGCGCTGGCTCGACGGCCGCGCCCTCGACGGCATCAACATCCACATCGGTCACCCCGCCCAGTTCCGTCGCTTCGTCGACGAGGTGCTGCCGATCCTGCGTGAGCGCGGGGTCGTCCGGGAGGACTACGAGCAGAACACGCTGCGCGGCAACCTCGGCCTGCCGTTCGCGGAGAACCGCTACACCCGGGCACGACGCGACGGGATCGACCCCACCCCGCTGCCCGGCACCACCGCATCGCTGTCCGCGAGCGTCTGAATCACCACCCCCCATTGCATGGTCAGGAGCACCCAGTGAGCAAGAAGAGCCGGCGGATCGCCGGCGCCGTCATACTCGGAGTGATCGTCGGGCTCGTCGCCACCGCGTGCGGCGGTAGCAGCAGCTCGGACGGCGCCGAGGTCAAGTGGGCGTTCAACCTCCCCACGTCGTGGGATCCGGTGACGAGCCGGACCGGAAACGACATCAACACGATCAGCCTCGCGTACGCGTCGCTGACCCGGCTCGACGCGGAGGGCAACGTCGAGCCGTCGCTCGCCGAGAGCTGGAAGTACAACGCCGACGGAACCGCGGTGACGTTCACGCTGCGGGACGGACTCACGTTCTCCGACGGAACCACCCTCGACTCCCAGGCCGTGAAGGCGTTCTTCGACCGCGGCAAGACACAGGACGATTCGTTCCTGCGCGATCAGCTCGCCGGCGTCACCGACGTCACGGCAGACAGCGCCACCGACGTCACACTGCACCTGGCCGACGCCGACTACCAGATCCCGTACCTGGTGGCCGGGCGCACCGGCGCGATCGCCAGCCCCACCGCGGCGGCCGATCCGCAGAAGCTCAGCGTGTGGCCGGTCGGGGCGGGACCGTTCACGATCACCGATTTCGTCGCCGAGGACCACGCGTACTTCGAGAAGAACCCGAACTACTGGGACGCCGACAACATCCACATCGACCACTTCGAGCTCAGCGTCGCACCGGATCCGGCCACGCTCGTCGCCGGCGTCCAGTCCGGTTCCATCGACTTCGCGACGCTGCCCGCCCTGCAGTCCAAGGAAGCCGAGGCCGCCGGTCTCGACGTCACCGTCAAGCCGTCGCTGGCCGCGAACGACGTGTCGATCAACCTCAACAAGGCCCCGTTCGACAACCCGAAGGTCGTCGAGGCGTTCCGTTACGCATTCGACCGTCAGGCGTTCGTCGACGTCGTCACGAACGGTCTGGGGAGCACGACGAGCCAGCCGTTCCCCGACGGGTACCTCGCCTTCAACCCGGAGATCGAGAAGATCTGGAACTATGACCCCGACAAGGCTTCTCGCCTCCTCGCCGAGGCGGGCTACGCGCCCGGACAGCTGTCGATCGAGATCACCGCGCAGTCGGCGGCCACCAACCGGGCGGAGCTGGTGCAGTCGCAGCTGAAGAAGATCGGCGTCGAGTCCACCATCAAGGTGGTCCCGCCGGGATCGTCGACGTGGCAGAGCGAGGTCTACCTCGCGAAGAACCCGCAGCTGGCGACGGACGGCACCATCGGACGTGAATCCCCGGTGCAGAACCTGCTCGCCGTCTACGGTCCGGAAGGCATCATGAACCTCAGCGGCCCGCACGCGTCGCCGGAGTTCACCGCCGCACTCGACGCCGTCCGCCGCACGCCCCTCGAGGACCCGGAGTACAAGCCGCGGTTGTGGCAGGTCGTCAAGGTCGGTGTCGAGCAGTCGCCGACGAACTACCTCTTCAGCAACCCGTGGATCATCGTGTCCAACCCGGATCTGAAGAACCTGAACATCCTGCCGTCCCAGGTTCGGTGGGAAGGCGTCACGGTCTCGTGACGACCGCAGACGTCCAGGCCGCAGGCACCGGGAGAACATTCGCTCTCCCGGTGCCTGCGGGTGCACTCGGCACGGCGGCGCGGGTCGTGCTGAGCACCGTGCTGATCGTGGTCCCGGTGTTCCTGTTCTCCACCCTGATCACCTTCCTGCTCGGAGCGGCCAGCGGACTCGACCCGGCCGCCGGGATCGCCGGCGACGCCGCGACACCCGAGACCATCGCCCGCATCGACGCCGAATTCGGTCTGGACAAGCCGATCTGGCAGCAGTACCTCGACTGGATGTCGAGCATGCTGAGCGGCAACCTCGGCGTCTCGTGGTTCAGCAAGATCCCGGTCAGCGAGTTGATCGGCGAGCGGCTCGCCGTCAGCGCCTCCATCGCGGGGGTGGCTCTGGTCATCGGACTCGTCCTCGGTGTCGGACTCGGGGTGCTCGCCGCCGTCTACAAGGGCAGCCCGCTCGACCGGGCGATCACCGCCTACACGTCGGTGGCCTCGACGTTGCCGCCGTTCGTCATCTCGATCGGACTGATCCTCGTCCTCAGCGTGGGGTTGCACTGGCTGCCGTCGGCCGGGTACGTTCCGCCGGACCAGAACTTCGGCCGCTGGCTGTCGCTGATCATCATGCCCGCCATCGCGTTGAGCATGGACGTCGTCGCCGACATCGCGCGGCAACTGCGCACCGGGCTGGTCGCGGAACTGGATCAGAACTACGTCACCGGCGCCGTGGTGCGCGGCATCAGCCCGTCACGAATTCTGTTCGTGCACACACTGCGGAACGGCAGCGGTCCCGCGCTGTCGATCCTGGGCATGAAGATCCCCACCCTCATCGGCGGCGCCGTCGTCATGGAGACCATGTTCTCCATGCCCGGCTTCGGTCGCCTCGCCGCCGACTCCGCACTGCGCGGAGACGTGCCCATCGTCCAGGGGGCGCTCGTCGTGGCGATCGTGTTCGTGCTGTTCTGCAACATCGTCGTCAACATCGCGCAGAGCGTCTTGCAGCCGGCAACCAAGCGGAGAGACTGACATCCCATGCTCACAGCAATCCTGCGCTATCACTCCGCTCGCGCCGCGGTCATCGTCCTCGGGCTGATCGTGGTGCTCGCGGTCTTCGGGCCCGCGCTCGCCCCGTTCGACCCGCTCGAACAGGACACGGCCGCAATCCTGCAGGGTCCGAGCGGAACTCACTGGCTCGGGACGGATAACGTCGGACGGGACGTGTTCAGCCGGCTGCTGGCGGGATCGACCGTGTCGGTGCTGTCCGCGCTGCAGTGCGTCGTCGTCGGATTCCTCCTCGGCGTGATCCCGGGCTTCCTGTCGGTGTACCTCGGGCGCGGAGTGGAGTGGTTCACGCTGCGGCTGATGGATGCGCTCATCACGCTGCCGTTCCTCGTCTTCGCCGTCGCGATGACCGCGCTGCTCGGAAACGGGCTCGCACAGGCGATGTTCGCCGTCGGTATCCTCATCGCACCCGCCTTCTACCGAGTCACGCGCGCCGCGGCACTGACCGTCGCCAACTCCCAGTACGTCGAGGCAGCAGAATTGATGGGGGCCGACACGTCCTGGATCATCCGCCGCCACGCGGTACGCAAGGTGCTGCCGGCGGTCGGGGTGACGTTCGCGGCGATGACCGGGGCCAGCCTCGTCATCGTGTCGTCGCTGACGTTCCTCGGGATCGGCGTCGTGCCGCCGGACCCGACGTGGGGCGGGCTGCTCGCCAGCGGATTGCAGTACCTCTACCAGGTTCCCTTCGGCCCCGTCGTGCCCGCGCTGTTGATCGTCGCGACCGTGTGGGCCCTCAACGCCATCGCCGACGCGCTGCGCGACGCGACCGGCCGACCCCGACGACACGCCCCGAGAAAGCAGGAGGTCACTTCGGATGTCCATTGACACTTTGGATGCCACGACGGCAGCCGGAACCGCGGTCCCCCGCAGGCCGGTGCTCACCGTCAGCGATCTGCGCATCGCACTGGGCGACGGAACCGAACTGGTGCACGGCGTCGACTTCTCCCTCGCGCGCGGCGAAGCCCTCGGCATCGTCGGCGAATCGGGAAGCGGGAAGTCGCTGACCTGCCGTGCCATTCTCGGGATCCTGCCCCACGGACTCGACGTCACCGCCGGCTCGATCGACTTCGACGGCGTCGAACTCACCGACCTCGGGCGCAAACAGTGGCGACCCCTGCGGGGAACCCGCATCTCCGCGGTGTTCCAGGACCCGGCGTCCTACCTGAACCCGTCCATCCGCGTCGGGGAACAACTCGCCGAGGCCCTCCGGTCCACACTCGGGCTGTCCCGCGCGGACGCGAAACGTCGCGGCGTCGAACTGTTCCTCAAGATGGGACTGAACGACGCCGGCACCGTGTACCGCCAGTACCCGCACGAACTGTCCGGGGGAATGCTGCAACGGGTGCTCATCGCGATCGCGGTGTCCGCGGAACCCGAACTCCTCATCGCCGACGAGGCGACCACCGCCCTGGACGTCACCGTTCAGGCCGAGGTGCTCGACCTCCTCGAGGACCTCCGCGACGAACTGGGCCTCGCACTCGTCCTCGTCTCGCACGACCTCGCGGTGGTGGCCCAGGTCTGCGACAGCGTGATCGTGATGCGGGACGGCGCCGTCGTCGAATCCGGGCGTGCGGACCACCTGCTGACCGCGCCCCGGCACGAATACACCCGCCAACTCGTCGACAACCATCGGGAGTACGGGCTCGAGTCGTACATCGGAAAGGAAACGGCCCGTGTCTGAGTCGTTGCTGCGCATGACCGATGTCCGGGTGGAACGTGGGCAGCGCGGCGCCCGCAGGCAGATCCTGCACGGTATCGCCCTGACCGTCGATGCCGGCGAGAAGGTGGGGCTGATCGGCGAAAGCGGCTCCGGGAAAACGACACTGGCCCGGACGATTCTCGGTCTCATCACTCCGACGTCCGGGTCGATCGAGATCCGCGGGCAGCGAGTCGACGACCTGTCCGCGGCGCAGCGCAGGGCACACCGGCGCACCGGGACCGTGCAGTACGTGTTCCAGGATCCGCTGCTGAGCCTCGACCCGGACATTCCGGTGGGCGAGTCGATCGCCGAGGGGCTGCTCGTGCGGGGCGGAGTCGACCGCGGGGTCGTACGGTCGCGGGTCGCGGCGGTCCTCGGCAGTGTCGGACTCGACGCCGACATCGCGGTGCGGCTTCCCGCCGAGTTGTCGGGTGGGCAGCGTCAGCGGATCGCGATCGCGAGAGCACTGGTCCTCGATCCGGCGCTGTTGCTGCTCGACGAGCCGGTCAGCGCCCTCGACTCGGTCAACCGCATCCAGATCCTGAAACTGCTCACCGAGCTCGGGCACTCGCGGCAACTCGCTCAGCTGTTCATCTCACACGACCTGGGGGCGGTCGCGGCGCTGGTCGACCGGATCGTCGTGCTCTACCGCGGCAACATCGTCGAGGACGGTCCGACCCACCAGGTGATCTCCGATCCGCAGCACCCCTACACCGCGCTCCTCGTCGGATCGGCACCCACGTTGAGCGGCGGGGCGGTGACCCGGGAGCGGCGCCGGGAGTTGAGGCTCCGCCTCCCGTGAGTACTTGTTAACCCCGGGCGGTTAACAAGTACTCACGGGTGCCGAAGGCACACTGGAAAGGTGATGAAGCGATGAAGGTAACGGTTGTGGCGGGCAATCCCAAGCCCGGTTCGAGGACGCTGGACGCGGCCGGTCTGGTAGCGGCCGCGGTGGCGGGCGCCGCCGTGGATTCGACGGTCGACGTGATCGAGCTCGGGGCCGGTCTGCTCGGGTGGGGTGACGAGAAGGTCGCGACGGCGGTGGACACGGTGGCGTCGTCGGATCTCGTCGTCTTCGCCAGCCCCACGTTCAAGGCGTCGTACACGGGCGTGCTGAAACTGTTCCTCGACCAGTTCGCCACCGGCGACGGGCTGAAGGACGTCGTGGTGGTGCCGCTGATGCTCGGCGCGGGCCCGGCCCACGCCATGGCACCCGACCTGCTGCTCAAGCCCGTGCTCGTCGAACTCGGCGCGACGGCCCCGGCCCCCGGCCTCTATCTGATCGACACCACCTACACCACCGACACCCGCATCGCCGACTACGCCCAGCGGTGGGGTGCGATCCTCACCGCGGCGGCCCGGACCAGGACGGAACATTCATGACACAGGCTGACGGCACGTTGGACCAGACCTCGCTTCGGGAGGCATTCGGACATTTCCCGAGCGGCGTCGTCGCCGTCTGCGCCGAAGTCGACGGTGAGCGCATCGGGATGGCGGCGAGCACGTTCGTCCCCGTGTCCCTCGAGCCGCCGCTGGTCGCGTTCTGCGTGCAGAACACGTCCACGACGTGGCCGAAGCTCGCGGACCTGAAGCACGTCGGGATCAGCGTGCTCGGTGAGGCGCACGACGCGGCCGCCCGGGTTCTCGCCGCCAAGACCGGTGACCGGTTCGCGGGGCTCGACACCGAGACCACCGACGGCGGCGCACTGTTCATCGACGGCGCGTCGGTGTGGCTCGACACCACCGTCACCCAGCAGGTACCCGCCGGCGATCACGCCATCGTGGTCCTGCGGATCAACGAGCTGAGGGTGCAGTCCGAGATCGAACCGATCGTCTTCCACCGCAGCCGGTTCCGCTGGCTGCGTACCGTCGCGTCCTAGCAGAGGCGGCTCCGCCGCCCGTGCGTGGCTAGGGAGTCTCTGGAATCGCTACCCACTCACGGGGTGTGGAGGGCCCGGCGCACGGTATCGGCGAAGGTCGCGGAGTCGTGGATCAGCCACCCGTGGCCGCCGGTGACGGTGAGGACGGGCGGATTGCGCAGCGCCTTCCGCAGCGATTCGAAGCTGGCGAGGGGAATCATCCGGTCGCCACGACCCCAGACGAGGGACACCGGGAGTCCACGGTCGGCGAGGACGCCGAGTTCGTGGCGCAGGTCTGCCCGTCTCGCCAGGTGCGCGATGCGCCAGACCGCGCCCGGATCCCGCACCGTGTTGGGCAGGAAACCGTTGAACAGCGACGCCGCCGTGTGGGCGAGGGAGCGGATCGACAACGCCTCACCCAGCATCGACGCACCCCAGTCCCACAGCGGTCGCTCGTGAATGGGCCGGGTTCCCCAGCCGTTGGGCGACCACGCGCCGCCGCCCACGGAGTTGACGAGTACCAGGCGTGCGACCCGGTCCGGAAGGTCGTGGGCGGCCTGAATGGCGACGCCTCCGCCGAAGGAGTGGCCGACGAGCGTGACCGGTTCGTCGATTCCCTCGTCGTCGAGGAACCGTCCCAGCCAGGCCGCGTAGCCGGCGAAGTTCCGGGACTCGGGTGGATGGTCCGGGGTTCCGCCGAACCCGGGAAGCGTCGGGGTGAGGACGCGATGCCCCTGCTGGGCGAGCATCGACAGGCTGCGGCCGTACACCCGCGGGGTGAGTCCCCATCCGTGGAGGAAGACGACCGGCGAACCGTGCCCGACGACGGTGAGCGCCGGGACGTCCGCGCCGGCGGGTTCCCCGAAGATCTCGGGTTCTGAGTTCTGGGTGAGTGACACGCACACAGCGTGGACGACGGGTATGCCGTCGGGAACGGGCCGAATTGCCCGAAGGCATACCTGTTTCTCACGTTTGATGACTGACCGGTCGGTTCGATACCCGATCGTTATATACCTGGATTGCGAAAACGGGTATGTGTATGGGCCATTCGGCCGTTGTCCGCTGAGTCCGTAACCGAGATGTTATCTAACGTCTCGTCCGAAGGGCACGGATGCCGCCGGACATCGAATGAATCGAAGGACTCACCTCAATGGCCAAGCATAGATTGCGTCGGGGCAATCGTCTGCAGTTTTCGACCGGCGGTCTTCTGATCGCCGTCGGTGTGGGAGCGGGAGCGTTCATGCTTCCTGCTGCTCCCGCTGCAGCGGAGCCGATCACGATCCCAGGGATTGGGACGTTCGAGGTACCGGGTGTACCGCCGGTCCCACCAGTGCCGTCGGTACCGAACCCGGGACCCCTCCCGGGACCGCCGCCCGCGCCGCCGGCGATGCCGTCCACCCACGGTGCCCAGGCTCTCGCGGCCGCAGAGTCTAAGCTCGGCTCGCCCTACGTCTGGGGTGCGACCGGTCCGAATGCCTTCGACTGCTCGGGTCTCGTGCAATGGGCGTACAAGCAGGCGGGTGTCTCGCTGCCACGCACCACCTACGACCAGGTGAACGGTGGAACGCCCGTGGACAAGGGAAGCCTCCAGCCCGGCGACCTCGTCCTGTTCAACGGAGCCGAACACGTCGGGCTCTACGCCGGTAACGGCACGGTCGTCCACGCGCCGACCGCCGGACAGCCGGTGAAGGAGGCGCCGCTCGACTCGATGCCGTTCTACGCGGCGCGCCGGTACTGAGGCGGCTTCGCCACCCGTGCGCCTTTCTGGTAGCCAGCGCTACCAAAAAGGCGCACGGGGCGCGGAGCGCCCTACGAGTTCCGGATCAGATCCGAAGCCCGCTCGCCGATGAGGACGCAGGGTGCGTGGGTGTGCCCGCGGATGATGGCGGGCATGATCGACGCGTCCGCGACCCTCAGGTTGTCGACCCCGCGCACTTTCAGGTCGGGGGTGACGACGCTGGCGTCGTCGGTGCCCATGCGGCACGTTCCGACCGGGTGATAGAGCGTGTGCGCGTTCTCCTCCAGCGCGCGTTCGAGAATCTCGTCGGGCGGCGTGCTCGGCTCGACGGCCGGCCGAATCAGGTTGCCGAGCTTCGACTTCAGTGCCGGCGCCGACGCGAAGGCGTCGCACTGCCGCAGCCCCTCGATCATCGCCCGCCGGTCCACCCCGTCGCTGTCGCTCAGGTAGCGGGGATCGATGATCGGTTTGGCGAGGGGATCGGCCGACTGCAGTGAGATCTCCCCGTTGCTCAGCGGTTTGAGGAGGATGGTGCCGAGAACCGCGGCGTGGCTGGTCGCCGGGATGAGTCCCTCGTCGAAGAACGGCGCGGGGCCGAAGATCATCTCCAGATCGGGCAGTGTCAGATCGTCCCGACTGCGGGTGAAGCCGTACGCCTCACCGACATTCGAGGTGAGCATGCCCCGGCGTCGGGTCAGGTAGTTGAGCAGTTCGGGGATCTTCTCCGCCGCATACAGCGAGTCCGAGTCGACGCTGTAGCCGAGGAACGACACCAGGTGATCGAGCAGGTTCTTCCCGACCTCCGGCCGGTGCTGCTGCACCGCGATGCCATGCCGCCGCAGTTGCTGTTCGTCGCCGATGCCCGACAGCATGAGGAGTTGCGGGGTGTTGATCGCCCCGCCCGACAAGGTCACTTCCTTCGCGGCGCGCACCGTGTGCCGGGCGCCGTCCTTCTCGTATTCGACGCCGACCGCGGCGGAGCCCTCGAAGAGGACGCGGGTGGCCTGGGCGCCGGTGACGACGGTCAGGTTCTTCCGTTTGAGGGCGGGCCGGAGGTAGGCGTCGGCGGTGCTCCACCGGGCTCCCCGCTTCTGCGTGACCATGGTCTGCGAGAAGCCCTCGGGCCGGTTCGTGTTCGCTCGCTCGACGGGGTACCCGACCTCTCCCGCCGCGTCGAGGAACGACCCGGTGAGCGCCCGGGGGCTCCGCTGGCGCGAGACGACGATCGGACCGCCGGTTCCGCTGTCGCCGGCGGCCGCGTCCTGCACGTTCTCGATGCGGCGGAAGTATTTGACCACTTCCTTGAACGACCAGGAGTCGTCGGTGAGTTCGGCCCATTCGTCGTAGTCGGCAGCGAATCCGCGCACCCACATCATGGCGTTCATCGACGACGAGCCGCCGAGCATCTTGCCGCGCGGCCAGTAGATCTTGCGGCCGCCGAGCCCGGGTTGCGGCTCCGTCAGGTAGTCCCAATCCGACTCGCTGCGGAACAGTTTCGAGAATGCCGCGGGAATATGCGCGAACTTGTCCTTGTCCTCACCTCCGGCCTCGAGGACGACGACCTGGCTGCCGGAGTCGGCGCTGAGCCGATCGGCGAGTACCGCGCCTGCCGAACCCGACCCCACGATCACGTAGTCGGCCACTGACAGTTCCTGATTCATCGGTCATCTCCACTTCGACGGGGTGAGGGATCGGGGACGCACTGCCCTCATCCGCGCAGCGCGGACGCGAAGATCGCCGGGAGCCGGGTCCACGAGGGTGCACCGGCAAATCCTGTCAGCAATCGGCCCGTCGTGGCAGCGGTTCGGTTGGTGACGAACCACGGGGGCTTGGGGGAGATGGACATCTCGCGGTTGAGGATCGACCGCGGCGACGGACGGAACGGGCCGCGGACGACGGTGCGCTCGGGCCGGTCGATGAGCAGCGCGTTGTGGACCACGCCGATGCCGCTCTGGACGTCGTTCAGGGTGTGCCCGGGGAAGGCGCCCCACGTGGCGGTCGCGGTGAGGTACCCGACGCCGGTCCACGCATTGACCGCGATGGTCCCGTACCGCAGGCTCTCGAGCAGCGAGTCGAATTCGGCGCCCATCGCCTGGATGGTCTTCGGTGCGGCGACGATGTTGACGCCGAGGGTGCCGATGAAGTCCTCGTTCACGAGGTCGGCGGCGTGTGCCGCGAACGCGGAGCCGCCGTGCGGCAGGTCGATCACACCGAGCACCGGTGCGAAGTATTCGGTCTGCAGCAGAGGCGTGTAGTCGCCGGGTTCGAGATCGGTGACCAGGATGCGCCCGCCGTTCCGGCCGAGGTGCGCCGCGGTGGGGAACGAGGCGGTGGCGCCGGCGACCCGGGCGTCGCTGCCGGGGTAGTACGCGGCGCGTTCCGGCGCCCGGTCCAGTGCCTCCCGCAGCGCCGCCACGAATTCGTCGCGCTGCTTCCACTCGGCCGACACGACGACGGCCTGCGCGGCGACGCAGTTGTAACCGCCGTTGTGGAGTCGTTGCGTCGCAATGTGTTCGGCCTGGAACTTGATGTCGGCGCTGCTCCATTCACCGGGCAGGACGATGGTGGGGGAGACGCCACCGAGTTCGCTGGAGATGGCCTTGGCGAGAATGGGCTCGTTCGCCGTCTTGCGACGCGCCCCCTCGTCGCCGGTCCCGAACACGATCGCGTCGTGGGTGAGGGCGCTGCCGGTCATGTGCACGTGGTCGACGAGGTCGTGGTGCACCAGATATGTCCCGATCTCGGCGCCGCCGGTGAGCAACCGGACCGCTCCGATGGCGACGAGTGGTTCCAGGACGCGCGTCAGGACGGGCAGCAGGCGGTCGGTGACGGGATTGAGCTTGAGGGCGACGACGCGGTTGTGCGCGAACAGTTCGTACAGGGTGTCGAGTGGGGCGATCGAGGTGATGTTGCCGGCGCCCAGCACCACGCCGATGCCCTGGGTCCGCGACGGGTCGCGCTGGGCGAGGCCGGCGTCGCGCTGTGCCGTCGCACGATCGATTCCCGGTTGCAGCCACACGTCCGCGCTGAATCCGCTGAGGAGCAGCTTGTCGAAGATGTTCAGGGGCAGCACCTTGACGGTGGTGCGACCTCCGGGTGCCGTGCCGAACGCGGCACCCTCCAGGGGACTGTGCCCCGATTCGAGTTTCGCGAGGCTGGCGGACAGCGCCGCGGTGCCGGTGGCCAGCGGATACGGTCCGGACATCCACTCCTCGCCGACCAGCGGCGACTTCGGGTCCAGGCCCTTGATCGCGACCGCGGCGTCGACCCAGTCGTCCGCGTGCTGCACGGTGAGGTCGTGCACCTGGTCGAGTAGCTTGCGGCGGTCGGCGAGGGAGAGGCCGGCCCACGTCTTCTCGCCCTCGGACAAGGCGGCGAGGGCCGCGTCGACGTCCGGGTACAGCGAGGTGGCGTCGGGGGTGTTGGAGGTGGCCTCGGGTTCTGTAGTGCTCACGGTGGACAGCTCCGCTCGGGTCGAATGCAGGTAGGACTGCGCCACGGAACGAGACGAACACTGTGGCGTAGAACACTGATTCTCGTCCTGTTCCGTGCGCCCACGCCATAGGCCGCGGCTGTCAATCCCGTCGCGGGCGCTATGCCATCGCACAAAACGGCTATGGCGCGGAGTACCCCGGGTGGATAGTCTTGCCGGATGACCGTCAGCCCGGACGTCGCGCCGTCGCCCACCGATCTCCTGGGATCGATGCTCGAATCCGTCGAACAGTTGTCCGAGGAACTCGTCGCCCGCATCCTGTCGGCCGAGCACGGGTACGTGGAGGCGACCCTGCTGACCCCCGAGCAGCTGTACGCGGCGTGCGTCGACAATCTCGAGGCGATGCTCGGCAACCTGTCCGGCAGCGCCCCGATCCGGCTGGAAGCGGCGCGGGCGGCGGGGCAGCTGAAGGCCGAACAGGGTGTGCCGCTGGCGGCGCTGTTGCACGCGTTCCGGCTCGGCGGCCGCCTGATCTGGGACGAACTGATGAACCGTTCCGAGGGCCGGGCCACCAACGCCCTGCTCGACATGGCCGCCCAGGTGTGGGCGCTCGTGGACGTCTACTCGGACAGCGCCGCGGAGGCGTACCGGGAGACCGCCGACATGCGAGCCCGCGAGGACGCGGAGTCGCGTGGCCGGCTGATCCGAACACTGTTCGGTGACCACACGGCCAATCCGGCGGGCGCCGCCGACGCGCTCCGCACGTTCCGGATTCCGGAGAACAGCACGTTCGTCGTCGTGTCGGTGGAGGCGGCGGCCCCGTCCGCCGCGGACGTCGTGCAGTCGGACCTGCGCGGCGTCGGTGTCGATTCGGTGTGGGACTCGGAGGTCGACGGCCGGATCGGGCTGCTGTGGGCGGCCGGCGCCGAGGTCCTGGAGCCCGCCCTCGACGTTCTCGGCCGCACCGGTCACGGCCGGATCGGGGTCAGCTCGGTGTTCGGACGCCCCGGCGGAACCAGCGACGCCGTGGAGCAGGCGCGGATCGCCCGCCGGTGCGCCGGGCACGCGGGCGGCCCGATCACCCGCTACGAGTCGGTGCCCGTGTCGCTGCTGCTGGTCAGCGTCCCCGACGCCGGGAAGCTCGCGTCGAGCCAGATCCTCGGCCCGGTGCTCGCCCTGCCCGCCGAGGAACAGGACAGCCTGCTCGCCACCCTCGACGCCTGGTTCTCGTGCCGCGGCTCCACCACGGCGGCGGCCACTCAACTGCACTACCACCGCAACACCGTCCTGTACCGGCTGCGCAGAATCCACACCCTCACCGGACGCGACTTCTCCGACCCCATCGACGCCGCCGAACTGTACGTCGGCCTGCGGGCGCATCAGCTGCTCGGACGCTGAGCCGGCTTCGGCGATTCGGCACCCCGCGCCCGCCCGGGGACCGACAATATGGTGAGTCGAGCAATGGGGCAGGGCAATGGGATTCGTCATCGGATTTGCGCCGTGGATCGTCTACTGGATCCTGGTGGGCAACACCGGATTCGTCGCTGCCGTGGCGATCGCGTTCGGTATCGCGCTGGCCGGTCAGGTGCTGCAGCGGGTGCGGCACGAGCCGTGGCGCACCCTCGAGGTGGGGACGGTGGCCGTCTTCGCGGTGCTGCTGATCGCGGCGCTCACCCTGGACGACGCCGTCCTCGAACGGTGGCTGCAGCCGCTCGGTAACGTCGGGCTGTTCGCGATCGCGGCGGTGGGCGCCCTGATCGGCCGGCCCTTCGTGCGTGAATACGCGGAGGCCGGTGTCGACGCGCAGACCGCGGCGAGCGGCGGATTCCGGTACGTCACCACGGCGATGACCTGGATGTGGGTGGCGGCGTTCGGGCTGATGACGGTGTTCTCGCTGATTCCGCCGATCGTCGACGGCGACGCCACCCTGCGCGACGCCGGCGACACCCTGTCCGTCGTCTGTTACTGGGTGCTGCCGTTCACGCTCATGGGCGCCGCGGGTCTTGTGTCCGCGGTGTTCCCCGGCTGGTTCGAGTCGCGCTCGCAACTGCTCGATGCACAGTCGACGGACCCCGAGGTGACGCCGCAGCCGACGCCGGCCGCGGACGTGTCGTCCGGTGCCCTCGTCCTCGACGTCCCGGCGAATTCGCGCCACGACCAGGCGTTCTCGCTCGTCGTGCGCGGCGCCACTCCCGGCGCGCCGGTGACGGTCCGCACCACCGGGACCGACCTGTTCGGTGCGTGGTGGCGGTCGGAGGCCACGTTCACCGCCCCGGCCGACGGGGTGGTCGACGTCGCGGCGCAGAGCCCGGACCGCGGGGACTGGGACGTCGCGGACGGCGACGCACCGCTGTGGGCCATGCGTTTCGTGTCGCAGGGCCGGGTGCCCGACCTGTTCGTGCCCCCGCCCGACGGGTGGCTCGTCACCGTCGAGGCGACGTCGCCGGACGGCATCGCACGCCGGACGGTGACACGTCACGTGAGCGACGCCGGGGTGTTCGTTCGGCCGCTGGACGTGGGCGGACGATCCGCGCTGCTGGCGTTGCCCGCCGGCGCCGCGCCCCTCGGCGGCTGGCCGGCCGTCGCCTGCTTCGGCGGCTCGGAGGGCGGCATCGACTCGCAACGCTTCACCATCGGCATGCTGGCCGCCAACGGGTATGCCGCACTGGCCTATTCATGGGTGGACGAGTCGAACACCGAGGCGACGCTGGTGAACATTCCGCTCGAGCGGTTCGCGGATGCGGTGGCGGCGTTGGGTGCTCAGGGGTCGGTGGATGCGAACCGGCTCACCGCGATGGCGATCTCGCGCGGCGCGGAAGGTCTGCTGGCCGCGGCCTGCGCCTGCGACGTTCCCGTCGCCGGACTGATCCTGGTCAGCCCGAGTTCGGTGTCGTGGCAGGCGATCGGGCCCGACGGGGAGATCGCCGACACCCCGTCGTGGACACGGAACGGACTGCCCGTGCCGTGGGCACCGCTGCCGGGAGGCGAGCTGATGCCGCAGTTGATCGGCAACGCGTGGCGGGCGCACCGCGACATCGCCGCCCACCGCCCGAGCCTGCTGCGGCTCGGAGCCGCCTACCGTGCCGGTCTCGCCGCCGCACCCGCCGACGCGGCGCTGCGGTCCGAGGAGGCGACGCCGCCGCTGCTGTGCCTGACCGGCGCGGACGATCAGCTGTGGCCGTCGGGCGAGATGGCCACAGCTCTGCTCGACCGTCGATCCGCCGCCCACGACGAGCACCGGACGTTCGACGGTTCCGGCCACCTCATCCGCCTCGGTGTGTTTCCCGCCGACGCGCAGTGGACCGGGGGCATCGCGTTCGGGGGTGGTGGGGCCGGGCAGGGCCGGGCCCAACGGGAAGCGGTGCGCAGCGTGCTCGACTTCCTCGCACGGATCACGGCAGGGGCCCGGGCGTGATGCGCAGCGAGAGGGACGACCATGGCCGAGGGGACCGCATCGTCGGCTCCATCGTCGACATGGCCGGGGTCTCCCGCGCGAAGGTGCTGCCGATCGCGAGATCGACATCGTTCGTCGAATCCGGTGCGGGCGCCTCACCGAGTTGGAGCGTGTTCTGCATCGACGACCACCTCGCGTTCACGCCGGCGTTCTCCGTCGTGGGCGATCTTCGGCTCCGCATCGTCAGCGACGACGTGCGCGATCTGGGCAACGGCACGTACTGGGCGCCGGCGTGCCTTACCGAGCAGGACGGGACGCCGTCGCTCGCCTGCACCCGGGGCGCGTTGCGGCGGGTGACGGAGCGGTTGGCGTCGTCGGGCCTCACCGCACGGGTGGGTTCCGAGATCGAGTTCACGCTTTTCGGCGGAGTGGCCGTCGAGGAGTGGGCGGCGTACGGGCTCAATGCCGTACTCGCGCAGGAAGAATTCCTCGGACGACTGCTCGCGGCCGCCGCGACGGCCGAACTCCCGATCGAACAGGTCCACGCCGAGGCAGGACTCAACCAGTTCGAGGTGTCCCTCGCCCCCGCCGATGCCGTCCGGGCGGCCGACGACGCGGTGCTGGCCCGCGCACTGATCAGCCGCGTCGCGCGAACCCTGGGACTGCGGGCGTCGTTCTCGCCCATGCCCGTTGCGGGCGGTTCGGGTAACGGCGCGCATCAGCACGTGTCGTTCGCCGAAGGCGGCCGGCCGCTGCTGTCGGGAGGTCCGGGTCCGCACGGATTGACCGAGGCGGGTGGCGCGGCCGTCGCGGGGATACTGCGGGCGCTGCCCGACGTCACCGCCGTCCTCGCCGGGTCAGCGCTCTCGCACCTGCGGCTGCGTCCGGGGATGTGGTCCGGCGCGTACCGGTGCTGGGGTCTGGAGAACCGGGAGGCCGCCGTCCGCCTCTGCGCCGACACCGCCGGCAACCCGCACGGCGCGAACCTCGAGATCAAGGCCGTCGACCCGTCCGCGAACCCGTATCTCGGCACCGCCGCCATCCTCGGCGCCGCCCACGACGGAATCCTCGGTGCACATCCCCTCCCGGACGAGGTGTCGGTCAATCCGGCCGAACTGACCGGAGCGGACGCCGTCGACGTGCTCCCCACGCTGCCGTCCGACGTGCTCGGAGCGCTGCGGTCGTCGTCGCTCGCGCAGGACCTGTTCGGTCCCGCGATCGTGGAGGCGCTCCTGGCGGTCAAGGAGTACGAGCACTCCCGGTACCGGGACGAGCCGGTCGACGAGGTCGCGCAGCGCTTCCGGTTCGCGTGGACGCCGTAGTCAGTGACGGATCATCGCCAGCGCGGTGCGCAGCCCGCGCCGCTTGCCGGTGGCCGGGTCGACCCCGAACACTTCCTTCATCCCACCCCGGATACGGAATCGGAGTTCGGACGCCGTCTCCGGTGCGTCGTCCGCGGACGCCGACAAGAAGCGGTTGGGCAGGGCCAACTTGAGGATGGTCCGGAGGGTCAGTCCGTACTGGTGGGGGAGTGAACCCGTCGTGTACGGCAGGTCGTACTTGTCGCACAGTTCCCTTATCCTCACACCGATCTCGGCGTAACGGTTGCTCGGCAGGTCCGGGAAGGCGTGGTGCTCGATCTGGTAGCAGAGGTTGCCGCTCATGAACGCCAGCACCGGCCCGGCGTGGAAGTTGGCGGAGCCCAGCATCTGACGAGATACCATTCGGCCTTGGTCTCCCGGTCGAATTCTTCCTTGGTGAACTTCTCGGCGCCGTCCGGGAAGTGTCCGCAGAAGATGACACCGTAGGCCCACAGATTCCGGATCACGTTGGCAGTGACGTTGGCCGTCAGGGTGGATTTCCAGGCGGGCCCGGTGAGCGCCGGGAATACCACGTAGTCCTTGCCGACCTGTCGCGCGATCTTTCGTCCCACCTCCTTGGCGTTGCGGAGCGTCTCGGCGCGGTCGTAGTCGCCGCGCCGGATGCTCGCCACGTCCAGGTGGTGCAGCGCGACACCCCACTCGAACAGCAACGCCAGCAGCACGTTGTAGAACGGTTGCGCCAGATACACCGGTGACCATTTCTGGTCCCGGGTCATGCGCAGGATCCCGTACCCGACGTCGCTGTCGAGGCCGACGATGTTGGTGAACTTGTGGTGCACGTAGTTGTGCGAATGTTTCCACCCGGAGGACGGGCACGTGTTGTCCCATTCCCAGTTCGACGAATGAATTTCCGGGTCGTTCATCCAATCCCATTGGCCGTGAATGACATTGTGGCCGAGTTCCATGTTCTCGATGATCTTCGCCGCGGCCATCAGAGCGGTGCCCAGGATCCACGCCGGTCTCTTCCGGCTGCCGAACAGGACGACCCTGCCCGCAATCGCCAGCGACCGCTGCAGCTTGATCGTCCGGTCGATGTACCGCGCATCGCGGGCGCCGCGGGACTCCTCGACGTCTGCGCGGATCGCATCGAGTTCTGCACCCAGCGCCTCCACATCCGCCTCGGTGAGGTGGCTGTACTCCTTGATATCGGTGATGGCCATCTCGTGTCGTTACCCGGTTCACCCGATTCTCAATCCGAGTATCCGGTTAACCGTGTCGTGGTCACACGTCCGTGCGACGGCGTCCGCTATTCTCTGCACGGTCGCCGAGCGTGTCGGTGACCCGGTCCGGGGGTGGACCGTGAGGCAGATATCAGGGGGAAAGCCGATGTCGGTGGGCGATATGACGTGGCCGGAAAGTGTCATCGGATCCGTGGACGGAACCGATGCGACGCAGCCACCGCTGGCGAGCGTCCCCGGATTGCCGCCGGTGCTCGGGGGCCCGGAGATCGCGGTCGTCAAGGTCGACCCCGATATGCTGCGCGCGATGGCCGGTGCGCTCGGCGCCGTCGCCCGTGAGGTCGAGGAGCTGGGCGGCCGGCGGAGCTTCGACCACGCCGGCCGGGCTGTCGAGGGATCCGACACCGCCGCCGCCTGCCAGGACGCCGGAGACATCCTCGCGTCCGCCCTCGGGGTCGCCGCGAGCCGCATCGACGAGATGGCGTTCATCGCGGGAGACGGCGCCGAGAATTACGACGTCACCGACACGTCGTTCGCTGCGCAGCTGTCGGCGATGGGGGAGATGTGATTCCGCGGAGGTCGCAGCTGCACGTCTGGAACCCGCAGGACCTGACCTCGGCAGGTGAAGAGATCGGCCGGACCGCCGAAGACACGCGCAGCCGGGCGGAGGACGTCTATCGGGTTGTCGCCGATCTGGGTGGGCACGACGACTGGCGCGGCCCCGCGCAGGCGGCCGCCGAGCAGCGAGCGAACACCGAGCGCACCGAAATCCGAAGACTCGCGGACGATCTGGACGACCTGTCGCACGCGCTCGTGGGTGGCGCCGATCGTCTCGGCCATGCGCGGGATTACGTCGCGACCGTGATCGACAAGGCGGCCACCGATGGATTCGCCGTGTCCGACGACTGGCAACTCGTCAGTCAGCCGCCGACGGCGACGAGTGAGGCCGAGGCCGCCGAGCGCGCCGACCTGATGGAGTACTGGCGCAGCCAACTCGATGGGGCGCTGACGGAACTCGACAATGCCGATCGGGACATGGCGACGGCGATCCGGGACGCACTCGGCGCCGTGGCGGCCAGTGCACCCGCGTCGAACGGCCTGTCGGGGCACGAGGGCACCACGCTGGGCGAGCAGGTCGCGCGCGGCGGATCCGACATTGCGCAGGAAGTCCGCGATCGTGTTGCACGGGAGATCCTGGCCGCGGGGCTCACCCCCGAACAGGTGAAGACGCTGGCAGACGGCGGCAAGGTCACGGATGTTCCGCAGGGAACGATCGACTTCCTCCAGCAGTTCTACACCGCGGCCGGCAAGGACGGTTTCCTGGAGCTGTCGGAGCAATACGGCGAGAACGGACGCACCGAGGCCGCCAGCGCGCTGTCCAACGGTCTCGCCGTCGTGTCGAACTACAACATCGGCAGTGCCGCCGGGGACGTCGGCGGCCAGGGCCACATCCCGGAGAGCCTGCGCGGACTGTTCGAGGGGCCGGTGACGTCGACCGGCAACCTCACGAAGGGTGCGCACGACGCCCCGCAGCAGTCGTTGGTCGTCAACAACGGCCACGACCTGGCACGCTTCACCAAGGCGTTCGGTCTCGCCGACCCCGCAGTCCAGCAGGGCAGTGAGCTGAGCGAGAACCTCCTCTCCCGTGCCGGCGAAATCGCGTCGGCCACCAACGACAAGAGTCTGCTGATCGGCGACTCCTTCGACCACAACGTTCTGCGCCGCGACGGCGTCGACGCACTCCTGCAGGACATGATCGGCGTCGGCGGCCGCGACCATGTCGCCGTCCACAACATCCTGTCCGGCGAGGGAATACCGGCCGACTACAACCGCGACGACGTCATCATGCCTCTGCTCCAACGTGATTGGGTCGACGGCGGCGAACAGAACGTCGCGGGAATGTTCGACTGGATCGCCGACGACGCCCGACCCACCGATCCCTCCGATCCCGGAGAATTGTTCCGGTCGAGACAGGCCGGCGAATCGGCATTCGGGCTCGCCCAGATCCTGGCAGCCAAAGACGCCGACTTGCTGGATATCCCGGAGATGAAGGGGCAGTCCATCGGCGAGGTGAACCCTCACATCACCCAGGCCTTGGGCACATCACTCGCACCCTACATCGGCAATATGGTGGGGGTGCCCGGAGACTTCGCGGGCACTTCGGGTTTCGCCAGTCCCACCGGCGGAGAATTCGGGCTGGAGAACGCGCCCCGCCTCTTCTCGGTGATCGACTCCAACGCCGATGCAGCAAGCTACTTCAACGCGCAAGCATTCGGAATGTCGGCTCAGCTGGAGCAGGCGTGGACACTCGAAGGTCGAACTCCCGAGGTCTCGCACAACCAGTACGGATGGTGGGCAGGCAGTATCCAGGGGGTGGTGGATAGAGGTTTCGACCTAGAGTTCGCTGACCGATCGGGGGACGAATCCTCAATGAATTCATCGGGATTCGAGGACAAAGGCGTCGCGTACGACACCATTAGAACGGTCATAAGTAAGGGGGTCGAGTTCATTCCGGGTGCAGGTCCAATTATTTCGAGTGGGATTGACCTTGCGGACCCGGCATTCAAGAGCGCGGTGATGGGGGCTGTGCCCGACAACACTGCGCAATCGAATACTCAATTCGCTGACGAGGCGCACCTTGCCAAGCAGTACTACCAAATCGCGTTAGGTCTACAGGCGGCGAATGGTGGAGTGCTCGGTCCCTACGAGGGACTGGAGGAATTTCGAGATGGGGAAAACGGTCCTCTGTTGCCGTATGACAAGATCGCGGGAGACCGCCCCGCATCCACGCTCCCGATACTTGGGGCAAACCTTTCGAGCTACATAATCGACTCCGGGTACACAGGATTGGGCGAGTTCATCGACCAGATGAACGCAGGGCGCGAGTTTGCTCAGAATGCGACTGGCGGCCAGTGAATCGACATCTGGGTGCGATTGTCGCCGCGGCGTTCTTGCTGGTAGCGGGGTGTAAATCGAGTGATGCGGAGTCCCCAGCGGCTGTGCCGGCTGTGACTTACTCGGTGCCGGACAGCGTGGGTTACAACTATCGGTGGTCAGCCGACCCGGGCATCGATCTGTCCAGCCGGCCGGCGACAGTTGTACGGGCCTATATGGAGTCCTACTATCTTGCGGTCAACAGCAGCGCGCTTTCGGCCACGTACCCGGGTTTTGCGGAGGCGGTTCCACAAAAGAAGAGGGCCGACTTCGATAACCCCATAGACCCGACCGACCGGAGATATGTCGGTACCCAGTTTCAACATCTGATGTGGATGACGCCGACCGAGCATGGCTGGTTCGCCACGGTGTGCACGGGCGACTACTCGGTGATGGAAGTGGGCGAAGACGGGAAGTTCTACAACGTGGGGTCGAAGTACGTGAACGCGGAGACGGTGGAGTTGATCGCACCGAATGACCAGTCCGCGACTTCGGCAGAATCCTCCGGCTCGGAACGTGCGCCCACCGTCAATGTGTTCGGTGGTTGGACATTGGCTGAACATGCGAAAGGCGCGCGTGATCAGAACGCTTACACGGAGTGCGACTCACGCATGCCTGATGCCAGGGATGTGCGACCGCCCAAGGCGAACCTCCCGCACGACACCCCGTACCCGACGCTGGCTCCGTATCCGGGCTGGCCGCGTTATGACGAGAACTGACAGCCATCGCCTGCCGCCTGAGGAAGGGCGCTGTCACCGCCGCCCGCGTTCGGTCATATCCTCGACTGCAGTCTCCGTGTCGGGGACTGTAGCGAATGATCGGACGGTTGATAGTGGACAGCAAGTGTGACGTCGTTTACGCGGACGACCTGGTGGTCGGCGGGAAGTTCGCGTTGGGCTCGTACACGGTGACGGAGCAGGAGGTGGTCGAGTTCGCGGGGCAGTGGGATCCTCAGTCGTTCCACATCGATCGGGATTTTGCAGATGACGGCTATTTCGGTGGGCTCATCGCGAGTGGTGTGCACACCATCGCGGTGTGTCAGCGACTGTCCGCGTCGACGCTGTACGAGGGGTGGAGCGTCATCGCCGGGAAGCGGATGCGCGATGTGAACTTCCTGCGGCCGGTGCGGCCGGGTGATGTGCTCACCGGAAATTTGGTGGTCGAGGATGTGGTTCCGGACGATCGCGGACGGGCCTTGGTGACGGTTGCGGCGGAGATTCTCAACGGGTCGGGCAAGCAGGTCCTGACGTCGGTGACCGAGATGTACATGCGCTGCCGACCCGAAACCGACTGATCGTCGAATTTCTGCAACGAACACCCTCGTCGAGGATTGTTTTCCGCGTTTATGGGTACCGCCCCGTGAGGCCAGGCAACCAACGGAGGCAATTATGAGAATGGGCAGGAGAGTGGCCGCGGTGGCAGTATTCGCGGCTTCGATCGGATTGGGAGCGTCCGGTGTCGCCTGGGGTGGCACTCTCGACTCGGCGGTACCGGTACGCAGACCGGATGTCGTCCAACCGCTGCCACCGGGGTTCCCGCAGAACGGCCCGGTCGGGTGCGACGACTGGGCGGAACCCTACGAGAACAACGTGCCGCAGTGGGGCACCGATCCGTACAACCAGTTCGACAACTGGTGCGACGGCCCCGACGACGGTATCTCCTCGCAGCCGGCCAACGATCAGGGCCGAACCGTCAATCCCTGATTCGCCGGTGATCGTTCGCACGACGTAGTGGGCCGACGTGCAGTTCGGTCGTGAACCGAAACCGACCGTTCGTCATACTCGCACCCCGTAAAGCGCCAGTCCGATGATCAGCGCGACCTCGAGGGCGCGCTGATCATCGTCCGTCGGGCGGTTCGTGCAGGCCGAAAGCGGATCCCTGGTCGTCGTGGCACAGTTTGAACTTCCCGAATTTCGCCACCGACTCCGGGTCGTCGCCCAGATCGACGGCGTCGACGGTGCCGCCCAGTGCCAGCACCTGCTCGACGGCGGCCGCGAGGTCGGGCACCCGGAAGAATACGTAGGGGCTGGCTCCTTCGTCGCCGCCGTGGATGCCGCCCGGGACGTTCGGTGTGTTGATCGCGTAGCCGGACCCGCCGGGTCCGGATTCGAATTCCCAGCCGAACAACGCTGAGTAGAATTTCCGGCCCTGTTCGGTGTTGGCCACACCCAGTTCGAAGAACGACAGTTCGCCCGACATGAGCACTCCTCCGTCGACAGTGTCCACGTGACGCTACGCCGAGTTTCCGTCGGGCATGCGCGAGTGCGCGAACCAGCTGAGCGTGAACGTAATTCGCAGGTGAGCGGCGCGGAGTGCCGGGGTACGCATCGCCACTCACGGGGTTGCGTCAGGCCGCCAGCTCGTCGGCGATTTCGATGTCGATTTCCTGTTCGGTCATTCCGCCGAAGAGGTGGTTGGTGAACATGTCGGCTCGGTTCTGTGGTGGGGTAGTCGGTCCCGTCGCGGCCGGACCTGTCCGACCTATGGGGTGTATCGGCATCGGACGCTCCACCGTTTCACCCCGCACGTGAGTGGGAAAGCGTGTTCGGACGCGCATTCCCACTCACGTAGCGCTTAGGCTCGACCCGACCGTTCGTGTCCCGGAACAGGAGATGAGACGAGATGCCCGCAACCTTCGTTCTGCTGCCCGGCGCCGGCTCGGACTCGTGGTACTGGCATCGCGTCACACCGCTCCTCGAGGAGCGTGGGCACTCGGTGATCGCCGTCGACCTGCCGTACGGTGACGACGCGGCGGGGCAGTACGAGTTCGCCGACGTCGTCGTCGACGCCGCCGAGGACGTCGAGGGGGCGATCGTGCTGGTCGCGCAGTCCATGTCCGCGTTCACCGCAGCGATCGTGTGTCAGCGCGGCGAGGTCGATGTCGACCTCCTGGTTCTGGTGGCGCCCATGCTGCCGGCGCCGGGGGAGGCGCCCGGGCAGTGGTGGGCGACCACCGGACAGCCGGAGGCGAAACGCGCGCTCGATGTGCAAGAGGGTCGCGACCCCGACGCCCCCGACGACCTGCGGTCGCTGTTCTTCCACGACGTTCCCGCGGCCGTAACCGAGCAGGCGTTCAGTCAGGAGCCGCCGGTGGTGTCGGATACCCCGTTCGAGACGGTGTGGCAGGCGGACGCGTGGCCGCACGTCAAGACGCGCGTCGTCGCCGGCAGTCGCGACCGGCTGTTTCCGCTCGACTTCATGCAGCGGATCGTCCGGGAGCGGCTGGGTATCGTGCCGGAGGTCATCGATGCGGGACATCTCGCGGCCCTCGCGCGACCCGACGAACTCGCTGCCATGCTGGAGCGCTACGCGGCCGAACTGTAGGACAGGTGAGTGGCAATGCGTGCTGGAGGACGCAATGCCACTCACGTGGGGCACATCCGTCGAGAGAAAGAGCAGTAGATGGCGTTGTCGGTGTCAGGCGAGTTCGAGATCGAGGCACCTCCGGAGCAGGTGATGGCCGCTCTGGTGGAGGTCGAACGCATTCCCGAGTGGTCGGCGGTGCACAAGGAGGTCGTGGTGGAGTCGCGGTTCGACGACGGACGTCCCCGCACCGTGCGGATGACGCTCGCCGTCCTCGGTGTCTCCGACGTTCAGCTCGCCGAGCACAAGTGGATAGGGGACGAGCACATGTCGTGGACGCTTCTCGAGAGCGAGAAGCAGAAGTGCCAGGAGGGGGAGTACCGACTGACCCCCACCGCCCGCGGGACGCTGGTGTCCCTGACGATGTCGGTGGAGCCGAAGGTGTGGGTGCCGAAGTCCGTGCTGCGGCAGGGGCAGAAGCAGGCCGTCCGGCTGATCCGCAAGGGCTTCACCACGTTCGTACAGGAGAACTACGCCTGACCTCGCGCTACCCGAACAACGACGCGAACGCTGAATTGACCCGGTCTCGATCGAACGAGGTCGGATCGAGTTGCTGACCGGGGCGAAGACCGAGCCATTCCCGGATCTCCGCGTGCTCCTCGTGTCCTGGATCGGCGCTGGCGTCGATCTTGGCTGCCCAACCCCACGGCCCGCCGGAATCCTCGTACGGCGCCATGTTGCCCCCGTCGAGGCAGAGCGCGCCGGCGAAGTCGGGATGGGGGTCATCGACGGATTCGACGACGATGTGGTGGATCCAGTCGTCACCGAAGTCGTACAGGTAGGTGAGATGGTCGCCGACGGAGCCGAGCAGCATCCCGATGGGGATCTCCTCCTCCGGAACGACCGGGCCTTCCACGTCGCGGTGCGCGATGTCGTCGGCGGGGATGAAGACTCCGCCACCCGAGTACGCCGGTCCGACGGAGAACTCGTGGAGATGAGCATCTTCCCACCCGAACGCGGACTGGATGATGTCGTGGAGAGCGGCGAGCGGTAGCGTGGCATCGAGTCGAATGCGGCGCCAGACGGGAATGTGTGTGCCTTCCAACGAGATCCGCAGGGTTATCTGCGCATCCACCACGTCTGGCAGTGCGTACTCGGATTCCGAACTCGCGAGCTGGACGGCACGCAGGACGGCAGGCTGCAGCGCAGCCGGAACGCGGTAGGCGTCGTCCTTGGTCAGCCACTTCTGTTCCACCAGCGCGTCCAATCGGTCGTAGACGAAGTCATCCATGAGCGATTCGTCGTCGAGCGGCGCGTCTTCCGGCGGGGTGGGGGACGGCTCCGATGTCATTCCGGCAAGGATCACTTGCATCACGACGACGTCGGTCAGTTGCATGAGGTCGAGGTGGTCAGGTTGCGAGACGAATTGGCGGCGAACGAATTCGGTGACGGCTGCGCGAATCAACGGCAGGGCCGGCGTCGTGTGGTCGGCGAGCAGCTCCGCGTTCGGACCGCGGACCGCGCGCGTGGAGTTGACGGTGATGAGACCGACCTCTTCGGCGGTTTCCCAATACGTCATCATCTCGGGCACGTCGCGCATCGAGCGGATTTTCCTGACCCGCGGATATCCGTCCGAGTCGACGGCGAGATCGATTCCCAGCGCGTCAGCGAGACCGGGAAGGGAGGCCGGTTTGGGCACCTTCGTGGCGGTGACGGGCATACTCGTGCCGACCCAGTCGACGAGTGCGGCGAGGGCCGTGATCGCGGGAAGGGCGAGCAGTGCGCGAAGTTCGTCTTCCTCGTCCACGGTGGGAAGCGCGATGTCCTCCGGAAGGAGGACGGGTGGCTCCGGCTCGACGAATTCGAGGAGGTCCTCGATGCAGTGCGTGAAGTCCTCTTCGGTGCCGGTCCACAATCGATTCTCGTCGAGAAAGTTCAGGAACGTCAGCGTGGACGCGATGATCGTCATGGCGACGTCGTCCATGTCGTCGGTATCTTGCGCGACGAGTTCGTCGGCGACCTCGAGCAGGGCATGCGCGTCCACCGGGAGCCAGCCGGTGGCGCGGAAACCGGGGCGGGTGTGCGAGAGGTTCGTGAGTGTCGACTCGACGAGGTGCCCGTAGTCTTCCGCATCCTCGTCGAGTTCGCCTCCGCGGAGCCACTGAACGAAGCTGTCGATGAGCGCCTCGTCGACGGCGGGAGTGGGAAACAGTGGTGACACGGTGGAGCGGTTCCGTCGTTGGCGTGCCTTCTGCTTCGCCGCACGCTTCTGGCCCGGATTGCTCCTGCGCTTCGATCCCATGGCGAGATGGTAACGCGCAGTGTTCGGGTAGTCGGGCGGCCCGAACGGACTGCGGAGCGGCTGATGGGCAGCGGCGTTAGGCTGACCAGCGGCGGAACTGGAAGTGAGGGGACAGATGACGGTCGACCAGAGCAGCCCCACCCCACTTCGGCGACTGTCGATGAGGTTGGCCGAGATTCGCGACGACACGGACGACGACAAGCTGTCGGCCGGCTTTCTCCTCGTCGCGACGATCGTCGCGTTGGTGTGGGCCAACGTCGGGCAGTCGTACGAGTCGTTCTGGCACACGCCGGTGACGATCCAGATCGGCGACTATGTCGTCAGCCTCGACCTGAAGCACTGGGTCAACGACGGGTTGATGACGCTGTTCTTCTTCGTCGTCGGGTTGGAGGTGAAACGCGAGCTGACGATCGGCGAACTCACCGACCGTGCCCGCGCCGCCGTCCCGCTCCTCGCCGCCATCGCGGGCCTGGCGCTGCCCGCCGCCCTGTTCCTCGTCCTCAACCCCACCGGGGAGGAGGCGAGCGCGTGGGGCGTCGTCGTCTCCACCGACACCGCGTTCGTGCTGGGGGCGCTCGCGCTGGTCGGTCCCCGATGCCCCGCCCGGTTGCGCCTGTTCATCCTGACCCTCGCAGTCGCCGACGACATCGGCGCCCTCGCGATCATCGCCTTCTTCTACACCGATAACCTGCGGCTCGGGCCCCTGCTCCTCGGGTGCGTGGGACTGCTGCTGATCATGCAGTTGCGCAAGCTCGAGGTGTGGCGTGGCGTCGCCTATTTCGTGGTCGCGGCGGCCACCTGGGTGGCGTTCTACGAATCCGGCGTCCACCCCACCCTCGTCGGTGTGCTGATCGCGCTGATCCTGCCGGTGTATCCGCCGAGACGCAGCGAGGTGGAGCGGGCAGGGGAACTCACGCGCGCGTTCCGGCAGTCACCCAACTCCGACTACGCCCGCGCGGCGCAGCTCGGGGTGCTGCGGGCGGTGTCCGTCAACGAGCGTCTCCTGCGCTTCTACCAGCCGTACACCGCGTTCCTCGTCGTCCCGATCTTCGCGCTCGCCAACGCGGGAGTGGTCATCACCGGGCAGACCCTCGCGGACGCGGCCCGGTCGTCGCTGGCGTGGGGCATCGTGCTCGGCCTGGTGGTCGGCAAGCTCGTCGGCATCACCGCGGCCACCGCCATCCTCTCGAAGCTGCGGCCGGGCAGCCTGCCACCCGGGCTGACGCTCTCGCAGATCACCGGCGGCAGCGCGCTGGCCGGCATCGGCTTCACCATCTCCCTGTTCATCGTCGACCTCGCCATCGACTCTCCCGAGCTGGCCAACGAGGCCCGGGTCGGCGTGCTGACGGCGGCCGTCATCGCGACGGTGCTCGGCTGGGCGTTGTTCCGGCTGTCGGACTGGCGGTACCCGCCGACGAAGGCACCCGGCCTCACCCTCCTGCGGCCCGTCGCCCTTACCCGCGATCACGTCCGCGGCCCGGCCGATGCGCCTCTCACCCTCGTCGAGTACGGCGACTTCGAATGCCCGTTCTGCAGCAAGGCCACCGGCAGCATTCGGGACGTGCGAGCGCATTTCGGTGACGAACTGCGCTACGTGTTCCGGCATCTGCCTCTCGACGACGTGCACCCGCACGCCCGGTTCGCCGCCCAGGCCAGCGAGGCGGCGGCCGCGCAGGGACGGTTCTGGGAAATGCACGACCACCTGTTCGCCAACAGCGACGCCCTCGCCGAGGACGAGATCTTCGGGTACGCGGCGGAGCTGGGGCTCGACACTGACCGGTTCGAGGAAGACATCCGCAAGGGCGAATACCTCCACCGCGTCGACGACGACGAACTCGACGCCGAGTCGAGCGACTTCCGCGGGACCCCGACGTTCTACCTCGGCGCGACGGGCACCGACCTTGTCCGGCACAGCGGCCCCTACGACGCCGCGACCCTCATCGGACAGCTCGAGGAGGCCCGCGGCGCCGACGGCCGGCCGTGATCAGCCGCGCGAATCCTTCACCGCCTGGACGGCGTCGGGGGTGACCGGGTCGACGCTGTCGGCGAAGTCGTCGTGCTTCTTGAGGTAGCCGGCGACGAACGGGCAGATCGGCACGATCCGCTTGCCGCCGCGGACGGTCTCGTCGAGCGCGCCGTGGATCAGGGCGGTGGCGAGGCCGCGTCCCGCGAACTGGTCGCCGATCTCGGTGTGGAAGAAGATGCGCTGGTCGCCGCGGTCGAGGTACTCGGTGAGCCCGGCGCGCTCTCCGTCGACGTGGATTTCGAAGCGGTGGTGGTCGGGTGCGTCCCGCACGTCGGGAGCGGAGCCTGCGGTCGTGTCTTCGGATGTCATGAACCCACTATGCCGCCCGGCGAACCGGGTGTTCCCGGCGGGCGAGGTGGTGGATGATCGAAAGGAGTCCGGGAACCGAGAGGGGACGCGACCGAGATGACCGACTACGGCAGAGCCCTCCAGTTCGGCGTGTTCGTCACCCCGACGGTGGAGTTGCTGAGCAACACGTTCGAACTCGCCGCGCTCGCCGATGAGACCGGGCTCGATTTCGTCGCCGTTCAGGATCACCCGTACCAGGCGAAGTTCCTCGACTCCTTCTCGCTGATGGGCACCCTGCTGGCCCGAACCGAGCGGGTGCGCGTGTTTCCCGACGTCGCGTGCCTGCCGCTGCGCCCGCCCGCGGTGATGGCGAAGGCCGCGGCCAGTCTCGACGTCATGTCGGGCGGCCGGTTCGAACTGGCGTTGGGTGCGGGCGCCTTCTGGGAGGCGATCGGCGCGATGGGCGGCGACGTCCGCACGCCCGGGCAGGCGGCGACGGCGGTGGAGGAGGCGGTCGAGGTGATCCGCCTCATGTGGTCCGGGGAGCGTGCCGTCCGATCGGAGGGCAAGTTTTACCGCCTCGACGGGGTGCATCCCGGGCCGGTCCCGGCGCATCCGATGGGGATCTGGCTCGGTGTCGGCGGGCCGCGGTTGCTGCGCGCGCTGGGGCGTTCCGCCGACGGATGGGTCCCGTCGAGCTCGTACTTCCCGCCGGAGGTCCTGCCCGGCATGCACGCGAAGATCGATGCGGGCGCCGCGGACGCCGGCCGCGATCCGAGTTCGATCGTCCGCGCCTACAACATCTTCGGGCGGGTAGGCGACACTCCGTCGGACACGCTGTTCGAGGGAACCACCGAGCAGTGGGTGAGCCAGTTGACGGACCTCGCGGTGGAGACGGGCATGGACACGTTCGTCTTCGGCACCGACGGCGACGACCCCGCGCAGGTCAGGAAATTCGCGACCGACGTCGCGCCGGCCGTGCGGGCCGCCGTCGACGCGCACCGCGGCGTCGGCACCCCTGCGTGAACCACCGACCGGGTCAGTTGCCGTTCTTCTCCTTGTCCTTGGTCTTGTTGTTCCCGTTCCCGTTCCCATTCCCGTTGTTGCCGTTGCTGTTTCCCGGACCCGGTTTCGGGGCGTTCGCCGAAGGTGCGTTCGGCGGCGGGACGGGTGCGACGGGGGTGATCTCGACGGCGCTGCTCGGGGCGGTCACGGGGGCCGGCGGCGGACTGACGGCGGTGGTGCCCGCGCCGGGGCCGACGGTGCCGTCCCGATTCTGCGCCGCGATGGCCAGCGCGCCGACGACGACCGCGACCAGCAGCGCGGCAATGGCGGCGATGATCAGACCGGTCCGCCGGCGGGGTCGCGCAGGCTCGGGCGGTAGCTCGTGGACGGCCGTGGTGGGCGTGAATGCTCTCGTCGGGGGGACGGGCGTTCCGAGGACGGCGGCCCGCATCGACGGGGCGTCGGCGTACCGATGCCGCGGATCGCGGGCCATCGCCCGTTCGATGGTGTGCGCGAGGCCCGGGTCGGCGTCCGGACGCATCTCGTGGAGGGGCCGGGCCGCGCCGTCGGTGATCGCCCGGGCGAGCGAGAGGATGTTGTCGCCGGCGAACGGCCGCTGCCCGGTGACGGCCTCGTAGCCGACGACCCCGACCGCGTAGAGGTCGTCGGAGGGGGTGGCGGGTTTGCCGGTGATGCGATCCGGACTGAGGTACGCGACTGTACCCAGGACCTGCCCGGTCGCGGTGTGGTCGGAATCGGCGCTCTTCGCGATCCCGAAGTCGGTGACCTTCACCGCGCCGGTGGCGGTGAACAGCACGTTGCCCGGTTTGATGTCGCGGTGCAGGATGCCGGCGTGGTGGGCGGCGCCAACCGCGGCGAGCACGTCCGCGAGGATCGACCGCACCCGCCCGTCGGGGAGCGGACCGCCGGCGATCTCGTCGGCCAGGGTGCGGCCGGGAAGGCGTTCCATCACGATGTACGCCACGCCGGCGTCCTCGCCGCAGTCGTGGACGGCGACCACATTCGGGTGGTTCAGCGTGGCGGCCAGCCGGGCCTCGGCCTCGAACCGCCGCCGGGTGTCGGGGACCGACGCGAGTTCCGGGCGCAGCACCTTGACCGCGACCGGCCGTTCGAGGCGCAGGTCCCAGCCGTCGTGGACGTCGGCCATCCCGCCCCGGCCCAGCACTGCTCGCAACTGGTACCGACCTGCGAGAACCGGGGACACGGGCATGCGTTCACGCTATCGTCACCACTTGTGCCGGACACCGCTGCCTCCCGCCTAACATGACGCCATGACCGCTTCGGGTAAACGCCGACATCTGTCCGTCGTCCCCGACGTGCCGATGATCGTCCGGCCGTCGGCGAGGCGGGGTCGCCGCGACGTCGCGAGCTATCACCTGCGTATCGAACTCGACGAGGTGACGCCGCCGATCTGGCGTCAGTTCGTGGTGCCGTCGAACCTGTTTCTACACGAGCTGCATCCGATAGTGCAGACGGTCATGGGCTGGCAGGACAGTCACCTGCATTCGTGGGTCGGCGGCGAGCCGCCCGCCTCGGAGCGTTACGAGATGCGCGAGAGCATCGACGAGGGATTCGCCGACGAGGACGACGAGCTGTGCGAGGACGCGGTGCGGCTCGACCAGGTTCTGGCCGAACCCGGCGAACTGCTGTCCTATCTGTACGACTTCGGGGACGGCTGGGACCACACGATCGTCCTCGAGCGGATCGACGCCGACGGGTCTGCGCCGACGATCGCGTGCGTTGCCGGCGCCCGCGCCTGCCCACCCGAGGACTGCGGCGGACCGGGCGGGTACACGGATCTGCTGAAGGTCCTGGCCACCCCGTCGCATCCCGGTCATCACGACGCCGGGGCGTGGGTGGGGCCGGGTTTCGCGCCTGAATCGTTCGGTGTCGACGTCGTGAACCGTAACCTCCGGTTGGAGGCCGTGATCCGTGACCACGGCCCGGTGACCGATTCGAAGTTGGCGGACTTGCTGCGCCGGATCCCGCATCAGGCTGCCCCGCATGTCTTTTCGCTCCTGGAGCATGCCGGGCTCACCGACCGGCGGGTCGGCATCGAGGCGGCCCAGGACATGGCGACGCGGCATCTGCGGTGGTTCCTGCAGCGGATCGGACCCGACGGCATCACCCTGACCCAGGCAGGCTATCTGCCCCCCGTCGTCGTGGCGGAGATGCGGCAGACGCTGCCGGGCTTCGACGAATGGCCCGCCACCAGTAACCGTGAGACGGATCAACGGCCGGTCCACCTGCTCCGCGAATACGCCAAGACCCTCGGACTGGTGCGCAAGTACAAGGGAAAGCTGGTTCGGACCAATCTCGGAAGTTCGATGGCCGGCGACGTCGTCAAGATGTGGCGTCACCTGCTCGAGCGTCTGCCGCTCGGCACCGACCAGGTCGAGCGGGAGGCCGGATACCTCGTGCTTTTCACCCTCGCCGCCGGCACCTCCTCGGACGAACGCCGAGACGCGATCGCCGAGGGACTCGCCGCCCTCGGCTGGCGGACGAGCGACGGCACCGTCGTCGGCCGGGAAGAACTCTTCTGGATCGCGCGCCCCACGATCACCTTCCTCGAACTGATCGGCGCCATGGTCGAGGGTTACCGCCAACGCGACCAGCCCATGGACCCCCAATGGGGCCGCCTCTTCGCGCAGATGGTGCTGTCGATGTAGTTCCGCAACGCGGAAGTCGGTGCCGTTAGTCGAACATGTTGCGGGGAAGGCGTATTCGACTGGGATGGTGACCGGATGCTGCTCCCGATCGCGTCATTCGTGTGATCGACACAGTGCGGTGCAGAACGCTTTCGGCGCACATCTGTCGGAACCTTCTGCTTTGATACGACTCATGGGGAGCCCGACGCTCCCCGGCGTTATCGCGAGCATGGGAAGGTGATGGCGATGGTCGATTCCACCGAGTTGCCCGAGGTTTCGTGGGCGGGAATGGTCGAGTGGTTGACGGGGTCGCTGGTCGATCAGCCGGTCGCGCTCGTCGTCGAGATCGGCCCGAACAGCTACATCAGTGACGACGACGACCAGGAAGTCGTCTGCGCGCAGATTCAGGTGCTGGCCGACGGTGTGCTGATGCTTCGTCGATCACGTGTCGAGCTCGGGCATTTGCTGCTCGCCGATTACTCCTCCGGGAACCTGCCACTCGACAGGTGGCAGTTCGACGGTCACTTCGAAGACTGCACGGACGGCTACCTCTTCAGCCGGGACGTCAACCTCATCGCGAACACGTGCGTGGCCTGGTTCCGGGACAACTGGGGCACCCGGTCCACCAGCGAACTCGGATGTTCGTACCGCTTTCCCGACGAGTTGCTGCCGCCGTCGGACTCCACGGATGTATCCTGAAGTCTTCGCCTTTCGCGGAGTCACCATCGGAGGCACAATGCCTACCCATCACCCGTCACGGACGGACCGCGGCTGCGCTCTCTGTTCCCCGCGCAAGCGGCGTGGCATCGGCGTCGCTGCCCGCGAGACCATCCCGACGCGTCGCAAACTCGGGAAGGCCCGCCGGCTGGTGCGCGGCGATCTGGGCGACTACGCCGACGAAATGTGGGACCGCGAGGCGGAGTAGACGCGGATCCGAACGGTGCGGCCGAACTGACGGATTTGCCGGTGGTCTGCCCGTCGATTCCGGCACACTGGCTTCATGAGCACACCGCCGCGTCGCCGGTGGGTGCTGCATGTCGATCTCGACCAGTTCATCGCCGCGGTCGAGGTGCTGCGGCACCCTGAGCTGCGGGGACGTCCCGTTGTCGTGGGCGGTCGCGGGGATCCCACCGAGCGTGCGGTGGTGTCGACCGCGTCGTACGAGGCGCGTGAATTCGGTGTCGGTTCCGGCATGCCGATGCGGATCGCGGCCCGGAAGATCCCCGACGCCGTGTTCCTGCCCGTCGACGCCGAGGCCTACACCGAGGTGTCGGGCGTCGTGATGGACACGTTGCGGAAGCTGGGTGTCGTGGTCGAGGTGATGGGCTGGGACGAGGCGTTTCTCGGTGTCGAGACCGACGACCCGGAGACCTTCGCGCGAGGCGTCCACGACGCCGTCCTCGACGCGACCGGGCTGCACTGCTCAGTCGGTATCGGCGACAACAAGTTACGCGCCAAGATCGCGACGGACTTCGGCAAACCGCAGGGCGTCTACCGGCTGACGGAGGAGAACTGGTTCGACGTCATGGGGGAGCGTCCCACCGACGCGCTGTGGGGGATCGGCAAGAAGACGGCGAAGAAGCTTGCCGCGCTGGGCATCAGCACCGTGCGGGAGTTGGCGGACGCGTCGGATCAGGAGTTGGCGGCGACCCTCGGTCCGACCATGGGTCCGTGGTACGCGAGGATCGGTCGGGGCATCGATCACTCCCCGGTGTCCGCCGAACCGTGGGTGGCGCGGTCGCACAGTCGTGAGACGACCTTCCAGCAGAACCTCGCCGGCCGGGAAGCCGTCACCGAGGAGATCCGACGCCTCGCCGCCCGGGTCAGGGAGGACATCCTCGCGGAGAACCGGATGGCCGTGCGGGTGGCATTGAAGGTGCGCTACGCCCCGTTCGACACCCACACGACGAGCAAGCCACTGCCCGAGCCGACCTTCGATCCGGACGTGATCGCCGATGCGGCAGCGGCATTGGTCGACCGGCTCGACCACGAGCGCGAGGTGCGACTCCTCGGCGTGCGGTTGGAGATGACCCCACCCACGTGAGCGGCAAAGCGTGCCCGAGGACGCTTTGCCGCTCACGTGTCAGCGGCGGGCGAAGACGGCGGGTTCGCTGTCGGGGACCTGGGCGACGAGGTCGCGGGCGACGAGGTGCCGAAGGTGGGCTGCCGCCTCGGACAGCGCCATGCCCTTGCCCATGGGGGAGATGTCGGCCCACGGCTTGTACCACTTCATGCGCTCGGCGACCTGCCACACGGTGATCTGGTCGTCGCCGAAAGCCTTGTACAGGTGGTCGAGTCGCTCTTCGTGGTGCTCGATCAGTTCGCCGGCGCGGCCCGCGACGTCGTCGATGGGGATGCCGTGGGCGCCGAGGCCGCGGGTGATGTTCATGGTCTGCACACGGCGCAGCGAGTCCATGAATTCGGCCAGGCCGTCGCGCTCCTCGAGCGGGTAGACGAAGTTGCCGACGTGAGGCGTCGTCTTCTGCAGGACGTGGTCGCCGGTGAACATCACGTCGGCGTCCTCGAGGTAGAAGCAGATGTGGCCGGGGGTGTGTCCCGGGGTGTAGACGGCGCGCAGGTTGCGGCCGGTGAGGGCGATGAGCTCGTCGTCGACGAGAACGCGGTCGGGTGCCGAATCGGGACCCGTGGGCGGTTTACCGCTCGCGGACTTCGCGAACGCCTCGAGGTCTGCCGGGCCGGCACCGGCGCGCGTCATGTTGGCCTTCTGGAACTCCAGCCACTCGGGGCCGTGACCGGTCGACATGTGCTGGAACATTTCGTGATCGGATTCGTGCATCGCGATCCACGCGCCGGATGCTTCTCGGACGCGCCCGCACAGGCCAGTGTGATCGGGGTGGAAGTGAGTGAGGACGACGCCCTCCACGTCCTTCACCGAATGCCCGATCGCCTCCAGTCCCGAGGTGAGGCCGTTCCACGCGTTGTCGTCGTCCCAGCCGGCGTCGACGAGAATCAGTCCGCCGGGGGATTCCATCGCGTACACGAGTGTGTGACCGAGGGGATTGTCCGTGATCGGGACCGGAATCTGGAAGATACCGTCGCCGATGGGCGCCGCGTCGTTCATATGCATACCTCGTTGCCTAGAGGAACAAATTAGTTCTACCTCTCTTCATACTGACCTCCTACTGTCGATTGCGATACCGCGGGTCCCGATTAGCGGTACGACACACGCTGTGACCAGGTGTTTCCTGAGGCATGGTCGCGCGGGAAATTGGAACACCGGGCTGGACGCCGGACGCTGTGGAATGCTCCCACTCGGACCAGCTTTCACAATGCTCGCGTTGCGACAGGAGACTGCTTTGACCACAAACCTCGATCGATCACGCCGCCGGTGGTACACGACCGGAATGTGCGGCCTCGCCGTCATCGGCGCCTCGGGCCTGCTCGCCCCCAGTGTCGCGGTTGCCGCGCCCGCGGCGTTGCCTGCGGGCTGCGTTCAGGGCGCGGGCACCCAGGTGACCTGCACGTTCACGTTCACCGGCAGTGCGCAGTCGTTCACGGTTCCCGACGGTATTACCAGTCTGGCGGTGACCGCGACGGGCGGACGTGGTGGCAACAGCTCCGGAACCAATGACGCGATCCTGGGCGGCCCCGCGGCCGTCGCGTCCGGACAGCTGACGGTCGCCGCCGGTGACGCGCTCTATATCCAGGTCGGCGGGAACGGCGGCGACGGAACGGGAGCGGCTGGGTACAACGGCGGCGGAGCGGGTGGCGAAGTGAGCGGCGGCGGAGGCGGCGCGTCCGACGTTCGCACCGGGTCGGGTGAGCTCGCGGATCGTCAGATCGTCGCCTCGGGCGGCGGCGGTGCGGGCGACACCTACATCGGTGGTGGAGGCAACCTGATGGGATCTGCCGGGCAGGCCGGCGGAGGGGGTGGAGGCGGCGGCGGCGCCACGGACACGGGCGGCGGCATCGGAGGCAACGGCGGCACCGATCCGCATGGTTCGCCCGGTGAGGCCGGCGTCGGTGGTGCGGCCGCTGGCGCCGGCGGCGGTGGCGGCGGCGGCTGGTTCGGTGGTGGCGGTGGCGCCGACAACTACGGCGGGGGCGGTGGCGGCGGCGGATCGTCGTACGCACCCGGCGGGACCTTCGCCGCCGCTGCGGCGGACGCGGCACCCACCGTGATCATCACCTACGGGCAGGGATCGGGAACGGGATCGCTCGGAAACCTGTTCGGCAGCAGCTGATCTCGCCTCCAGCGTCGGAATCCACTGGATAGCCGACGACAATCGGCAGCAGCCCGGACGAAAGTCCGGGCTGCTGCCGATTGTGTTGTCAGACGGCCGCTGCGGTCGTGCTGGATTCGTAGATCTCTTCGATGCGGCGTCGAGTCTCGTCCGGGTCGGACTTCATGGCGAGGACGAGTTCGGAGATGACGAGCTGCATCGCGTGCTCGAGCTGCCGCTTCTCGCCGGCCGACAGCGGCTTCTCCTGTGAACGCGTCATCAGATCGCGGATGACTTCACTGACCGTGAAGATTCCGCCCACGGTCAGCTTTTCCTGGTTGGCCTTGTAGCGCCTGGACCAGTTGGACGGATCGTCGACGGTCGGTCCGCTCAGGATGTCGAAGACGCGATCGACTTCGTCGTTGCTGATCGCGTTCCGTACGCCGAGCGCTTCGGCCTTCGCTACCGGGATCTCGATGGACAGCCCGGTCTGAGCGACTTCGAACTGTACGTATTCGGTGGGCAAATCTTTGAACATCCGGGTTGTGAGCTTTGTGACGGTCACCGACCCGTGGTGCGGGTACAGGAAGATGTCACCGATATTGAGATTCATTGATTACCTACCCTTCGCATCCATTATGGCACACGCTGCCATATTGACAACGGATGCCCGGATGTGAACGATCGTCGGGTGGGTGCTCACCTACCGATAACGAAGGCCGTTGATGACCAGACTCGAAGTGTTCCCCGTGCCGCCTGACCTGCCTGTTAGCCCTCCTGGGCTGCGGGAACGGCGACGCGAGCAGACGAACGTGGAGATCAGTGAGACTGCGCTCACACTGTTCGAACGCAACGGTGTCGAGGCCACCACGGTGGGGCAGATCGCGCAAACGGCGGGAGTGTCGCAGCGAACGTTCTTTCGATACTTCGCCACCAAGGAGGAGGCTGCGCTCCGGGATCACTGGGCGTTCGAAGCGGTCGTGGCATCGGGGCTCGATCAGCTCGACCCGGACATCTCTCCGAGGCTCGCGTTGGAAACCTCCTTCGCCGCCGCGCTGGTGACGTACTCGGAGAGCTCGTCGGTTCCCTGCCGGCGATTGTTGCGCGTGAACCGGCTCATCAAGCAGGAACCGGCGCTGCGTGCTGTGCTGGCGCGGGAGAGTGTGCGGCGGACGGTGGCACTCGTCGACGTGGTCTCGACGCGATTCGACTGCTCTGACTTGCAGATTCGACTGGCGGTCGACGTGTCGATCGCCGTGCTCCGGGCGGCGTTGGAGACGTGGGTGGATCGGTCCTCCTCCGATGAGTCGGCGAGCCTCCCCGAAATCTATTCCACGGCAAGGGGACTTGCGCGAGTGTGAATCGAAGACGGCCCCCGGTGGTTCAGCCGGCGAGGAAGCTGAACCGGACGTGCCGCACGGGGTTGTCGATGTTGGTGTCGACCAGGCACACGGACTGCCAGGTGCCCGTCGCGAGTGTTCCGTCCAAGACGGGCACAGACGCATAGGGCGGCAGGAACGCCGGCAGCACGTGGTCGCGGCCGTGCCCTTGGCTGCCGTGGCGGTGCGTCCACCGGTTGTCGCGGGGAAGCACGTCGTCGATCGCCCGCAGAAGGTCGTCGTCGCTACCCGCGCCGGTCTCGATGACGGCGATTCCCGCCGTGGCGTGCGGCACCCACACATGCAGCAGGCCGTCGCCGGCGCCGGCCGACGCGAGGAACTTCTCGATCTCACGGGTCAGGTCGTGCACCACCGGCTCGGCGCCGGTGCGCACCTCGATCTCGGTACTGAACATGGATCCGACGGTAGCGCGATTGCGGTGTGTCGGCAGTGTCGAGTTGTCCTGGAGTCGCGGTCGTCTCGTGTCGGTAGCCTGCTTTCATGTCTGAGCCGCCGCCCTTCAGTCCCACCGTCACGTTGCTCACGGTGGGCCGGGTGTGGGAGGCCGCGTTCGCCGAGGCGCTGAAGCCGTTGGGGTTGACCACGCGCAAGTACGGGTTGCTGGGGCATGTTCGCGGAACGCCGGGTATCTCGTTCAGTGAGCTCGCCCGGCGTTCGCGGATCACTGTGCAGAGCGCACACTCGGCAGTTGCGGCGTTTGTCGAGGCCGGGTTCGTCGACGACGCGACGGCGCACGCGGGGTCGGCCTCCACGCTGCGGATCACGGCGGAGGGCGAGTCGCTGCTGGCCCGGGCGGCTGAGGTGGTGGCTCGCCTCGACGCGGAGTTCGCCGTCCAGCACCCCGAGCTCACCGAGGCGTTGCGGGCGCACATGCTGCGGGTGATGTCGGCCACCGACTGACCTCCACCACCTACCTTCAGTTAGGCTGAAGGTTATGGAATCGCTGTTGCTCTCCGCCCACGTCGTGGCGGGCATTCTCTTCGTGGGTCCCGTCGCGGTGGCCACGAGCCTGTTTCCGCGGTACGCGCCGGTGACCGTCTCGCTGGGCGGTCCGCAACGGGACGAGCGGAGCCTCGACACCGCCCGCGTGCTGCATCGCATCACCCGCGTCTACGGACTGCTGGCGATCGCGGTCCCGGTCGTCGGCCTCGTCCTCGCCTCTCTCCAAGGCCGCACGAGCGAGGTCTGGGTCGTGGTCGCGATGGTGCTCACCGCCGTCGCCGGGGGACTGCTCGCCCTGCAGGTCGCCCCGCTGCAAGGGGAAGCGCTCACCGCACCCGACGACGGTGCCCGGCTGCGTCGCCTCGGCATGATGACCGGCCTGTTCAACGTGCTGTGGGTGGTCGTTGTCGTGTTGATGATCGTGCGGCCCGGATCGAGCTACGCATGACGGGGATGCTGCGCGCGCTGGCTGCGCTCTCGGTTGTCGAGACCGTCAGCGTGTTCGCGCTGTTGGTCAACCTCGTCACCGTCCACGACGGCGCCGTCGCCCGTGTCCTCGGTCCGATTCACGGTGCGCTCTACCTGGCTGTTGCCGTCACGGCGTTGCTCGGTCGCGGACTGACGACGCGGACCCGCGTCGGTGCCCTCGTGCCGGTGCTCAGCGGCCCCCTCACGATGGTCAACCTGCGACAGGTGGCACGCAGCGCATGAGTTTTCGACACTACCTACGCCGACCACCAGCCGTCACCGCCGCCGACGCAGTCCGCCTCGTCGAGGAGGGCGCGCTCGTCGTGGATGTCCGCCGCCAGTTCGAGTGGAACCGGGTACACATCCCGGGAGCCGTGCACGCGCCACTCGAAATATTGCTCGAACGCTGTCTCGCGTTCCCCGACGACCGCCTGCTCATCACCTTCTGCACTGGCGGCATCCGGTCGGCCGGTGCAGCGAACCTGTTGGTGGAGAACGGCTTCGACGCAGTCAATATGAGCGGCGGGCTCATCCACTGGCGCGCTGCCGGCGGGCCGGTCACCGACCGGTGAACAACCCTCGCCGTGCAGCGGCCGCCCGGTGTTTGCAGAGGGGACTACAGCTTGTGCGCGCGCAGGACCACGTCTTGGGTGTGGTGCGCACCCGCGCCGCCGCTGATCGAACGCTCCCGCACCTCGTTCACGTCGATGTGCCAGCTGTCGTCCAGGAGCGCTGCGACATCACCGGGTGCGACCCATTCATCGGGATCGAAGCCGTGTTCGCGCGCCACACTGCCATCGCTCATGTCGTGGTGCACAACCAGCAAGATGCCGCCTGGTGCGACCGCGGAGAGCAGCGCACGTTCGGCGACGCGGTCGGCGGTACTGCGCAGGGCGGGGTACTGAGCCGAGACCAGGTCGAAGCCGCCTGCGGGCAGGTCGGCATCGAGCAGTCCGCTCAACATCCAGGTGATGTCCGAGCCCTTCCCGTCGGCGTGGGCCGCGGCCCGGTCGAGGGCGACCCGAGAAACGTCCAGCGCGGTCACGGCCCATCCCCGGCCGGCGAGCCAGAGTGCGTCCGCGCCTTCACCGCAACCGACGTCGAGTGCCCGTCCCGGCCGTGCGCCCGTCATCTCGTCGACGAGTGCGCCGTTGGGTTCTCCGCTCCACACGCGATCCCGCTCGCTGTAGCGCGCATCCCACTCGTCCGCCTCGCTTGATTCTGCCGTGAACCCGGTGGCCTCGCTCGCATGTTCCATGCCGACACTGTGCACCAGCATCGCCGTTTTCGGCGAGAGTTCTTGCCGGATCGGCAACAGGGCCGGTACTCCCGGAGACCGCTACTTGCGGCCCGCCGCCCACTTCATGCCCCAGTTGTAGGACCTGTCGAGATCGGCCTGGCTGCCTTCGACGTACTTCACCTCGCGGGTGACGGTGATGCCCTGCCCGGTGTTCTGCAGCATCGCGATGGCGCAGATGCGAGCGGAGCTGTTCGCGGAGTCCAGTCGAACCTCCACCTCGGGACCGCTGGTGGGGTAGAGGGTGACGACCCCATCCACGGCTGCCCAGTTGGGTGCGCCATCGTAGATCATCGCGAAGATGAGGATCCGCTTGAACATCTCGGGTCGGTCGAGACCAATATGCATGTTCTCGCCGCCGGTCACGGTGCCGGTGCGGTCGTCGGCGTCGAGCTTGATGAACGGGGCGTTCTGCAGCGAGCCGAAGGTGTTGCCGAGTGCCTGGACGACGCCCTTCGACCCGTCGGCGAGTTCGTAGAGGCAGCCGAGGTCGAGATCGATGCCGTTGTTGCCGCCGGCGGCGGCTGCAAGCTTCGCGAAGAAACCGGACTTCTTCGGCTGCGGTGTCGCCCCCGTCGACCAGTTGAGATTGACGCGCATAGCGCCCTGCCGATCGCCCGACTTCGTGAGGCTGACCGACGGCGCGGCCTTCGATAAAGTGACCTTGCTCAGACTGACTCCGCCCTGCGGTGCGGCGGGGGTGGATGGGCGGCGGGTGTAGTCGATGGCCACAGGGGAGAACCTTCCGGTTGGCTGAGCGGCTCGTATCGGACCGGGTGTCCGATTTGCACGATTTCGGTCCAGGCTAGCCGTAGTCGCGAGCGGCGCAGGCCGGCCCGACTACGTCACGCCGATTCCCGTGCACTCCACTCGATCGCCGGGCAGGTGTCCATGACCATGGCGACGCCCTTCGCGATCGTTCGCTGGAAAGCGGCCTCGTCAATGACGCCCAGTTGGAACCAGACGCCTTTTGCTCCCACCTCGACGGCCTGGTCCGCGAACTCTCCGGCCGCCGCGCTCTGCCGGAAGACGTCGACGACGTCGATCGGAAACGGCACGTCCGCCAGAGTGGCGTACCCCTGCTCGCCGAGGACGGTCGGAGCGGTGGGATGGATGGGGACGATTCGTTTCCCCCGTCGCTGCAGCAACTCCGCAATGCGGAACGCAGTCCGGTCGGGGTTGCCGGAGAGTCCGACGATCGCCCACGTCTCCCAGTCGTCGAGCATCGACGAGACGGCGCTGGGGTCCTGCCACGAAGTGTCCACACCGCAAAACTACTACTCGCCGTGGATGTCGGCCGGGGATCTCCGCGCTCGAACGAAGCCGCCGTGCGACAGTAACCGCATGGTGATCCGAATTCCCGAGAATCCGCGTCTGGTCAATGGTTCCGAGGAATCGGTGTGGAATGCGCTGCTCGGTCAGCTCGGTGATGGTGACTTGGTGGTGGCAAATCAACGGGTCACCGATCGACTCAAGGATCACGAGATCGACTTCGTCGTGGCGCTCGAGGGATACGGAATCGTTTGCTTGGAGGTGAAGGGCGGGCAGATCTGGCACGACGGCACCGATTGGTACCAGAAGCAGCGAAGGGGGCCGACGGTCATCAACCCGGTCCGGCAAGCACGTGACGCGTCGTACGCCCTGCGGAGCTACCTGGAGGCCGACCCTCGGTGGAGTCACGGGCGGTTGCGATGGGACCACGTGGTGGTCTTCCCGAATACGGATATCGCCGACGACTTCGCCCTGCCGGAGTGCCCGCGCTGGAAGGTGATTGATCGCGGCGACCTCGACGACGTGGTGCCGCGGTTGCGGAAGGTGCTGTCCGGTCAACAGCTGGACCGCCCGGCGCTGCCCGCGGACGGGGTCGATCAGCTCACGACCGTCCTCTCCGGACGCGGACTGCCGCAACGCGATGTGGTTGCGAGGGCGATCGCGAATGAAGACGCGGCCGATGCACTGACCGCCCAGCAGTCCGTGATTCTCGACGCGATCCGGCTGTTGAACCGGGTCGAGGTGCGGGGCGGCGCAGGCAGTGGCAAGACATTCCTCGCCGTCGAGAAGGCGCGGCGGCTGGCGAAGCAGGGGGAGCGGGTGGCACTCATCTGCTATTCGCACGGGTTGGCGTCGTATCTCGAGCGATTGACCGCCACCTGGTCCTACAAGGAGCGTCCGGCGTATGTCGGCGAGTTCCACGCGCTGGGTCAGCGGTGGGGAGCGCCCGAGGGTCCGGACGAGAGCATCCGCAACACCGACACCGTGCAGTTCTGGGAACACGACCTTCCGCGGCACATGGCGGAGTTGGCGTCGGAACTACCGTTGCGGGAACGGTTCGATGCGGCGGTCGTGGACGAGGCGCAGGACTTCGCCGACGACTGGTGGGGTCCGCTGCTGGCGGCCCTGCGTGACAAGCGGGGGCACCCCCAGTCAAGATCCGCGAAGGTCAGGTCGCCAACCGACCCTGGGGGTACCTCCCGCTTGCGGGGGACTACGTCGCCATCGGTGTCACCACCGCCGGGGAACGCGAGATCCTCGGATCGTGGGCCGGCGACGGCGGCGAAGGCGCCAAATTCTGGCTCGCCGTGCTCACCGAGATCCTTGGGTCGCGGCGTCGCAGACGTCTGCATCGCCGTCTGCGATGGGCTCAAGGGGCTGCCGGAGGCGATCACCACGGTGTGGCCGCTCGCGGCGGCGCAGGCCTGCTTGATTCACCTGCTGCGCAACACATTCCGCTAAGCATCGCGACAGCATTGGGACGAGATGTCGCGGGAGCTGCGTCTGATCTATACCGCCGGCAACGAGTCCGCGGCCGGGGAGTGTTTCACCGAGTTCGCCGCCAGGTGGGGTCCGAGGTATCCGGCGATCGTCCGGTTGTGGGAGAACGCCTGGAGTGAGTTCGTGCCGTTCCTCGACTACGACGCCGAGATCCGACGGGTGATCTGTTCGACGAATGCGATCGAGTCCCTCAATGCTCGCCACCGGCGGGCAGTCCGGGCGCCTGGACGCTTCCCCAGCGACCAGGCCGCGCTCAAATGTCTCTACCTCGTCACCGTGTTCTGGACCCAACCGGCACGGGAAGAGCACGATGGGTGACGAGGTGGAAACCAGCCCTCAATGCGTTTGCTATCACATTCGAAGGCCGAATCACCCCAACTGGAAGTTAAATTCATATGCCAGAGCTAGTTCCACCGAAGTTCTGATAGTCCCAAGCGTTCGTGTCCTGTTCCACTTGGATGCGAGGTGGTAGGTGTTGTGGACGTTCGGTGCCACTTCGAGGGGGTGCCGGCGATGGTGATACCGCAGGCGGCTTTGGTGGGGTTGTTGCCGGGCAGGGTGATGCGGTCGGTGCCGAGGTCGCGGAGGATGGGTGCACAAAAGTCGCGGGCGTCGGCGGGTAGCCCGAGTTGCGGGGCGCCGCAGCCGGCGCGTCGGCGATCCTCTCCATCGCTCCGGACAGTTGCGCGCCGCAGTCGCTGCGCCGTGCCGCAGACGTCGCCGATGAGGCATTCGCTGTGGACGTGGGTGAGGGCGGTGGTTCCGGCCGAATTGCCGAAGACCATGGAAAGGTTCTAGGTTCCGGCGGTGATCAGTACGCGATGGCGGCGAAGCTGCCGTGGTGGGTGGGGATCTCGGCGTCGGCGCAGTGTTCGATGGTCGCGGTGTGGTGCCGGCAGTTCACCAGTTCTTCAATGGTGATGACGGGCAGCTTCTCGCGGACCGCGAAGGCGTGCAGGTCGTCGCCGCGCAGCATGTCGCGTTTGTCTGCGGTGGTGACTGCGCAGATCAGTCCGACGGGGGACAGACCGGCGAGGGTGCACAGGTCGACGGCTGCTTCGGTGTGGCCGGGACGAGTGAGGACTCCGCCGTCGCGGGCACGAAGCGGGAGGACGTGGCCGGGCCTGGTGAGGTCGGTGTCGACGGTCGCGCGGTCGGCGAGGAGGCGGATGGTGCGGGCGCGGTCGGCGGCACTGATGCCGGTGGTGGTGCCGGTGGCGGCGTCGACGCTGACGGTGAACGCGGTGCCCAGCGGGTTCGGGGGATCCCCGACCATCAAAGGGAGGCCGAGAGCGCGCGTTCGTTCGGCGGGCATCGCGACGCAGAAGAAGCCCGAGGTGTGCCGGAGGAAGTAGGCGGCGTCCTGCATGGTGACGAATTGTGCGGCCATCACGAGATCGGCTTCGTTCTGACGATTTTCGTCGTCGAGGACGAGGATCGGTTTCCCGGCGCGCAGCTGTTCGAGGCACTGTTCGACGGTGTTCATGCGGGGCTCGCGGGGGTGAGCTGGTGGAAGGTGGAGGTGTAGAAGAGCAGGGGGTCGGGGGTGTTGGTGGCGCCGAGTTCGACGATGCGGCCGACGACGAGGTGGTGATCGCCGACGGGTTGGACGAGGTGGATGTGGCAGTCGATCCAGGCGTGTGCGCCGGTGAGGCGGGGTGATCCGGTGGTGGCGGGGGTCCAGTCGATGCCGGTGAATTTGTCGGTGCCGCTGCGGGCGAAGGTGCGGCCGAGGTGGTGTTGGTCGGCGGCGAGGATGTTGGCGCAGAAGCGGCCGGAGGCGGCGATGGTGGGGAAGGTGGTGGAGGTGTGGGCGACGAAGAAGGCGACGAGGGCGGGGTCGAGGGAGACGGAGCTGAAGGAGCCGACGGTGAGTCCGACGGGGTTTCCGGTGGTGTCGAGTGCGGTGACGGCGACGACGCCGGTGCAGAATTTTCCGAGGACGGTGCGGTAGGCGTCGCGGATGTTTTCGGGGGTGGTGGCGGTGAGGTGCGGTTCGGTGGTGGTGCGCATCGGTACCTTCTTCAGGCTCAGGGTGGAGGGAGAGCTGCCGGCCGCCGCGCTGCCGCGGCGACCGGACAGCAGCTAGACCGACAGCCCGGTCTTGGCCCAGAACTCCTCGAACGTCGCCGAGCACATGTCGGTGCCGCGGGTGACCTGGCCGTCCTCGAAGCGGTGCGTCATCACGATCGTGGTGTCGAGTTCGAGTTCGCCGAGACGGCGGTAGGCCCGGACGTTGGCGGTCACCAGATCGTCACCGACCACGTCGACGGAGACCACCTCGTTGCGGGACTCGTCGAGCTTCGCGAGGACGCCGAACGCCTCGAGGAACTCGGCCTTGGTGTAGAGGCGCAGGGTTCCCTCGAGGGTGAAACCGGCCCACGTCATCTCGTCCGAGTACAGCTCCACGAGCGGAACCGGGTTCCCCTCGTCGGCGGCGGCGAAAGCTGCCTTCAGGGCGGCGGCATTGCTGTTGGTCATGCGGACTCCATCGTCGCTTCGGGTTAGTCGTCACCACGGGTCGTTCTGTGGTGTGTATCACCCTGCCCGGTGCGGGAGTGCGGCGGAACCGTCCAGTTACGTGGTTCGCTACGGTCACGCGCGAGCGGGCGCATCGGTCAGCATTCGTGCAGGTGAAGGGCCTCTTCCGGCGTGTGGGCAGCGCTCGGCCGCGTAGAACGCACGGTCGCGGTGACACATCTTGACCCCCGATAGTTGACAGGGGCACGGCCAGCGACCAAGGTGATCCAGATCTCAATTACCGGGAGGTTGGCCGACCGGTTTCGAGCCCAGAAGGGACCTTGTGAACGCTGACGAGTGGGACGAGATTCGCCGACTCCACCGGCAAGGATCTCCCATCAAGCACATCGCCGTGCAGCTCGGAATGTCGCGCAACACGGTGCGTCGCGCGCTGACTCTCGACGAGCCTCCCAGTGACCACCGCAGTCGACGCGGCTCCGTCGTGGATCCCGTTGATTCGGTCATCCGGGAGCTGATCGCCGACGACCCCGACATCGCGATCGCGGAGATCGCCCGACGGATCCAATGGGACAAGTCGCGGACCACCCTGGCCCGTCGGGTCACCAGCATCCGCGAGGAACTGTCGGCCGGCGAGTCCCACGACAGCCCCGTCGAGACGATGCCCGCGGTCCCGTCGGTGCCGGTCTACGGAACGAGCTTCGTGGGGCGACGAACCGAACTGCTCGAACTGCGGCGACTGCTCGGCGACCACCGCCTGGTGACGATCACCGGCCCGGGCGGAATGGGTAAGACCCGCCTGGCGATCCACGCCGCCGTCGAATACCGCCGCGCCTTCCCGGACGGGGTGCGCGTGATCGAATTCGCCGCGCTGCGAAGCCCCGACCTCCTAACCCAGACCGTCGTCGACGGGCTCGCCCTCGCCAACCGCGACATGCACGCCAGCCCCACCGAGAACACCATCATCGAGTATCTCCGGACGCGGCGGATGCTGCTGATCCTCGACAACTGCGAGCACCTCCTCGACGAATGCGCGCAACTGGTGTCGGTGCTGCTGCGGTCCACGACGGACCTGCGCATCGTCACCACCAGCCGCGAGATACTCTCGGTTCCAGACGAATTCGTCTTCCCGCTCTCCCCGTTGCCCACGGTCAACGGAACGGAGTCGACCACGCCGGCGCGCGGGACGGGCAGCGCCGTGGAACTGTTCGTGAACCGGGCCGCCTCCGTGCTCTCGAAGTTCGAGCTGACCGAGGAGAACCGCGACGCGGTGATGCGCGTCTGCGATCGTCTCGACGGCCTCCCTCTCGCCATCGAATTGGCCTGCGCGCGACTGCCCGTGCTGTCGGTGCACGAGCTGGCGGACCGGCTCGATCACCGACTCAATCTCCTCACCACCGGCAACCGCACCGGCCCGCAGCGCCATCGCAGCCTCCAGGCGACGATGGACTGGAGCTACGAACTCTGCACCCGCGAACAGCAACTCCTCTGGTCACGCGCCTCGGTGTTCGCCGGCGGATTCGACCTCGGCATGGCCGAAGAGGTCTGCAGCGACGACGACGTGCCAGCCGACACCGTGCTCGACGGCATCTCGGCACTCGTCGGCAAGTCGATCCTGCACCGCGAAGAGGGCGGCACGCACGTGCGGTTCCGGATGCTCGAGTCGATCCGCGAATACGGGAACAGCAAGCTGACCGCCTCCGAGATCGACACCCTGACGCTGCGGCACCTGCGCTGGTGTACGCGGCTGGTGACGACGACGGCGGACACCTGGTTCAGCGCCGATCAGCGCACCGGCAGCGAGAAGCTGCGTCGCAACCACGCCAACATCCGGTCGGCACTGCACGCGGCACTGCTGGATTCGTCCGGCGACGACGAAGTGCGGATGGCTGCAGACATGGTCTCGCGCGCCTGGTTTCTCTGGTCGTGCGGGTTCTCGGTGCGCGAGCATCGGATGTGGCTGAACCGCATCCTCGAACGCGAGACGGCGCCGACGGCCACCCGGGGTCGGATGCTCGTCAATCTGGGTCTCGTCCAGACCCTGCAGGGTGACCGCGAGTCCGCCGACAGGGCGCTGACCGAGGCCAGCGCCGTCAACCTGACCGCGGACGACGCGACCACCGGCGCGTTCACGGCGGACGTCATGGGGTTGAAGGCGTTCTTCGCCGGCGACTTCGAGGAGGCGGAGACCCGGCTGACCGCCTCGCTAAAGATGTATGAGGGCATCCCGGAACGCGAGGATCTCGCCCACACGCTCCGCGTCCACCTGGGGATGCTCTACTGCTTCACCGACGAGACGGCGCGGGCCGCGGAACTCTTCGAGACGGTGAACCAGCGTGCCATCGCGGTGGGGGAGTCGTGGCTGCGTTCCTACGCCGTCTACGGGCTCGGGCTGGTGGCGTTGATGAACGACGACTTCGAGGACGCCCTCCGGCGCGGCTCCGAAAGCCTGCGGCTGCGGCGTGACTTCGACGACGTCGTCGGAACCACCCTGGTCACCGACCTGCTGGGGTGGGCCGAAGCCGAGGCGGGTTCGGCGGAACGCTCGGCCGTGCTCCTCGGGGCCGCGTCGTCGATGTGGGAGTCGTTCGGCATGCAGCTGTACGGCTCGAGTCACTGGGTGGAGCAGCGCGCGCGATTCGAGAAACAGGCACGAAAGGCGCTGGGCGACGATCGGTTCGAGAAGTGCCACACCAGCGGTGCCGCGATGTCGGTCTCCGAGATCACCGGATTCGTGCTCGGGGAGTTGGTGCCGTCCGGTGATGAGGATCCGGCGGACCGCACACGCCCGGAAGACACACTTTCCCCGCGGGAGCAGGAGGTGGCGGCGCACGTGGCCGCCGGTATGACCAACAAGGAGATCGCCGCCAAGTTGGTGCTGTCGCCGCGCACGGTGGAAGGGCACGTCGAACACATTCTGGAGAAGCTGGGAATGAGCAGGCGTCACGAGATCGCCGCGGCGTTCGCGCACGCGGGGCGGGGCACGCCGGCCTAGTTGGGCGTGCCCCGCGCTCGCGTGACTGGGCGGGTCAGACCTTGTTGAGGGCTCCGGCGTCGACGGGCATCGCGATGCCGGTGACGTAGCGCGCCGCGTCCGACGCCAGCCAAACCACGGCGTTGCTGACGTCCACCGGCTCGATCCACGGCGTCGGCAGCACGTTCATCGCCGTCTCGCACGCCTCACGGAAGTCGTCGTGCGTGGGCGTCTCCAGGTCGGGACGGAACAGCCGGTACATGTCCTCGTTGTCGATCATGTCCGTCAGCACCGACGTGGGATGGATGGAGTTGCAGCGAATGCTGTGGGCGCCCAGCTCATTGGCGGCCGTTCGGGCGAGCCCGGTGACCCCGTGCTTCGCGGCGACGTAGTGAGCGAAATTGGGGAACCCCTGCAGACCGCCGGTGGAGCTGATCAGCACGATCGACCCACCCTCGCCCTGCTCGATCAGGACGGGGACCGTCGCGCGCATGGTCTTCCATACGCCCGACAGGTTGATGTCGACCATTTCGTCCCACTGCTCTTCGGTGAGCTCGTGCAGGGGAGCGGACGAGAAGATGCCGGCGTTCGCGACCACGGTGTCGAGGCGTCCGAGCTTCGCGACACCCTCGGCGACCACGTCCTGGAGCTGACTCAGCGACCGCACGTCGGCGACCGCGACATGGGCGCGCTGCCCGAACTTCTCGATGTGCCGGGCGGTTTCCTGGAGGTCGTCCTCCGTCGCTCCGTGGTACTTCGTCGTGGCCGGCTTCGCGCAGAGATCGACGATGATGACGTCGGCTCCCTCTTCCGCGAGCCGGATGGCATGCGAGCGTCCCTGCCCGCGTGCGGCTCCCGTAACCAGTGCGACCTTGCCTTCAAGCTGTCCCATCGGGGGTCCTTCCGTTGTGAATGAATGGGGGTGTTCAGACGGCGTACGCGCGCATGATCGGCGTGGCGGCGTCGACGAGGGTGATCTGATCGACCAGCATGTGCTGCGTCGCGACCGCAGCGTCACGCACGCACCGGCCGAGCGCGCTGGGGTTGCGGATCGACTGGCTGCCGGCCCAGCGGTGCGCGAAGCCGACGATCTCGCCGGCCACCTCCTGCGACCAGGTGATGACCTGACGCAACCGGGCGCGCTGCTCCTCGGTGATCTCCACTCCGGCGCGTGCGCTGGCCTCGGCGTCCTCGTGCGCGGCGTACACGTACAGGCGCGTTGCCTGGTATAGCGCTTCGTATTTGCTGAATTCGCGGCGGAACAGTTCCGACTCGCCGACGACGGTGGCGTAGCCGGGGCGCGCCTTGTTCGCGACGATCCGGACGATCTCCTCGAGTGCTCGCTTCGCCAACCCGAGTGCCACCGGGGCGTGCCCGCCGACGCCGATACCGAGCAGTCCCAGGCGGTACACGGCCTCCGGGCGGACGGGGGTGGTGGAGAACGTCTCCATCGTGAACTTGTCCGGGATGAAGCGGTCGTGGACGGCGTAGTCGTAGCTGCCCGTGCCGACCAGTCCCATCACGTTCCAGTTGCCGAGGAATTCGACGTCGGCCCGCGGCAGGAAGCCGACGCGGCAGTCGGGGGTACCGGCCTCGTCCACGATGGGGTTCCCGTTGTCGTCGTGGACGACGAATCCCGCGCCGATCCAGGTGGCGTGCGCGGATCCGCTCGCGAACTGGTAGCGGCCGGTGACGCGGTAGCCGCCCTCGACGCGGACGGCCTTGCCGGTGGGCATGATCATGCCGGCGGTGATTCCGCGGTCCGGGCCGCCGAACATCTCACGGGCGCCCTCGTCGTTCATGAACCCGGCGGCGATGCCGGTGCTGAAGGAGTTGGCCATCAGCGCCCACCCCGTCGACGCGTCGGCCCGGGAGATCTCCTCGATGACCTCGAGTGCCTGCACGATGCCCAAACCGCCGCCGCCGAATTCGGTCGGGACGAGGGTCCAGAACAACTCCGCCTCGGCGAGCGCCTCGTAGACGGGCCGGGTGATCGTCGCGTCACGCTCGATCGCATCCGCCTCCTGCTCGACGACGCGAGCGACCGCCTTCGCCCGGGCGAGATAGTCGACAGGCTCCGAATCGGCGAGAACGGACACGACTCGATCAACGGTTTGCGTCATGGAAATGACCTTCCTGGTATGCAACTCGGCTCTGCGTCACCACACCTTCCGGCGGGGACGAGATCGCGGTATGACCTGAATCACAATGGTCTGTTCGCGCGTTGCACACAGGCGGGTGACCACGTGGTCCATTACGTGGTCACCCAGTCGGGTAATGCGGCGAGCGTGACGCTCGCCTGTCAATCGTCGTTGGGCCAGGGTTGGCGTTGGGTCGATATGGACAGCGGCTATCAGCCGATCACGTGGCTACCGACTGTGGAAATGTGGACGGTTCCGTAGATGCTGTCGCCCCGCTATGACAACATCCTCGGCATGAGTCCGATTGTCGCCGCGCAGGATGAATCTGCGCTCTACCTCGCTGCGTCACCGCACACCCGTGAGCAGGTGCTCGCCAGGTCGTGCCCGGTCCCGGCTACCGCGGGTGTCTACGGCTGGTGGTTTCGGAAGTTGCCGGCCGCGATCGAAACCTCGGGGTGTGCGAAGCGGGACGGGCTCACGCTGCTCTACACGGGCATCAGTCCGAGCAAGCCGCCGACGAACGGCAAAGCCCCTAGTACGCAGAACATCCGGAAGCGGGTCAAGACCCACTACACCGGTAATGCTGCCGGGTCGACGCTCCGCCTTACGCTCGGTTGCCTGATCGCGGATGAGATCGGGATTGAGCTGCGTCGCGTCGGATCGGGCGAGCGGTGTACCTTCCACACGGGGGAGACTCTGCTGTCGAAGTGGATGGCCGAAAACGCCCTCGTTTCGTGGATCGCTCGTGAGGAGCCGTGGGAGCTCGAGGACCAGTTGATCGCGAGTCTTGACGTACCGCTCAACCTGGACGGCAACTCGCGCAATTCCTTCTATCTCCAGTTGAAGGCTGCACGTGCCGATGCGAAGCGCCGCGCGAAGGAACTGCCAGTTCTTCCCAATCCGGGCGTGGGCGGGCGGTAAACCGTGCGATTCAACTGATCTTGGTCGGTTCCCCGTGCGACTATCGCAGCCATGCAGCCGTTACCTCGTGAAGTCGAGCAGTTGGTCGACCACATCTCGGCGGTAGGGCTATCTCCGAAGGAAGACGAGCGTTCGTGGGATCACATGGGTGCGCTCATTACGGACGCGGCGCTCCAGCCGCGGACGAAGTACAGGACGATCGTGCACCCGCGCGCGACGAAGGTGCGGGATGAGTGGCCTGACGCCAAGGTGCTGCGCGGTTTCGTCGCACGACTCGATTCCGAGGACCTGGCGTCCTTTCTTAGTTGGCGAGCATCGTCGCCCAAGCTCACGAAGATTCGTGATCTAGCGACTGCGTTAGATCGGATCAGCGTCGAGACGGTACCTGAGTTGGCCGCGCGATTCCGAGATGCCCGACTCGAGTCGGAGACTCGCGCCGCATTGGGCCGGGTGAAGCACGTTGGACCCAAGACGCTCGACTACATCGCCATCCTCACTGGCTCGAACAATCATGTCGCAGTTGACCAGCACGTTGCCGGCTTTGTCCGCGAGGCTGGTGTCGGCAGCATGGACTACGCGGGTGTCGCAGGCCTCGTCACGTACACGGCTGGGTTCCTCAAATGCAGCCCGGGGGCGCTGGACGCGGCCATCTGGAACTACATGAGCGGTCGTGCGAAGGGGGAGTCATAAGCGAGAACGGTCAGAAGCCAATACCGATGCTCACGAAAGGGCAGCGGTTGGACGCCTGTAAAGGATCGCCATGGAATCATGCGGTGAAGACGCACTACGCCGTGCTGCGTCTAGGCAAGGTTTGGTACGTACCAAGGACCCATCGCGCGGGTGACCTGATGCTGACGATCCTCGAGACCGACCCGCCCGCTGCCTTCGGCTTGGACGTGGCGATTTTGGACGGTGGTCGTGGGAAAGATATTCGGGTAGACGAATGTAAGACCGTCTATTCGAACACGGGCTCTCGGTAGAACGGATTAAGAAGAAGCTGGGGTTCACTCCTCAGTTCGATCCGTGCCGAACAACAAGCCGTCCAGGTCTTCCGCGTCGAGTTCGGCGCGTTTGAAGGTGACGACGTCGCGGGTCCCTAGGGTCCGGATGAGGTGCGAAGAAGTGAGGATGTGCGACACAGGTCCTCTGCTATGCCGGGCCGCAGAGTGATCGTCCCGATGCGGTCGACCTCGTCCACCGTCATCTTCGTGTGGAAACGCGAAGCGTCCGCGAGACGGGTGGCCCTCGAGGGCGGCCACCGGACTCCGCCGTGACCGTCGCGGACTCGACGTTGCGGCTCAGGGTGTGGGCTGTCCCGGCAGGGCGTAGCCGAGTTTCAGCAGGGCTCTGCGGAATTTTGGTTCCCGGTCGAGGGGGACCGCGAGGTGACGGTCGCCGATCGGACGGCACAGACTTCGGAGTGTGCGGTCGCGAGTGATGAGCGCGGCGAGTGCGGGATCGGTGCATTCGATCACGAGGGCGTGGCCGTGGTCGGTCAGCTGGGTGGCTCGGCGGGTGACGTCGTCGATGACGGTCCTCAACGAGCCAGGCAGCTCATGTTTGGTCCGCTGGGCGAGGAAGGTGGTGAGGTCTTCGAGGGTGCGACCGGTATCGATCGCTGTCAACAGACTCGCAGCGGAGAGGGTCCAGACCCGGTCCGCGGTGTGCTCGGCGTAGGCGGACAGCAGCAGCTGATCACCGGGGAGCAGGGTTCCGGTGGCGACAACGTCGAGGTTGGGCAGCACCTTCAGCACCGGGGCCGTCCGGTCGTCGGTGGGCGGTTGGTAGGTGTCGGTCAGGCCCAGGGCGTAGCAGCCCAGGGCGGTGAGCCGGATCGCCTGCAGCCCGTCGTACCTGCTCAGCGCATCCAGATCGTCGCCGCCCCAGTTGTCGTGGAAGTCCGATCGGGTCCCGGTGGGGTGGATGTAGTCGACGTCGAGCAGTCCCAGCGTGCCGGCGTACTCGAACAGCACCGCAATCGTGTAGCGGCCCTCGAGGATCTCCCACCGGTGGTAGCCGTCGTAACCGAGACTGCCGTATTGCGGATCGACGAGATAGAGCTTCCACAGCGCCATCTCACTGCGGGAGACGTTGGGGTTTAGGCGTTTCCGTCGCATGGACACGAAGAGGGAATCCACCCCGACCCACTCCTCGGGCGGGCAGCTCGCCATTGCCTGCGCGACGGTCTGTCGACGATTCTTGGCCGAGGTGAGGACATTGCGTGCGCGTTGGCCTTTGATCTGCTCGATTCGGCTGAACTCGTCGATCACCGCGTGAGTGAGCCAACGCTGCCACAGTTGGGAGATGACCTCGGCCGGCTGCCTGCGCAGGGCAGTACGTCCCTTGGGGGTCAGCCGCAGGCGCCCGCCGTCGATCTTGGCGAGCCCACCGGCCTGGATGATCAGCGGCCACGCGAACGCCGAGATCGGGTCGTGCAGGTAGAAATCGCCGTGCGCGAGCTGCGAGCCCACGGCGCGGACCGTCGCAGCGGAGGGGCGGGCGGTTTTCTCGCTACACCGCAGTTCGCCGGCCGCGCACAGCTGTAGGACCGTGTGCAGATTCGACATGGCCTCCTGCTCGGTCAGTCGTATCCGGTGCTCCCCGATCGCGCCAAGGGCTCCGGTGTCGCCGGTGTTCACGCTCATTTCCTCACCTATCTCAGCCAGTGGCGGTATGCCTCGATCCACTGCGCACCGTCGGGTGGAGGTGTCGGCAACCGCAGGTCGAGGATTCGGATGCGCTGGCGCGACCGGCCACGGGTGCAGATCGCCACGATGGCGTCGTCGGTCAGGTCGATGCCGGCCACGGTGACCTGGGCGCCGAGCACTTGGGTCTGGAACGGCATATCGAGATGGTCGTCGAGGATGGTGTAGAAGCCGGTGACGCATTCGCTGTCGTTGTAGCAGTCGACCGTGGCCTCCGCGACCAGGGCCTCGAGCGCCGCACGATTCGGTGATCTCACGGCGCCGAGGATAGCCCGCGGCAACGTGCGCCTCCGGCGCCTGTGAGTACTTATTAACCTCCCGACGTTAATAAGTACTCACATGTGGCGGAATCGGCGCAGCCGCCCACCCTCCGTCGGTCGGCGTCAGCGGCCAGTGCGTCTGACATGGCGCAACAAAACCGACCGATCGGCATCTTTGGATGAATGCGTCTTTGAGGTGCAAACACCACGAGGCATTCGAAAGATTCGAAAGCAATTACGATGGTTTCGAATGGAAGGGGTGCGGCGATGGGTGCGCAGGCATTGGATCAGCACACGTATCTGCCGCAGGCGGCCGAGGCTGCGGGATTGGAGGCGGTGGTCAGTTTCCTCGATGCGCACGAACGGCACCGCGGCGACCGGGCAGAGCCGCGGTATTTGCTGGTCGGTGAGCACGAGCACGATCGGGTGGAGTTGCCGGCGGAGGTGCACGCGGCCCTCAAGCAAGTGGTTGCCGCGTTGCAGGCGGGTCGTGCGGTGACGGTGGCGCCGCGGGCGACCATGCTGACCACGCAGCAGGCCGCGGATCTGCTCGGGGTGAGCCGGCCAACGGTACGCCGATTGATCGATGTGGGGGAGTTGCCGGCGGGGAAGGTCGGCACCCGGCACCGGTTGTTGCTGCGTGACGTAATCGAGTACCAACAGCAGCGGCGGGCCCGCCAGTACGAGGCACTCGCGCAGACCGCAGTTCAGATCGATGACGAGGACGATCCGGCGGTGGTGGCGGAGCAACTGAAGGCGGCGCGGAAAGCGGTTGCGGAACGCCGCCGCGCCCGCGGCAAGGCCCGGTAGGGTCCGGCCGGCGTCGATGCGGGGGTGTTCTCGACAGGTCGAAATTCATCGCCCACCGACCCAGATGTCGGGCTACACGACCAAACTCGACTCGATGCTCATCGGCAAACGTACGGTGCTGGCAGAGCAGCGCGAAGGGAATGCCGGTGGACGCGGCTTCAAACGATGTGCGATTCGTAGTCCCGAATGCCGCGCCAGAGAAGTGATCCGGAGGGTAAGGGCCCGAACACGCCGGCTGCCGCGGACGACGTTCGACGCTGCAACAGCGGAACTCGTGTCGTGCGCGAGATCTCTGCGAGGTGTGATCGTTCGAGTGCGCGGTCGACGTGCGCGCGAACGGGGATGCTCGCCGACTTGTCGAGGTTGCAGCGGCTGTCGGCCGCGACCAGGTTGGCGACACCGTCGATCGGAATCACGGACCACGCCATGACGTGATCGATGTGGACGTCGGCCGCCATGCGCCTGCCGCAGTAGAAGCAGAGATCGTCCTGAAGGTCACGCAGCGGTTCCACCAAGGACCGTAAGGCGGTTCGATCCGTGCCAAACAAGAAGCCGTCCAGGTCTTCCGCGTCGAGTTCGGCGCGGTTGAAGGTGACGACGTCCCGGGTCCACGCGGTCCGGATGAAGGTGCGAAGAAGTGCGGATGTGCGACGCAGGCCCTCCGGTATGCCGGGCCGCAGAGTGATCGTGCCGATGCGGTCGACCTCGTCCACCGTCATCTTTTTGTGGAAACCCGATGCGTCGAAGAGGAAATCGTCCCGCGTGCCATCGGTGCGCACGTGCGGGACCGATTGCAGATGCGTGAGCGGTTGCTGCGCGACGGTGAGTCGTAAAGAGCGGATGAGTCGCACATAGGCCGGATGTTCGGCTTCCCGCGCGGTTTCAGCGGTCCGGACCCCTGCGGTGGCAAGTTGCGTGCGGACGTCGGCGATTCGGTCCGGTACGGATCTGCCGCTTTTGTTCTGGGACAGTCGGCCATGATCCTTGAAGACGCGAACCTGCGGCCAGTAGTAGGAGACGATCCGATGCGTGATCTCGTTGATCGGCACCATCAGGCTGCCGTCCGGTGCGGCCGTGTTCTCCACGCAAATGTCGACGAGCGCGAGCAATGTCGCTAGCTTGTATGTCGATTCACGACGACCGGAGTCGAGCAGATGCACCACGCGACCGGCCACGTCAACGGGGTCGAGTTGTCTCACTTGCCCCACGTTACGTCAGGGGTCGGTTTATGTGCGCGAGAGATACGGTCAGACAACCGATACCGCGATCGTGCGATCGTTGATACCAAGTGAGCGGTGAACGAACTGCGATGTGTTCAGTCGTGGGGGAGGGCGTCGATTCGGTCGACTCAGCCCGTTCGCCTGACCTGACATCCAGCTCCACTCCTACATCGTCGAAGGACGGCTATCCATGACTCAGCCTCAGCGCCCCTACGGCGACCAACCGCAGCAGCCGTACGGGCAGCAGCCCTTCGCGCATCCCGCCCAGAACTTGGGCCCGGGATCGGGACTGCAACAGCCCGCGGCGTACGGGTACCACCCGGTGACGGGATTGCCGTACTCGCACAAGACGAAGCTCGCCGCCGGCTTGCTGAGCATCTTCTTCGGTTACTTCGGCGCGGGTCGCTTCTACGCCGGCCACACCGGGCTGGGGTTCGCCATGCTGATCGTGAACATCGTGCTCACGGTGGTCAGCCTCGGCATGTGGCTCTTCGTCGCGTGGATCTGGCCCGTCATCGACGGCATCGTGCTCCTCGCGGGCGAACCGAAGGACAAGAACGGACTCCCGCTGAGGTAACCCGGCGATGCACGAGAGCGGCGAGCACGAGGCTCGCCGCTCTCATCGAGGCAACACGGCCGGGAGGGTTGCCCCATCAGCGACCGGTCAGTGCCCTGGCCTTCTCGGTCAAATCGACTGTCGCCGCGCGCAACTGGTCGGCGGAGTCGAGTGGCTCCGTGTACCCGACGCGGGTTACGGCCACGCCGCGCGGGGTGGTGACGCGCAGGTCCAGACCGTAGCGGTCGGCGCCTTCGCACACGGCGGTGGTTGCGTCCGGGAAGCCGCCGAGCGCCTGGGCCATCGCGCGGAGGGCATCGGCGTGGTCGGCGTTGAGGTGCTCGATGGCCCGTCCGGCATGCGGGGTGACGGGGTCCGCTGTGGCGGCGGCATAGGACTCTTCGGTCGCGGAGTCCATCCGCCCGTAGCCGCCGACCCACCGCACGCGCTGCACCCGCAGTACCCAGAGCGAGAAGTCGCTGAAGTCGATGTAGACGTGCGCCGCCGGGATAGCCGCCAGGTGCGCCTCGCGTGCGGCGGCGAGTTCGTCGCCTTCCGGGCGGTAGACGTACCCGGCGAGGGTGATGCGGGTGCTGGCCAGCGGATCGGACGGCGGGTTCGGAGCGACGATCGCGATGCTGGCGCGCGGGTCGTGCGCGAGGTTGCGGCCGTGCTCGGCCATCTGCGACACACACAGTACGGGGGAGCCGTCGAGCAGGCCGAAGGTGATGAACGACGCCCACGGGTCGCCCTCCCTGGTCAGGCTCGCGAGGGTGCCGACGTTCGTCGTGGCCGCGACCGTCCGGGCCTCCTCGGCAGCGGACGGGCGGGCCGGATTGGCGACCTCCTCCAACGGCGGCGGCACGGTCGGGGCGTCGCCGGGATCTCCGTGATCTAAGTTCGTCATTTGCTGAACGGTACCCGCCGGGAATTGCCGGTGGCATTGCCGCCCACCTGCGCTTACCGTTGAACTGAGGGCTCGATCGCCGAGTGGCTATGCGAGCGCGACCGGGTCCTCGCGAAGCGTGATCGTGGGTGATGCGAAGTGACCGCGTTGGGCGTGCTGGCGCTGGTGCTGGGTGTGTTGTTGATGGTCGTCGAGGCACACGCACCGACTGCGGGTGTGCTCGGCGGGCTCGGAGCACTGTTCGTCGGCGCCGGGGTGTGGCTGCTGTTCACGTCCAGCGACACCGCCCAGATGATCGCCATCCCGGCGGCCGCGGGAGTCGCGGTGGTCGGCGTGGGTCTCGCCGTGGTCGGCGGCCGGAAGGCACTCGCGGCCGGGCACGCGCCCGTGCGCACCGGAATGCAATCCCTCATCGGATCCGACGCCACCGTCCGCAACTGGAAGGGCCGGCAGGGTCAGGTCGAGGCCGCCGGAAGCCTGTGGAGGGCGCAAACCCTGTTCGGGGACGACGAGACACCGACCGCGGGCGATTCCGTCATCGTCGAGCAGATCCGCGGACTCACCCTCACCGTGCGCCGCCGTGAACCATGGGAGTTGGAGCTGTGACCACCATCATCGTCATCCTGTGCGTCGTCATCACTCTCCTCGCCGTCGTCGCGAGCAGCTCGATCCGGGTGCTCCGCGAGTACGAGCGGGCCGTGGTGTTCCGGCTCGGCCGGCTGGTCGACCTGAAGGGCCCGGGGCTCGTGCTGCTGATCCCGGCGATCGACCGGATGGAACGGGTCAGCCTGCGGACGGTGACCCTGAAGATCCCCGTCCAGGAAGTGATCACCCACGACAACGTGCCGGCCAAGGTCACCGCCGTCGCGTACTTCCGGGTGGTCGACGCCGACAGGGCGATCGTCGAGGTCGAGGACTTCCTCGCCGCGACCCTGCAGATCGCCCAGACGACGCTGCGCTCCATCCTCGGCAAGGCCGACCTCGACTCCCTCCTCGGCGAGCGGGAACGCCTCAACGAGGACCTGCAGAAGGTGATCGATCAGCAGACCGAACCGTGGGGTGTGAAGGTCACCACCGTCGAGATCAAGGACGTCGAGATCCCCGCCAACATGCAGCGGGCCATCGCCCGGCAGGCCGAGGCCGAACGCGAGCGCCGCGCCAAGATCATCAACGCAGAAGCCGAGTTCCAGGCCTCCGCGAAACTCGTCGAGGCCGCGGACGTCATCAGCCGCAACCCCACCACCCTGCAGCTGCGCTACCTGCAGACCCTCAGCGCGATGGGCGGCGAGAACAACTCGACCGTCGTCTTCCCGATGCCCCTCGACCTGGTCCGGCCGTTCCTCACCGCGGCGAAGGACGCGGCGGCGACGGACGACGGCGACGAGAAGGCACGTTTCGAGGCCCAGGCCAACCTCGCCGCGATGATCCCGCCTGCCGGCCCGGAGACGCGCACACAGCACCACGCCCGGAACTGACGTAGCCCACCGTTCACCGTCCGGCCACCGTACGTGCCCCGGCAGGTGACCGGAATGCGCTTGGCTAGGGTGGACGCACAGTGGCGTCCACCCGGGCACCTGCCCTGTCGGGGCGAGCGGAAGCGAGAGACCGATGAGCGGCACAGCGGCAGCCGACATACGGACGGCCGAGTATCCGCGACCGTCGCACGTCGTGCTCCACCTCAGCGACACCCATCTCGTCGACGACGACCTGCTGTACGGGGCCGTCGACAGCGAGGCCACCCTCCGGCAGATCGTCGCCGACATCGAGGCGTCGCACGCCCGCCCGGACGCGCTGGTGTTCACCGGCGACCTCACCGACCGCGGACAGCCGGGCGCCTACGAGAAACTGCGGGAGATCGTCGAACCGGTTGCCGCGACGCTCGGTGCGCAGGTGATCTGGGCGATGGGCAACCACGACGACCGCGGCCACTTCCGGGCCGAACTGCTCGGGCAGGAACCGACGTACGAGCCGATCGACCTCGTCCACGACGTCGACGGGCTGCGCATCATCACCCTCGACACGACCGTGCCCGGGCATCACCACGGCGAGATCTCCGAGAGCCAATTGATCTGGCTGGCACAGCAGCTCGCGATCCCGGCGCCGCACGGGTCCATCCTCGCGCTACACCACCCGCCGGTGCCGTGCGTCCTCGACCTGGCGGTGCTGGTGGAACTGCGCGACCAGCCGCGGCTCGCCGACGTCCTCCGCGGCAGCGACGTCCGGTCGATCCTCGCGGGCCACCTGCACTACTCGACGACGGCGACGTTCGCGGGCATCCCCGTCTCCGTCGCGTCGGCCACCTGCTACACCCAGGACCTCAACGTCCCGGCCGGGGCACTGCGCGGACGCGACGGCGCCCAGGGATACAACCTCGTGCACGTGTACCCGCAGACGGTCGTGCACTCGGTGGTCCCGATCGGCAGCTACGACACCGTCGGCGAATACGTCACCGCCGAGGAAACCGAGCGTCGGCTCGCGGTCGAGGGCGTGCGGATTCCGGACAACGTCGGGACTGCTGTCGCACCGGCCGACCGTGATCAGCTCGTGCGCGGAAACTTCTCCCGGTAGGCCATGACGTCGGAGAGCCGGAACCGGCGGTGGGTGCCGCGCATCTCGATCGGCAGCGCCCCGGAGTCGGCGAGCCGGCGCACATACGTGTCGGAGACGCCGAGGATCTCCGCGGCCTGCGACGTGGTGAGCAGGTCCGCGACCGCACCGAGCGCCACGCTCTGACCGTCGGCGAGGAGCGCGAGCAGTTCGAGAACCGCGTCCCGCGCGGGCCCGGCCAGCACGGTTCCGTCGAGGGTGACCAGCGGCGACCCGTCCAGGGCGGCCGCGAGTTCGGCGGCGGCCGTCGAGCCGAGCGCGGAAACGATGTGGTCGATGCTCATGCCGTTTACGATCTCATGGCCCTGCCGGGCGAGGGCGCTGAGCGGTAGCCTTTTCAGATGGACGAGTTGCGCGATCCCACAGCCTTCGAACTCGCACGCGCCGACCAGATCGACGTGACACCGGAGATCGACGAGATCGGGGAGCTGCTGCGCAAGTCCGGCCGCAAACACGCGGTGGACGACGAGGACGAGCCCTGGCGGCACGGATACCCGTACGACAAGAAGATGACCCGCAGGCAGTACGAGAACCGCAAGCGGAAACTGCAGATCGAACTCCTCAAATTCCAGGCCTGGGTGAAGGAGAACAGCGAGAAGGTGGTCATCATCTTCGAGGGCCGCGACGCCGCAGGCAAGGGTGGCGCGATCAAGCGGTTCACCGAACACCTCAACCCTCGTGGCGCGCGGGTGGTGGCACTCGAGAAGCCCACCGAACGCGAACGCACCCAGTGGTACTTCCAGCGGTACGTGCAGCACCTGCCCGCGGGCGGGGAGATCGTGATGATGGACCGCTCCTGGTACAACCGGGCCGGCGTCGAACGCGTCATGGGTTACTGCACCCCCAACGAGTACCTCGAGTTCACCCGGTCGGCGCCCGAGTTCGAGCGGATGCTCGTGCAGTCGGGCATCCACATCGTGAAGTTCTGGTTCTCGGTGGGCCGCGAGGAGCAGCATGCCCGGTTCGTCTCCCGCAGCACCGACCCCGTCAAGCAGTGGAAACTCTCACCCACCGACCTCGCGAGCCTCGACAAGTGGGACGCCTACACCGAGGCGAAAGAGGCCATGCTGTTTTACACCGACACCCCGCACGCACCGTGGACCGTCGTGAAATCGAACGACAAGAAGCGCGCCCGCCTCGAGGCGATCCGCTGGATCCTCGACCTGTTCGACTACGCCGGTAAGGACAAGCGTGTGGTCGGCAAACCCGATTCGCTCCTCATCGGTTCTCCCGCAACGGTCTACGACGAGGGCGAGCGCCCCGCGGATGCGTTTCCCGCCGTCTGATCCGTGAATCTTTCGGCGCAGACCCGGTCCTTCAGGTCCGGGATAGCCGATCTGGTTTTGTCGGACCGTGGGGCTAATGTCTGAGTCATGGCGGGGAGGGTGGTGAAGCGGGCGTTCAAGTACCGTTTCTATCCGACTGCGGTGCAGGCGGATCAGCTTGCTCGGACGTTCGGGTGCACCCGATATGTCTACAACCGGGCGTTGGCGGAACGCTCGCAGGCCTGGGCGCAGGAGCGGCGGCGGATCACCTACGCGGACACCTCGAAGATGCTCACCGGATGGAAACGGGACCCGGAGACCGCGTGGTTGTCGGAGCCGTCGAAGGGACCGTTGCAGGAGTCGCTGCGGCAATTGCAGGGTGCGTTCGACAGGTTCTGGCGCGGGCAGTCCCGCTATCCGCAATTCAAGAAGAAGGGGCAGTCGAAGGAGTCGGCGACCTACTTCTCGAACTGCTTCACGTACCGCGGCGGGCAGATTCGGTTGGCCAAGCAGTCCGAACCGCTGGACATTCGGTGGTCGAGGCCGCTACCGGAGGGGGCGACACCGTCGCAGGTGACGGTGTCGCGTAATGCTCGCGGGCAGTATCACATTTCGATTCTCGTCGAGGACACGATTCCCGAACTCGAGCCGGTTGATCGGGTGGTCGGGCTCGATGCCGGGATCGAGAGCTTGTACACCCTGTCGACGGGGGAGAAGATCACCAACCCGCGTCATGAAAGCAGGGATCGTGCGCGGTTGGCGAAGGCGCAGCGGGTGCTGGCCAAGAAGCAGAAAGGATCGCGTAATCGGGCCAAGGCTCGACTGACGGTCGCGAAGATTCACGGTCGGATCGCCGATCGGCGGCGCGATTGTCTGCACACACTCTCCACTCGACTGGTGCGCGAAAACCAAGTGATCGCCGTCGAGGATCTGAGTGTGCGGAACATGGTCAGGAATCGGTCGTTGTCGCGGGCGATCTCGGATGCGGGGTGGTCTGAGTTCCGGTCGATGCTCGAGTACAAGGCCGACTGGTATGGGCGTCGGGTGGTGGCGATCGACCGGTTTCATCCGTCGTCGAAGACCTGCTCGGTGTGCGGGGAGGTCGCGTCGGCGATGCCGCTGGAGGTGCGGGAGTGGACGTGCCGGTGCGGCGCCGTCCACGATCGGGATGTGAATGCGGCGAGGAATATTTTGGCCGTCGGACTGGCGGTGGCAGCCTGCGGAGATGGTGTGAGACCTCCCCGCACCTAAGGTGTGGGGAGGCAACTGTCGGTGAAACAGGAACCTTGGGACGTGAGTCTCGAGGGGACTCTCGGTCGTTCACGGCCGAGAGGACGTCAACAGACCCCGGTCTCCCACGGCGCCGGGATCGGGAAGTAGTTCTCCAGGAACTGCGTCACCTTCCGGGTCCGCAAGTCCAGGTCGATTTCGGGGGCGCTGCCGTCGTTGAGGCAGAAGAAGTCCATCGACCGCTTCGCGAGCAGCGAATCCATGTCGCGCAGCCCCGATTTCATCGTGGTGTCGACGTACTTCACCCGGGCCGCCGTCTGCACCACCGCGCGACCGCTCATCAGCGCGTAGTAGTGGTACAGCGAGTTGGTCACCGAAATGTTGGAGCTGGCGCGGAAAGTGCTTGCGGCCGTGGCGGCGAACTCGTCGGGGAACTCCTTCTCCATCTCCTCCATCACGCTCTTGCGGAGCGGGGTGGCGGCGTGCTCGAGGTGACGGGTGGTCATCAGACCGAAGCGGTCCTGCAGCAGCCGGCGGTTGACGCGGGCCGCGTTCTCGAAGCCGCTGCGCTCGTCGTCGTTGTGGCCCAATCCGATTCGGGTGGTCGCCTCGATGAACATGGTGATGCCGCCGGGGGAGAAGAACATCTGCGGGCCCACCGCGCGGCCGAAGAACATGTCGTCGTTGGAATACAGGAAATGCTCCGCCAAACCGGGGATGTGGTGCAGCTGGCACTCCACGGCCTGCGAGTTGTGGGTGGGCAGCACCGACGGGTCGGCGAAGAACTCCTCGCTGGGCACGAACGTGACGCGGGGGTCGTCGGCGAGCCACGCCGGACGGTCCGAGTCGGTGGCGACGAAGATGCGGCGGATCCACGGCGCATACATATGCACCGAGCGCAGCGCGTACTTCAGTTCGTCGATCTGCCGGTACCGGGCCGCGGAATCGTCGCCCTCGCCGACCACGTAGTTCTTCATTCGCTTCGCGCGCTGCGCCTGGAACTCCGCCGAAGACCCATCCACCCAGGAGAACACCAGGTCGACGTCGAAATTGATGTCCGACGCGTGGTCGGCGAACATGTTCTCGATGGTCGGCCACACCCGCCCGAATCGCTCGACGGTGCCGCGGATCGCCTCCTCCGGGCGCACCACCCGGCGGGTCAGCGAATTCTCGATCGGCAGCACGATCTCGTTGTCGCTGATCGACCACAGTTCGATCTGCACGCCCGTCGACGCCCCGTACGCCAGGCCGCTCGCCAGATGCACGCGCGGTCGGAACAACCGGAAGATGCGGGCCTTCGACGTCGCCGACAGGGTGCCGTCGGAAATCAGGACGGCGGGGCCCTTGGCGTCGACGGTCTTGGAGTAGAACGGGCGATCCTCACACGCTGCGACGAGCGCGGCGCGCAACGCCTTGCGCTGCGCCCAGTTGATCGCGATCACCGGACGTTCGTCGTTGCCCCGCACCAGCAGGTACTCGATGCCCGCACGGTCGAGGACGTCGCGGACGAACAACAGATCCTCGACCATCGCCTCGTGCGGCGTGGTGTGCGTGATGGAGAGGGCGAACCGGCCCTTGAACCGGACCACGTCGGGACGGTCCCGCAACCGCGACGACGCGGCGGCGGAGGCGTGCGCGACAGTGTCGGCGGTCTCCTGCTCGGGAGGAACCAGGTACACGTCGTGCGGAGCAGAAGAATGAGTAATGTCGGGCCTTTCCGGTGACTGTCGCGAGTGCGAACACTGCCAGTGTAAGCCCCGGTTCGGGGGCGACGGTCAGTCGAGGACTGTGAAGAACGAGTCGCCGTCCTCGGCAGCCCCGTCGATCTGACCGCGGTCGGTGCGCGAGTCCTCCACGATGACGCCCTCGACCACGTTCGCATGCTTGGTGCCGAACACCGGAATGTCGATGTCCTCGTCGTCGATGACCCGGTCCACGTCCTCGGTCAGCTCGTCGTCGGGCAGATCCGCCAACGACACCTCCGACTGCTCCTCCAGCGGGGTGTCGGGCTCCTCCTCGGCCAACTTCTCGTCGAGCGACTCACCCTCGCGCTCCTCGCGCGCCGTGGTACCGAATTTGTCGGCCTCACTCCAGCCGTCGGGCGGATCGACGACGTCATCGCCGTCGTTGTTCCGCACGTCGTCGGAGTCCAGGCTCTCACTGGGGCTCAGCGTGTCACCGGGCCCGTCTTCGATACTCATATTCATCAAATGCCCAGATCACGCGTGATTGAAACTTCGATCGATCGAGGTCAGGAGAGGTCTCTTGCGTCGGATTCCATTTCTGCGCGCGAATAGCCGTACCGCTCGATTGCCGCGTCCAGAGCCGTGCGCCCGCCGGTGTCTGTGGCTGCACGAGTGAGTACCAGTGCGAGGTCGCGCAGGTCTCGTTCCAGTTCCTGCAGTTCGCCCAGGCGCCTCATCCCGACGATGGCCGCAACGAGTGTTCCGCTGCGCGAGATGACAACGTTCTCGCCGTGCTCGGCGTCCTCGACCAGCCGGGCGATCCCGCGGCTGTACGCTTCGGTAACGGTGAGGGAATGGAGGTCGCTCGAGCTCCGCATGGACCAACGATACCGATTTCTGCGAGCTGCCGAATGACGTCGATCAGGGCTTCTGAATAGCCAATTCACTCCGCAACGACTCGAGCGCGGCGACCTGCGCCGGCGACCACGCCGCCGAGTTCACCCGGCTCGAATCGAGCTGGACGAGGGTGACGGTCAGCTCCGCTGCCTGCACGCCGTCCTGCTCGATGGTGATGAGCAGGGTCAGCGAGGTGCTGCCGATCCGATTCAGCGTGACGACGATGTCTGCGTCGCCGGTGAACAGTTCGCGGCCGAAGTTGCTGACGACGTTCACCACGGCGGTCTGCGTGACCGGGTCGAGCAGGTCGCCGCAGACCTCGACGAGGGCCCGGGTCCACGCCGCGGCCGCCGCCTCGTGCGCGCAGTAGAACGGCACGTGGCGGCTCACGGACGCCGGAGCGTCCGGGCGGGGATTGTTCCGCAGGGGGAGCGTGTAACGAGGCATGGATCGGACATTACTTGTCACCCGGACACGCGGCGCGGTCGGGCAGGAGTCGCTCCAGCACGTACGGCCAGGGGATACGCTCCTGCTCCAGGCGCAGATCGCCGTCGCGGAGCGACGCCAGCGTCGCGGTCTCGGAGTCGGTGAGGTGCGGCATGTCGTGGAGCGCCGGCGACTGCTCGCGGACCGCGAGATCCCGCCACCGACCCAGCGTCGCCTCGTCCATCAGCAGACTCCGCACGTGCGGAAGATGCCTGCGCAGACGGTCGAGGATGGCGAACCCGTGACTGTCGAGATCGCCCCAATACCAAACCTCCGAGTCGGCGACCCACGGGACACCGGCCAGTTCGGGGGCCGTGTAACCGCCGCCGTGCAGCGCCACGGTGCCGGCCAGTGGAGGCAACGCGTACAGCCCCTCCTTGTTCTCGAGAATCAGGGTGCGGGCCGGGGACAGGGGAAGCGCGGTCAGGTCCGCGAGCGAGGTGGCGAACCGTCGCGGCATGCCGGCCAGGAGAGCGGGATCGCACAGCGCGAGGTCGCGCAGGTGAGGCAGGCTCCGGATGCCGAGGTCCCGACTGCCGTGCACGCCCTCGACCAGCGTCTCCACCAGTCCGCGATGTCGGGCGAGCCATTTCGTGTCGACTCCCGGAACCGGAAGCTGACGAATGTAATAACCCGAGTTCCGGTGTTCGCTCAGCCACCGCGCGGTGGTCGTCAATCGGACGAAATCGTCGTCGTCCAGAACCAGCCATTTCCCGGCGGTCGCCGCCACCGCGGCCGACACCTGCGCGGATTCCGGGCCGAGGTGGTCGAGCAGGGCGTCACGTCGCATGCCGAGGAGGCACCATTCGGTGTGCCGGTCGCACGCCGACGCGATCTGATCCGGGCCCGCCAGAGTCAGCCGTACCGGCACCTCCTGGGAGCCGAAACTCGCCCACCTGCGCACGACCCACTCCACCCGTCCGGCTCCGTCGTAGGCCCGCCACGAGCGGGCCCAGGCGACCACCGTGTCGGGGTCCTCGGCGATCCGCTGCTCCGACGGCGGATGCAATGCGACCGTCAGCGAGTCCTCCTCGGCAACAGCGGGTTCGGCCAGCCAGCGACGACGGCGACTGTTGTAGGCGGTGAGTGCCTTCGCCGCGGCGGCGGCCGGGGACACGCAGTGTGCACTCATGTTCCGCTCATGTCGCTGAATTCGATGTGGCTGAGTTCGGTGTGCATCCGGTCGCGGATGCTCACGGTGACAGCGCCGCCGATGTAGTCCTCGAGGGTGCCCAGCAATTTCAGCGGTGTCGCCAGGACCATGTGAAAACCGAACTGCGCGAACACGTCCAACGCGCGGCGGGTGTACGCGGAGTCGGCGCGGTCGAAGGCCTCGTCCAGAATGACCGTGCCGTACCGGGGAATGTCTTCGCCGTCGGGTGCGAGCTGATACCGCAACGCCGCGGCGAGGCAGAAGAACACGAGTTTCTGGGCCTGACCGCCCGACAGTCCCGAACTCGAATCGTGATAGTTGCGCGCCTCACCGGAACCGTCGACCTCCACGCCGATGAACCCGACGTGCAGGCGAGTGTCCAGCACCTGGCGCTGCCAACGCTGATCCGCCGGCTCCTTCGATGACAGTCGCTCCAGCACCGCCGCCATCCGCTCGAACCGCTCCTCGGCCGCGGGCCGCTGTTCGATGTCCCAGCCACCGCTCGTGATCCGGGTCAGGTCGTCCAGAAGTTCGGCCGCTGCCGGCGATCGTCGTTCGCGGACGTCGATGCGCAACCAACGATCGGTGTCGAAGGCGGAGCGGTGCAGCGAATCGTTGACGGGGTCGATGCGCGACCGGATCTCGGCGGGCGCCTTACGGATCGTGCGGGCGAGTTCACCGATATTGCGGTGCGACTGATCGTGCAGCAATTGGAAGAAGCGATCCTCGTAGCGGGGGAGGCCGTCGGAGCGCAGGCGCTGGAGAATGGTCAAGGCATCGTCGACGTAGTCGGCGTCGACCCGTAGTTCGCCGCCACGGGACTCCCACTTCGCGAGATACTGCGACAAGATCCGGACGATCGACGCACCCGCCGACGACACCGCCGTTTGTGCCTCGCTCCGGTCCCTGCCGATGCCCTGGCCGACCTCGAACAGCGCCTTGTCGATGTTCTCCGACGTCACCCGGCGCGCGAACTTCTTGAATCGGGCCTCGATCCGCGCGGCGACCGCCTCGGGAGCCGATTCGTCGGCGTCGAGTTCGGCCTGCGCGATCCTCGTCTCGAGTTCCGCGACCGCCGTGCGGTGCACCGTCAACGCGGTGTCCGCCTGACGCCGGGCCGCATCGGCCTCGTTCTCCGCCTTCTCGGCCAGTTCGAGTGCCACCGACACCGCGGAATGCTCGGGGTTGTCCTGCTGCCACGACTGGAGCCGGCTGTCGACGGCGTCGACCGCTGCCTGCGACGCGCTGACGTCGATGTCCGGCCACTGCGCATCGAGGATCGTCTGCGCCGCCCGGTTCTGCAGGGCGATGTGCTGGTCCTGGCGGTCCAGCGCGTCGAGTTGGCTCGTGACACCGCGGATCGTCGCGTCGAGGTCCGCGACCCGCCGGCGGATGTCGTCGAGTTTGGTCTCGTTGTCGAATCCGAGAACCCATCGACGCCGGTCCTCGATGCGGCTGCGGTCGTCCTTCTCGTGCCGCTCGGCGGAGTGCTTGACCTGCCCGGCCCGTGTGACGGCGCGGGGGTGGTCGGCGAAGCCGGCCGACGTGTCGACGCAGGCATAGTCGTAGCGGTCGGCGAGATGGTGATGAATCCAGGTTGCGAGCGGGCCGTCGCTCACCTCCACCCGGCGCACCAGGGACAATGCCCCGGTTCTCGGCACGGTGGGCGATCCGGTGCCGAGCCTCACCCGCCGGTACACCAGGCGCGCGCCGAGATGGGTCGCATCGACGGCCGCCGCGACCGCCGGATAGATGTCGTCCGGCACGAGCAGGGTGCGGCCGAGGCCTCCCAGGACCCGCTCGATGGGCCCGGTCCACTCCGCGTGCTCGTCCCGGACAGCGATCAACTCGCCGGCGAAGGGGACGGCGTCGTCCGGCACACCTGCGGCCGCGCAGATCGCCTCCCGGGCGCGCAGCAGACTCGCGTCGATGTTGGAGTGTCGGCGGGCGACGATCTCGCGGTCGGCGATCAGGTCTGCGCGCTGCTTCTGCGCGGTGCCGCGCCGTTCGGCGAGCGTGTACCGGTCGCCGAGTCGCTCCTCGTGTCCGGTGGTGGCCTGCCGCAACTGGTCCTCGAGTTGCCCCCGCAGCCGCGCGAAGTCCTCGGCCGTCTCCGGAACCAGTCCCTCCCAGGCCGACACCGCCTCCGCGATCCGATCCCGCCGGGCGCGGACCCGGGCCAGCGTCGTCGTGGCGGCGGCGCGTTGCGCGTGCAAGGTGGCCAGCCGGCCACCCCCGATGCCCTCGAGCCGGATGGTCAGGTCGAGAGTGTCCTGGCGTGCGCGTTCCGCCGCGGCGGTGGCGTCGCTCGCGCCCGCCTCCAGCAGCGGCGTGAGGGCGGTGCGTTCGGTGCGTTCACTGCGCAGTAGCGACAGGGTCATCTCCGCGTGGACGGTGCCGAGATGGGCGTTCTCCTCGTCCGTGTCATGCAGGGACTGCAACCCGCGTCGCCGGGCGTCGGCAAGCTCGACGAGCGGAGCGAGCATCTCCACCTGACGCCGCGCGTCCACGACGACGCGGTGCGCCTCCTGCAGGTCGTGGAACTGGTTGACCGCGCGTTCGGCCATCGCGAACGTGCCAGGGGTGTCGAGCATGTAGTCGCGGAACAGCTGGTCGAGGCTGCCGAGACCCTTCGCCGACAGGGTGCGGTGGAGGAGACGCTGAGCGCCCTCGGTCGAGATGCCGAGGCGGGAGCGGAAGCTGCGGGCGAACGGCGCGTACGTCGGGTTGACCGTCGCCTCCGGCCACTGCCTGCGGATGCCCCTCGTGTCGATACCCCGGGCCATGAACGGGCCGAGGTCCGTCAGGTCGATCTCGCGTTCGACGATGAGGTGGAGATGGCTGACGTCCGCCGCGGCGTTCTGTCCCCGCCCCAGATGCATGAGCTTGAGAAGCGTGACCGGCGGATCGTCGGTGTCGGTGCGGTAGGTCAACGCGATGCCGCTCCACGTCGCTCCGGTGCGCAGGTACGACGCCACGAGACCGTCCGTGTCCGCGCCCGCCTCCCGCCGCCACGCGCCGCGAATGTACGTGACGAAATTGCGTCCCGAGTTCGTGGCGTCCTGCGCAGCCGCGTTGAACCGCAACTGATTCCCCGGGACCAGCACGGCCGAGATCGCGTCGATGAGCGTGGACTTGCCGGAGCCGGAATTGCCGGTGATCAGGAAACCCTTGCGGGCCACCGGCACGTCGTGGTGGCCGTGCAACGTGCCCCAGTTGACTACCTGAACGCGCGCGAGTCGGCGCTGACCGGGATGCATCACGGTGTCTCCTCCTCCGTGAGGATGCGCCGGAACTCCGCTTCGACGAGAGCGACCTGCTCGGCGTCGAACAGTTGCCGCAACACGGGGGAGACCTCCATGCGGTCGTCGGTCGAGGTCTTCGTGAGCAGCGAATACTTGTCGAGCTTCTTCCACGACGCGTTGACGCGTTTCGCGTAACCGGCCGGGTCGCTGTCGCCCGCCGCCCGATACATCTCGAGCTGTTCGCGCAGTTCGTCGAGGTCGACGATCACCCGTTCACCGGGTTGCGCACGCAGAAGTCGTTGACGCAACGCGAGCAGCATGACCGTGTCCATGAACGTCAGGCGTTCGGTCCGCAGCACGGTGGGTGTGCCGGCGTCGCCGGTGTCGGCGGGGCGGGTGAACGCCAACTCGTTCTCGTCGTCGACGACCAGATCGAGAAACACGTCGGCGAGCCGGGAGCGGAGCAGTCGCTCGTCCCGGATCACCGATCGCCACACCTCGGGATGCTTGGCCGCGGTGACGAGGGGCCCCTTGAGTAGCTGCACGAACGCACGCCGCGTCTCCAGATCCAATTCGCCTGTGTCCCCGGGGTAATGGCCGCGGGTGGTCGGCTCGTCGATCATCTCGGCACTCCCGTCTGCTCGGGCACCGCACGAGCGGTGAACTGGTCGGACATCGGATCGAACACGCGACGGCGAATCGTCGCCTGGCGCGCCGTCCCAGCTCCCGACACCCACGAAATGTCCTCGGTGCCGTCGATCGCGTGCCCGTGCTGGGTGGCCAGGATTATCAACCCCACCGCACTCGCGAGGCCCTGCGTCGCGGGGTGGTCGCGCAGGACGTCTCCGATGGTGGCGCGACCGTGCGCGCGCAGGGTCGCTGCCACGTTGTCGGTGAGCTCGTCCATGTCGATCTCCGATTCCCGGACCAGCCTGCGGAGCTCGTCGAGGTCGACGGCACCGGCCTCGTTGGTGACCACCGGGTCGGTGACCAGGTCGTCGGCGGGGTTGTGCAGGCGCAGAGCCGTGACCGATTCGATGCTCATCCCGACGCGCACGAGTTCGAGGTCGAGCAGGTCGAACGGTCTGCGCCGCTTCGCCACCGCGACAGCGCTCTGCTGCGCGCTCCGCAGCAGCCGCTGCAACCGGCGGTGCTCCTCGTAATGACGCGACTGAACGAAGTGACGCAACGACCGCGACAGCGACGTCATCGTCGAATGAACCTCGGAGCCGGCGGTTTCCATCTCGGTCAGCAACGCGCGGAACCGCTTCCGCTGATCCTGCGTCAGCTCGGCGGCGAACGGCCGTTGCAGCACCGCGTCGATCCACTCGTCGATCTGAGAGGACCGGGCCGGATCGAGGATCATGTCGTAGAACGCCGAAAAGCTGCGGCCGGCGTCGGAATCCCCGATCAGGTCGACCCCGCGGAACACATCGCCCAACGTGTCGCCGCGGTCACCGTCGTCGTCGAGGATGCGGGCGCGCAGATCGCGGTTGAGTTCCTCCAGCTCCGCGCGGACCCGAGCGAAGTCGGCCGGGACCTCCGAGGCCAACGCGAGAATCTCGGCGGAACGCTCGACGGCGCGGGCCCCGTCGAGGACGGGGAACACCCCCGACTCCACCGCCGCGATCTGCTGATCGAGCGCGGCCCGCTCCGCGAGGAGTGCGGTGAGGCGCGTCTCGGTGCGAGGGTCGGAATCACGTGCGAGTGCCTGCAACTGGGTCGACAGAGTGGTCAGCCGGGACTCGGTTGCCGAACTCGCCGAACTGGTGAAGTTCGCGACGAAGGCCATCGCGGCGAACGCGCCCTCCGTCGGCTCCAGTGTCTCTTCGCGGGTGCCGGCCGCCGCCCGGCGGAGCAGGTAGCCGGACCGCACCCACTCCGTGCAATACGCCTGACCGGTGCGCGGGAAGTCGAGGCCCTCGTCGCGCATGGCCTGAAGGTCGGAGTCCAAGCGGGCGAAGAGCTCCGGAGCCGGGAGACGACGGGTCCCGTGATCGAAGTGCCGGCCCAGCAGCGCCAGAATCGCCGGTGCGGTGTCGGCACGCAGCAACGTCCACGCCGCGTTGTCCTGGCGCAGGCGAAGAAGCCGATGGACGTCGGCGGTGATGGGCATCGGACTCCTCTCGTTCGGGTGCGGTTCACTTTCGGCGTGCGGTCGGCCGGCTCACTCGGTGAGGTGCCCGCGACCGCCGGTCAGATCTGCCAACTCGGCGCGGTTCTGTTGACTGTTGCGGCTCAACGGTTACTCCTCACTGCGATCATTGGAACAGGCTGCGGAGGTCGTCGGCGTCGAGCGTGGTGCTGAGCAGGGTGTCGGCGTCCATCACGCTCGCGAACAGTGCCGACTTCTTCGCCTTCAGCGCCATCACCTTGTCTTCGATCGTGTCCTTCGCGATCAGCCGGTACACCATCACGTTGCGGGTCTGCCCGATGCGATGCGCCCGGTCGACGGCCTGCGCCTCGGTGGCCGGGTTCCACCACGGGTCGAGGATGAAGCAGTAATCGGCCTCGGTGAGGTTCAGCCCGAAGCCGCCGGCCTTGAGGCTGATCAGAAAGACCGGGGCGTCGCCCTCCTTGAAATCGCGGAGCACGTCGCCGCGGCGCCGGGTGCCGCCGTCGAGGTACGCGTGCGCGATGCCCGCGTCGTCCAGACGGTCGCGGACCTTCCCGAGGAACCCGGTGAACTGGCTGAACACCAGCGCCCGGTGCCCACCGGCGACGACGTCGGCGAGCTGTTCGAGCAGGGCATCGACCTTCGCGGACGGGACGTCGTGGTACTCGTCGTCGACCAGCCCGGCGTCGAGGCTCAGCTGCCGCAACAGGGTCAGCGACTGGAGGATGGTGAAACGGTTCTTGTCGACGTCGGCGAGCAGGCCGAGGATCTTCTGCCGCTCACGCTGTAGGTGCGTGTCGTAGACCTTGCGATGCTTCGGGTGCAGTTCGACGTCGAGCACCTGCTCCTGCTTGGCCGGAAGATCCTTCACCACTTGTTCTTTGGTCCGCCGCAGCATCAGCGGTTTGACGCGGCGGCGCAGCTGCGCGAGCAGTTCGGCGTCGCCCTGCTGCTCGATCGGTTTGCGGTAGTAGTCGGTGAATCGGGCCGGATTCGGGAACAGTCCCGGGGCGGTGATCGACAGCAGCGACCACAGCTCCATCAGGTTGTTCTCCATGGGCGTGCCGGTGATCGCCAACGTGAACGGGGCCTCGAGCCGGCGGACGCACTGGTAGATCTTGGACTGATGGTTCTTGGTGAACTGTGCCTCGTCGAGGATCAGCCCCGACCACGTGCACGCCGCATACCCCTCGAACTCGAGGCGGAACAGGGTATACGACGTGACGACGATGTCGGCGCCCTGCACCAGTTCGCCGAGCGGAACTTTGCGGCGTTTGAGGGTGTCGGCGATGGCGACGACAGTCGCGCCCGGGGCGAAGCGGGCGGATTCGGATTCCCAGTTCGACACGACACTGGTGGGGGCGACGATGAGGAACGGCGGAGCGGCCGGATTCGATTGCCGCGCATGACAGATCAGCGCCAACGCCTGCAGTGTCTTGCCGAGCCCCATGTCGTCGGCGAGGATGCCGCCGAGCCCGTGTTCCCACAGGAAGGCGAGCCAGCGGAACCCCTCCAACTGGTACGGGCGCAGCTGGGCGTCGAGCGTGTCCGGGGCGTCGACGTGCCGGACGGTGCCCGGTGCCAGCAGGCCGTCCACCTGCTGCCGCCACGCCGTCGCCTGACGCTCGACGGTGCCGAGCGCCGCGAACTCGTCCCACAGGCTCGCCTGGAACCGGCTGAGCCGCAGCGTCCCGTCGGCGCGGTCGTGCAGTGCCCGCGCTTCGTCGATCAGTTTCCGCAGCGTGTGGAGTTCGGGTTTGTCGAGGGAGAAGTAGGCGCCGTCGGGCAGCAGCAGTTCGGTCTTCCCTGCGCTCAGTGCGGAGAAGACCTGGTCGAACGGGACGTCCCGGCCCTCCACGGTGAGCGTGACGCCGAGGTCGAACCAGTCGGTGCCGCCCTCGGACGCCGTGGTGGAGACGCCGATGGCCAGTGAATCGCCGGCCTCCCGGTAGTCGGCCGGCTCGCCCACGACGTCGACGGACACGTCGGACTTGCCGCCGAGCAGGGGGAGGACCTCGGTGGTGAACCGCATCGTGTCGAGTCCGCGCAACGCCGTCGATTCCGGGCCGTCCGAACCCAATCCGTACCTGTCCCAGACGATGTCGAGCTCGTCGAGCAGTGCGCGTTCCCGGGCGCCGTCCCGGTAGTCGTCGCCTTGTGTCCGGGCCGCGAGCGGCGCGCGATGCTCGTCGTCGCCGACGGTGTACAGCCATTCCCAGTCGACGGTGACCTCGTGGTCGGGCAGATACGACGCCCGCATCACGAGCGTCGGCTCGGAGATCGCGGGTGGGACGAACGAGCCGTCCGAGGAGATGATTGTGGCCAGGTTCCGCAGCTTCGGCAGGAAGTCCGCCAGGAACCGGGGCTCTTCCTCGGCCGGAACCTCGATGCGTGTGCCTCGGCGCACCAGGTCCTGCAACGGGGCGGGCACGGGGGCGCCGAGCCGCGCGAGGTGAATGCGCTCGTCGGCGTCGACGTAGAACAGGCCGTGAGCCCGAAGACCGATGAAGCCGACGGTCGCTGCGTGGACGGGTTCGCCGTCGACGCGGACCACCGGTCGCACGACCAGGGCGTCGAGGGTGTCGTCGTGGGTGGCGTCGAGGCAGATTTCGGCCGAGCCGGCCGGGGCGAGAGCGCCCAGTCGCTTGGACGTGTGGATGAGCTCGACACCCACCCGGGCCGCCTCGTCCAGGAGTGGCCACAGCTGGCGGCTGGGAAAGACGCCGAGGTCGAGATCGGTGTGGTTCTGGCGGCGATAGTTCAAACCCCCGCCGGCCAGCAGGTGGATCTCGTGCAGCACGCGGATCTGCTCGGCGGGATGCTGGAATTGGCTGCCCAGCTTGTTCCACGCCAGCCCACCGACGATCCAGCCCTTCGAACCCGGCTGGACGGGCCGGACCAGCAGTTGAGGTCCCGAGTCTCCGGCCGCCGCCGATACGCGGAACTGGATGGCGAGCGGCGAACGCCGTCCGGAATCGCCGAACGGATCGTCCGGGGCGAGCAGCGAGCCGAGCGAGCGTTCCCACGTGGGGGCGACCGCCGCCTCCGCCTCGGACCTCGCCTGCCGTATCGCCGTGATCAGCAGGGCGGCGACGTGCTTGCAGTTCATCGCGACCGGGCATGTGCAGATTCCGTACCGGTACACGGTGCGGCCGGAACCGGACGCGAGGAACGCCGAGGCGATGTATGGCTTCGGCGCGGTGCCCGCCACCTCGCCCCACAACTCCTTGGCGGACGGATCCCACGCCGTGTCCACGACCGCGTGCTCCCGGGCGTACTGCTCGCCGCGGGTGTAGGTGGTGGTGCCGAGGACCGACTTGATCGACGCCACGTCGATGTCGCGGAATTCCCCAGGCAGCATGGCCACAGGATAGTCAACCGATCCGACACGGTTCGCCGCCCGATCGGGGTGCCGCGAACCCCACCCCAGGGTTCCTTGTTCCGCACCGCGCCCGATCGGAGACTTCGGTGGGTCGGGGGAAAGCCCAGAGATCGGAGAGAACACCATGGCCGAGATGGTCGAAACACGGCGGGCACACCGCCCGCACGCGGTCGCCCGCAGCCTGATGACGGCGTACGGAACGGTCGTGTACGCCACGTTCCTCGTCGTGTTCGTGTACGCGATCGGATGGGTCGAAGGTCTCGTCGTGCCTCACACGATCAACGACGGACCCGACGCCCCCGTCGCCGTTGCCGTGGTCGTCGACATGGTGCTGCTGACGATCTTCGCCATGCAGCATTCCGTGATGGCCCGGCCCTGGTTCAAGAAACGCTGGACCAGGGTCGTCCCGGAGCCGATGGAGCGGTCCACCTACGTCCTGTTCGCGACGGCCGCACTGGCGCTGCTGATGTGGCAATGGCGTCCGCTGCCCGACCAGATCTGGGACGTGGAGACGAACTGGGTCCGCGTCGCCCTGTATGCGGTCTCGCTCGGCGGATATGCCCTCGTGCTGGCCGCGACGTTCGCCATCGACCACTTCGATCTGTTCGGGCTCCGCCAGGTGCTGCGCAACCAGAGTGGAAAGTCGGCTCTGCCCAGCCACTTTCGGACACCGCTGCTGTACCGGGTGATCCGGCACCCGCTGTACGCCGGTTTCATCATCGCGTTCTGGGTGGCGCCGACGATGACGTGGGGTCGGCTGCTGTTCGCAGTCGGGACCACCGGCTTCATCCTCGTCGCGGTGCGCTTCGAGGAGCACGACCTGGTCGACACGTTCGGCGACGACTACCGCACCTACCGCAAGCGGGTGCCGATGCTCGTCCCGAGGGTCGGCTCGCGGGCGCGGTAGCTCACAGACCGCCGGCGACGGCGATGGTGGTGGCGGTGACGTAGGACGCCTGGTGGGACAGGGCCCACAGCACCGCCTCGGCGATCTCCTCCGGTTGCGCGACCCGGCCGAGTGGCACCCTACCTGCCACTCGGCCGGGCCGTCCCGGGTCGCCGGCCGCGGCGTGGATGTCGGTGTCCGTCGTGCCGGGCGCGATGCCGACGACGCGGATGTTCGCGCTCGCCCACTCCCGCCCGAGTCCCGTCGTCACACTGTCGACGGCGGCCTTCGACGCGGCGTACCCGACGTATTCGTCCGGTGCCCCGGTGCTGGCGGCCACCGAGCTGAGGTTGACGACGACACCGGGCCGGCCCTCCCGGATCCAGTGCTCGGCGGCCGCGCGGGCGTAGTTCAGGATGCCGAACACGTTGATGTCGAACACCTCCCGCAGCGCCGCGTCCGGGGTGGCGAGGAACGTGCCGAGCGGCCCGGTGGTCCCCGCGTTGTTGACCACCGCGGTCAGCTGCCCGCGCTCGTCGGCCGCGCCCACCACCGCGGCAGCCAGCGCGGCATCGCGCACGTCGGCCCGCACCGCGGTGGCGCGGATGCCGCACTGGTGCACCAGGTGCTCCGCGGCCTCCTCGTCGTGCAGGAACGTGAACGTCACCTGATACCCGCGATGAACGGCGAGACGCACCACGGCGGCGCCGATGCCGCGCGATCCACCGGTGACGAGGATGTGTTCGGACACCATACGAGCGTAGCCCGGGTCAGCGGTTCGGCCGCCCGAATGTGATGCTCGGTGCCGTCACGGTGATCGACGCGATCCGGACTGCCAGACCGGGAGGCGTCGGCGGCTCGGCGTCGATGATCGTGGGGTGATGGTCGACCTCGTCGGGCGACGGCCGGGCCGGCGCGAACACGCTGCGGACCACCCCGATCGGCGTGCGGGCGATCGCGTCGGCCGACTGCTGGATCTGTTCCAGCGTCCGGACCATCGTGTCGACATTCTCCGACTGCCGGGTGGTGCTCACCGCCTCGACCACCGGCCGCATCGTCCGCAGCAGGAACACGACCTCCTCCATCAGTTCCTCGGTGAGCCGGAGGATGTGAAACGACGTCTTCGCCACCTCGATCGGCACGGTGACGGTGCACACGGCGATGCGGACGGGTCGCTCGGCGGCGGCGGTTGCTCGATCGAAGGTGCGTGCGACTGGGGACGGAATGAAGCGGGAAACGAATGTCACTGGTCGACCCCCTCGCGGCACGACGACTTGTTTGCCGGGGAGGCTACCGCCCCGGCGCGCGCCACGCACGACGAGCACTCACCCCGGCAGCAGGGCCCGGACGGCGTCGATGGTGTCGGCGTCGGCGGCCGTCTTGTCGGGGCGGTAACGCAGGACCCGCGCGAATCGCAGTGCGAGCCCGCCGGGGTAACGCGAGCTCACCTGGACGCCGTCGAGTTCGATCTCCACGACCAGGTCGGGGTGCAGGTACACGGTGTGGTCGTCGCGGCTGCGTTCGTGGCGCGGGAATTCGTCCGTCTGCCACTGCAGCAAGGCGTCGGTGAGGCCCTTGAACGTCTTGCCCACCATGATCGGTGCGCCGCCGTCGGGGTCGCGCGCGCCGAGGTGCAGGTTGGATAAGAAGCCGGTGCGCCGCCCGTACCCCCACTCGGCGCCGAGCACCACCAGGTCGAGGGTGTGCTCCGGTTTCACCTTCTGCCAGGCGCGGCCGCGTCGTCCCGCCGCGTACGGCGCGGTCAGCGACTTGACCATCACCCCCTCGTGCCCGGCGGCGAGGGCGTCGTCGAAATGGGTTGCGGCGCCTTCGCTGTCGGGGCGGATCAGTCCGGGGATGCGGTGTTGCGGGGCGACGCGTTCGAGAGCATCCAGCCGCTCCTCCAGTGGTGCGTCGAGGAGGTCGATGCCGTCGAGGTGCAGGCAGTCGAAGAAGTAGGGATGCAGCAGCAGGTCGCGGGCGGACTCGGCGCCGAAGCGGCTCATCGTCTCCTGGAACGGCCGGGGGCGGCCACTGTCGGTGAGCGCCAGCGTCTCTCCGTCGAACACCGCCGACGTGCACGGCAGGCCGGTGACGAGTGCGACGAGTTCCGGCACGCTGCCGGTGATCTCACGCAACGTGCGGGTGAAGATGCGCACCTCGTCGCCGTTGCGGTGCACCTGGATCCGCGCCCCGTCGAGTTTGTATTCGACGCTGACGTCGCCGCCGAGTTCGGACCACGCGTCGGCGAGGGATTCGGCGGGGGAGGCGAGCATGGGCCGGACCGGACGGCCCACCTCCAGCCGGAACGCGGTGAGCGCGTCGACGCCGCCGTCGAACGCCGCGACCGCGGTCGCGGGCAGGCGCCCCGACAGCATGAACGCCCGGCGCACCGGTTCGACGGGGAGATCGGCGGCCGCGGCGATCGCGTCCGTCATCACCCCCTCGAGCGCGCCCTGGCGCAGGTCGCCGGTGAGCAGCCGCAGCAGGAAGTCCCGCTCGTCGGCGGTGGTGCGGGCGAACAGGTCCGCGAGCAGCTCGCGTCGGCGTGCGGCCGAGCCGGACCCGGAGACCTCGGCGACGGCGGAGATGGTGCCGTCGACGTCGGACACCGTGACGGTGGGGACGTCGACGGGGGCGGCGGGAATGTCCGCGACTGTCCGCCAGCCGATTCCGATCCGGCCCTGCCGCAGCTCCCCGGACAGCCACGCCACCACCGGTTCCACCTCGGCCGGCTCCAGCCGGGTAAGGACCTCGCGCAGCGCCCCGACCTTCACCTTGCGCGACCGGGTGGCCCCCACGTCCCGGGACGTCGCGACGATCTGCGAGAACAGCACACCCCGACGGTAACCGGAACGTCCGGTGGGCGGTCAGAATCCGGCTGATCCAAACCCTGGGCCGGCCAGGCTGCCGTTTCTACGCTCTGCCGGAACTGCGGCGCCGTGGGATCGTCGGCACCGACTACGTCGGCGGCACGTTCCGGGACAATCTGGAATTGCCGCCGCTGCCGGCCCGCTAGTTCTCCAGCGGTGTGCCGTCGACGACGATCTTCACGCGGTCCGGGTAGAACGACACGTGGTCGTCGATGCCCGACGCCTCGGCGGTGGTGAACGGGTAGAACCAGCCGGCATCGTCGACCGGCGCGGAGCCGTCCGACCCGGTGAACGACAGATACGACGCCGTCCCCTTGTACGGGCAGGACGTCCGCGTGTCGGAGGCGGTGAAGAACTCCGAGCGCACGTCGAGGCGGGGGATGTAGTAGCGCACCGGCAGCGACGTCTCGAACAGCAGTCGCGGGCGCACGGTGTCGGCGACCAGGGTGTCGTCGATGAACACCTCGACGTGCCGGGACGACGGCAGCACGTCGACGCGGACGTACGGGTCGCGGGCGTGGACGAACACCTGCTGATCCTCCTCGTACCAGGCGTCCATCTTGTGCCAGTAGAACGCGACGTACGGGCTGAGGTCCAGGGAATCGTCGAGCTTCGCGTCGTAACCCCACACGGACTGTGCGGCGCGACGGTCGCCGACGACGAGATCCCAGTACCGCGCCTTGCCCTTCCACGGGCACGTCGTGGTCGCGTCGACGGGCTCGAGGAGGTCGAACGCCACGTCGTCGCGGGGAATGTAGTAGACGGGCAGGTGTCCCTTCTCGAACAGGTACACCGACCGGGTGGTGTCGGCGACTACCCGACCGCCGAAGAACACCCGGATGCGCTTGTGGTTGGGTTCGAGCGAGATGCGGCCGTTCTCCGCGAACTGCTGGACAGCGGCGGCATGTGTGAGAGCTGTGGACATCACTCCATGGTGGCACCTTCGGCGCGCCGTGCGCCTTTTTGGTAGTCAGGGCAACCGGAACGGCGCACGGGTGCGGAGCGCGGCGACACCGGCGGTCGCGACCCACACCGTGAAGGGGTAGAGGGCCAGGCGCTCGGTGATGCCGAACGGGGTGCCCGGAAGCAGGAGCGCAACCATGCCGACAACCCCGAGGAGTCCGCAGAGACCGGTCCACACCGCGAAGGCCCGCCACCGCGGGTAGAGCCCGATCGCGACGACGATCATGGCGGCGTTGCGCGCGACGAACGTCGGGGTCGCGACGATCTGGTGCAGGTGCGCGTCGACGTTGATCGGAATGAAACCCGTCAGGGCGGCACTGACGGCGGCCATGGCGAACAGCGCCAGCACGACGAGTCGGAGCCGTCCCGGTGGCAGAAACTCCCGCAGGCACACCGCCCCGACGAGGATGAGCACCCCCGTCAGCACGAAGGCGCTGTTGATCACCGCGTGCAGCGGCGAACAGAGGCGGACCGCGGCGGCCTGGGCCGCGGAACCGTCGCAGCCCGTGACACCCAGGTTGCTGACCGAATTGGTCCGCACCACGTACGGCTGCGGCCAGGCGTGCGCGGTCACGGCCTCGGCGACGAAATACAGCGGGATCAGCACCCACGCGGCGGCGCCCACCCGCACAGCGGACAGTCGCTGCGCGGGCGACGACGTTCTCACGACGCTCACCCCTCCGTACCGTACCGGCTCACCGAGTGGATTGTTGACAATCCTCGGGGGCGGCTCGACGATGTAGCCATGGCCCCGTTGACGAGAATCCCGGTAGCCGACTCCGACGAGACGGGACTGGGCAACGCGTGGCTGCGCTGACCCACGCCGCCGCCGACCTGCACGCCGAACTCGCCGGGCAGGGCATCGACCTCGACATCGGATCGCGCCGGCGCGCCGAATATTCGTTCGACGCCTCCAATTACCGGGTGCCGCCGCTGGCCGTGGCCTTCCCGCGCAGCGCCGGAGACGTGGTGGCGATCGTCCGGGCCTGCACCGACCGCGGCATTCCGATCACCAGTCGCGGCGGCGGCACGTCACTCGCGGGCAACGCGATCGGCAGGGGAGTGGTGCTCGACTTCTCCCGGCACATGAACCGCGTGCGGGCCGTCGACGCGACCGCCCGCACGGCCGTCGTCGAACCCGGCATCGTCCTCACCGACCTGCAGAAGCGGGTGCAACTGGCGACCGACGGCGCGCTCACGTTCGCGCCCGACCCGTCCAGCAAGTCCCGCGCGACCGTCGGCGGTGCGATCGGCAACGACGCCTGCGGCAACCACTCCGTCCGCTACGGCCGCACGTCCGATCACGTCGTCGCGCTCGATCTGGTGACGGCGGATGGGCACCGGCTGACCGCGACCCGCGACGGGCTGCGGGCCACCGACCCGGACGACGAGTCTGCGGTGCGCGAGGCCGAGCGGATCGCCGCCGGACTGGGCGCGCTGACGCAGGAGCACCTCGGCGACTTCCGGCTCGAACTCGGTCGGATCCCGCGTCAGGTATCGGGATTTCATCTGGCGAACCTGCTGCCCGAGAACGGCTTCGATGTGGCCCGTGCCCTGGTGGGAAGCGAGGGGACGTGCGCGGTGATCGTGGCCGCGACCGTCGCGCTGGTGCCGGTACCGCCCGCGGCGATGCTGCTGTGCCTGGGATACCGCGACCTGGTGGATGCGGCCCGCGACAACGCGCTGATCCTCGACTACTCGCCCGCCGCGATCGAGGGCATCGACTCGGCAATCGTCGACACTATGCGGCACCTGCGCGGCGCCGACTCGGTGGTCGGGCTGCCCGACGGCGAGGCCTGGCTGTACGTCGACCTGGACGGCGACGACCTCGACGAGGTGAAGCTCCGCGGGGCCGAACTGGTCTCGAAGCTGCGGGCGGCCGGACGGCTCGTCGACTCGCGGGTGGTCGGCGACCCGGCGGAACGCGCGTCGCTGTGGCGGGTGCGCGAGGACGGCGCCGGTCTGTCGGCCCGGCTCGTCGAGGGCGGCGAATCCTGGACGGGCTGGGAGGATTCCGCCGTCGCACCCGACCAGCTGGCCGACTACCTCGTCGACATCAAGGCCCTGCTCGCCGAATTCGGCCTCACCGGCGTCATGTACGGGCACTTCGGCGCCGGCTGCATGCACATCCGCATCGACTTCGACCAGCGCACCGACGAGGGCCGGGACGTGATGTCGCGGTTCATCCACCGCGCCGCCGAACTGTGCGTGCGGTTCGGGGGATCGATGTCGGGCGAGCACGGCGACGGTCGCGCACGGTCGGCGCTGCTGCCGATCATGTACACCCCCAACATGATGGCGGCGTTCGCGACGTTCAAACGGCTGTGGGACCCGGCGGCCGTCCTGAATCCGGGCAGCATCGTCGACCCCGAACCGTTGCTGGGCAGCCTCGCCCTCGACGGCGTGAACCCGCGGGCGTGGCAGACCAGCTTCGATCTCACCCCCACCAGCGACGTCCCGGTCGCACCGTTCGTCCACGCCGTCCAGGGGTGCATCGGTGTGGGCCGCTGCCGGGCGTCGACGGGCGGCGTGATGTGCCCCAGCTTCCGGGCCACCGGCGACGAGAAGGACTCCACCCGCGGTCGTGCCCGCGCCCTGCAGGAGATGGTCCGCAACTCGCCGACCGTCGCCGACGGCTGGCGGTCCGAGGACGTCAAGGAATCGCTCGACCTCTGCCTGTCCTGCAAGGCGTGCTCCACCGACTGCCCGGTGGGCGTCGACATGGCCACCTACAAGTCCGAATTCCTCGACCACCACTACCGCGGCCGGCGGCGTCCGCTGTCGCACTACTCGCTCGGCTGGCTGCCGGTGTGGCTGAAGGTCGCGGAACGGTCCGCGCCCGTGGTGAACCGGCTGACGGCAGGCCGGCTCGCGAAGGTCGCGGCCAGTTTGGGCGGTCTCACCCCGCACCGCACGATGCCGGAGTTCGCGTCGCGCAAGCAGATCCGTCGGGAGGTCGGGGAGACGTCGGAGAACGGCGCCGCGGACGTCGTGCTGCTCGCCGACACGTTCACCCGCGGGTTCCGTCCCGAGGTGGTCGGCGCCGCGTCCCGGGTACTCGCCGAGGCTGGCCTGAGCTCGCAGTGCCGCAGCGACGTCTGCTGCGGGCTCACCTGGATCTCCACCGGACAGCTGAAGCAGGCGAAGAAGACACTCGCGCGGGCCGCGGCGATCCTCGACGACGGCACCGACCGTCCCATCGTCGTCCTCGAACCCAGTTGCGCCGCCGCGTTCCGCAAGGACCTGCCCGAACTCGTCCACACCGACGCCGCACGTCGCGTCGCCGCCCGGATCCGGAGCTTCGCCGGCGCGATCGTCGAGCGCACCGATGCCGGATGGACCCCGACCGTGCCGCTGCCCGACGACGTGACCGTGCAGACCCACTGCCACGAATACGCGGTGTTCGGTGCGGCGGTGCAGCGGAAGGCGCTGCAGGCGGTCGGGGTGCCGCGGGTGCGCGAGGCCACCGGATGCTGCGGCGTCGCAGGAAACTTCGGGTTCGAGGCCGACCACTACGAGCTCAGCATGCAGGTGGCCGAACAGGCCCTCGCCCCGGCGCTGCGCGACAGTCCCGCAGAGGCCGTCGTGCTGACCGACGGATTCAGTTGCCACATGCAGGTGCGGCAACTCGACCCGGACCGATCGTCGAGGCATCTCGCCCAGCTGCTCGATCCCGCACCACCGTCGAAAACCGAACACGAGAGCGGAGACTGACATGTCGCAGTTGTCGATGACCCCCGAACAGCGCGAGAAGTTCCTCGCCGACCTGCACGTGGGGGTGATCGCCGTCGACCGCGACGGGCGGGCACCGCTCGCCGTGCCTATCTGGTACGGCTACGAACCCGGCGGCCAACCCTACGTGTGGACCGGTCGTGGGTCGATGAAGGAGCGGCTGATCCGCGCCGCCGGCCGCTTCAGCCTCGTCGCCCAGGACGAGAAGCCGCCGTACCGGTACGTAAGCGTCGAAGGTCCGGCGGAGTTCGACGAATCACCCACCGCGGACATCGTCCGCGGACTCGCCGCCCGCTACCTGCCCGCCGCGGAGGTCGACGGGTTCGTCGAGCAGGCGTACGACGACAACGCGATCGTCATCCGCATGCAGCCCGAGCACTGGCTGAGCGTCGACTACGGCAAGGGCGCGTAGCGCCCGTGCGCCTTTGTGGTAGCTGGGACAACCAGAAAGGCGCACGGGTGATTCGGTTCACGGTGATTCTGACGATGGTGGGGACGTGCGATGTGCGGAAGCGTTGAAGGGCAGTTGTTCCGCCTCGACAGGAGCGCCCTTCATGACCGAACTTCTCGACCTGAGCACCGACGTCCTCGTCATCGGCGGCGGCCCCGCAGGGACGTGGGCCGCGCTGCGCGCACGGCAATCCGGGGCGGACGTCGTCCTCGTCGACAAGGGGTACTGCGGCACCAGCGGCGCCACCGCGCCTTCGGGCACCGGCGTCTGGTACGTCGACCCCGACCCGTCCGCGCGGGCGGAGGCCAAGGCCAGCCGCGAAACGCTCGGCGGGCATCTCGCCGACCACCACTGGATGGACCGCGTCCTCGACCAGACGTACGCGAACATGAACCTCCTCGCCGAGGAGGGCCGGTACCCGTTCCCGGTCGACCCCGACACCGGCAGGCAGATCCGCACCGGACTCCAAGGGCCTGAATACATGCGCCGGATGCGGGCATGGGTCAAGAAGGCGGGCGTCCGGATCCTCGACCACTCACCGGCCCTCGAACTGCTCGTCGACACCGACGGCCAGGTGCGCGGTGCGGCGGGCTATCGACGCCAGGCGGACCGCGACTACCGGATCACGGCGGGTGCCGTCGTGATCGCGAGCGGCGGCTGCGCATTCCTGTCCCGCGCACTGGGCACGAACGTCGACACCGGCGACGGCGCGCTGATGGCCGCCGAGGTGGGTGCCACGTTCTCCGGCATGGAGTTCTCCAACGCGTACGCGATCGTCCCGGCCAACTCCACCATCACGAAGACCGCCTACTACGGCTACGCCACGTTCTTCCACGCAGACGGAAGCGTCCTCGAGGGCGCCGGCTCCACCAAGGGACGGTCGGTGATCGCGAAAACGCTGCTGTCCGAGCCGGTGTTCGCGCAACTCGACCGCGCCGACGACGAGGTGCAGCGTCAGATGCGGCTCGGCCAGCCCAACTTCTTCCTGCAATTCGACCGTCGCGGCATCAACCCGTTCACCGACCGCTTCGAGGTCGGCATGCTCGCCGAGGGCACGGTACGCGGGACCGGCGGCATCGAGGTCGTCGACGACACGTGCGCCACCTCGGTGCCGGGACTGTTCGCGGCGGGCGACGCCGCGACCCGGGAACGTATCTGCGGCGGCTTCACCGGCGGCGGCAGCCACAACTCGGCGTGGGCGATGTCGTCGGGTAGCTGGGCGGGCACCGGGGCCGCGCGTTTCGCGCGAACCGAACGTCGTGTGCGGGCAGGTGAACTCCGCCCCGCCGGCCGGGCAGGTCTGCGGCCCACCCAGCGGTCGGGGTTGGAGGCGTCCACCGTCGTCGCGGCCGCGCAGGCGGAACTGATTCCGTACGAGAAGAACTACCTGCGGGACGGGGCCCGGGTGCAGGAGGCGCTCGACGAACTGGAGTCGCTGTGGACGGCGTTGTCGCTGGGCCTCGGCGGCGGCTCCGGGGACGAGCGGGTTCGGGCCCGTCAGGCCGCCGCGATCACCGCGGTGGGCCGGTGGATGTACCACTCGACGCTGGCGCGGACGGAAACCCGCGGAATGAGCAAGCGCGCCGACTACCCCGACCTCGACCCCGCGCAGCACCACCACATCCTCACTGGTGGTCTCGACGACGTCTGGACCGCGACCGGTGAGACGCACAGCGGCCTGTTGCGAGTGGCCTCGTGATCGAACTGCTGCTGGCCGACGCGTGCATCGGCTGCGACAAGTGCGTCGACGCGTGCCCCACCAACGTGTTCGACCGCACCGACACCGGGATCCCCGTGATCGCGCGGCAGTCGGACTGCCAGACGTGCTTCATGTGTGAGGCGTACTGCCCCGTCGACGCGCTCTACGTGGACCCGCAGTCCACACCCCTCACCGACGGGCAGGACATCCCCCACGAGCACATCGGCCGATACCGCGAGAAACTCGGCTGGGGGAAGGGGCGAGCCCCGGGCACCCTCACCGCCGTCGGGCCGAGCAGGCTGCGCCCGTGAGTGCGTAACGAGTCCCTGGACTCCTTGACCACTCACGGGCGGCGGAGCCGCTAGATTGGAGTAACGGGAACAGTCGTCACCTGGTGCGGGGGTGCGCGTGCAGAATTCGAAGCCGACTCCGACGACCGTGCCCGGGCTGCGGGTATACCGGCCCGAATCGCCCGCGGCGAGGGCGGCGCTCGTCGGCGCGACTGTCGTGGTCGGTCTCGTGCTCCTGTGGATGGCCGCGCGGTCGGGGCCCGTCCGCATGTCGATGGTCGCGGCCGGCCTCGCCGTCCTGCTGGTGGCCCGGGGGCTGCACCTGCGGCGGCCCGTCACCGTGACGCATGTGGTCGCGGCGGTGTTGTTCGTGGCCGCCGCCGATGTCGCCTACACGAGCGCCCATCCGGCGCCGGGGTTCGTCCTCCTGGTGGCGACCGGGCCCGTCCTGATGCTGCCGGTGCGCAGTGTGCCGCAACCCGAGGACCGCGCCCGCATCTCCGCGCTGATCCAGCGGACCACGGACGACCCGCTGTCGCCGTTCGCCCTCAATTCGGCGAAGTCGTACTACTTCAACGCGTCGGGCACCGCGGCGATCGCGTACCGGACGCGGTCCGGGATCGCGGTGGTGTCCGGCGACCCGCTCGGCGACCCGGTCGAATTCGGCGCGCTCCTCGACGAGTTCTCCGAGTTCGCCGCCGAACGCGGCTGGCGCGTCGCGGTGCTCGGCGCGGGGGAGCGCGCCGGCAGATTGTGGGAGACCGGCAGCGACACCCGACAGTCGTTGCGAGCGGTGCCGATCGGACGCGACGTGGTGATCGACGTCGGGCACTTCACAATGGAGGGCAGGAAGTTCCGCAACCTGCGGCAGGCCGTGCAGCGCACCCACAACGCCGGGATCACCACCGAGATCGTCCCGGAGGCCGCCTTGGACGAACCGACACGGCGCGAGTTGACGGACATCGTCGACGACGCCCGCGCCGGGCATCAGCGCCGCGGGTTCTCGATGATCCTCGACCACCTGCTGGACGGGACGCTCCCCGGCCTTCTCCTCGTCGTCGCACGCGATACGTCCGGGCGTGCAGTCGCCTTCCAGCGGTACGGGACCGCCGATTCGGCGCGGGAACTGAGCCTCGACGTGCCGTGGCGCGGCCACGACGCACCGAACGGCACCGACGAACGCATGTCCGTCGACGTCATCCGCTACGCCGAGCAGACCGGTGCGCGATACGTCTCGCTGTCGTTCGCGGCGTTTCCCGAACTCCTCGACCCCCGCGCGCCCGGTGCGGGGGCGCGACTCTTCCGCCGGGTCCTGCACCTCGGCGACGTGCTGATCTCGCTCGAGTCGCTGTACCGCTACCTCGGCAAGTTCCATTCGACGGGGAACCGGCGTTACGTGCTCCTGCGGTTCCGCTACCTGCTGCCCGTCGCGTTCGCGTGCCTGACGTTCGAGTTCGTGCCGCACCGGGAACGGGGCTGAGGCGCGGGGTCAGAAGTCGAAGTTCTTCTCGTTCGTCGCGGTGAGCGCGTCGAGGACGGCCGCGAGGTCGGTCTTGGAGACGTCCCGGGTCCCCTCCTTCGGGCTCGGTCGCGGCGCCTTCTTCGCTGGGGACTGCTTCTTGCCGGGCCGTTCATCCGTCATCTGTGCACCTTCGCGATATGCCGAGCCGGACAGGTTACCCATGAGTACACCCGCGAATCCGAGACGCCGCAACTTGGCGGGACCCTGATGTGATGCGGTGCACGCCGAGACAGCTACCTGTCAGCAACTGCGGTGGATCGCGAATTCGGGTTTCCGGGCCCCTGCAGGTCAGGCCCGTACCAGGATCTTCACTGCCGTGTCGTTGTGCTCGATCAACGTCGTGAGGCCCTCGGACACCAGGTGGTCGAGCTCGATCCGGCCGGTGATGAACGGGGCCAGGTCGATCACCCCGCTGCGCAGCATCTCGATCACCGCCTCGTGATCGCGGACGTAGGCGATGGTGCCGCGCAGGTCGATCTCCTGGAGGACGAGCTTCTGCATGTCGACCGTCGCCGGCTTTCCCCAGATCGACACGTTCACCACGACCGCCGCGGGCCGGACGGCGTCCAGGATGGTGTCGAGGACGGCGTTGACCCCGGCGCACTCGAACCCGAGGTCGGCGCCGACACCGTCGGTCAGCTCGAGCACCCGGGCCTTAACGTCCTCCGACGACGGGTCGATGACGTGGTGAGCGACCCCGCTCGACAGTGCCTTCTCCTTCCGGGCGTCGCTGAGTTCGGTGACGATCGTGGTGACACCGAGACCCTTCAGGACCGCGGCGACGAGGAGCCCGATCGGCCCGGCGCCGCCGACGAGCGCGACGTCGCCGGCCTTGGCGCCGCTGCGGACGACCGCGTGATGCGCGACGCTGAGCGGTTCGATCAGGGCCGCCTCGTCGAGGGGGATGTCGCCGATCTTGTGCACCCACCGGCGGTCGACCACCACCTTCTCGCTGAGTCCACCTCCGCCACCGGCCAATCCGATGAAGCCCATCTTCGTACACAGGTGATAGTTGCCTGCCGTGCAGGACGCGCACTCGTTGCACACGAAGTACGGCTCCACCACCACGTTGTCGCCCACGGCGACGTCGGTGACGCCCTCACCGACCTCCTCGACAGTCCCGGAGAACTCGTGGCCCATCGTCACCGGCGCGTTCTCGTGCGACAGCGGATGGGGATGTCCGGGCGGGGAGATGAAGATCGGGCCCTCGAGGTACTCGTGGAGGTCGGTGCCGCAGATGCCGCACCACGCGACCCGGAGTTTCACCGCGCCCGGCCGCAGTTCCGGCTCGGGGATGTCGTCGATCCGGATGTCGCGTCGTCCGTGGAAGCGTGCTGCCCTCATGAATCCGCCCTCACTGCGTTGTGAACGTGCTGATTCGGGTAACCGTACGGCCGCCGGCGGGGAGCGGGAAGAGTTGCAGTGTGTTGCAATTCGATGCCGCCGGTGTGACGTTCACCGGCGGATAGCTGGTTTGGCCGGATCTGCGGGTACCTTCGAAGGGAAAGATTAGTTCGATCTGGGGGAGTGAGGCATGGCACGCATACGCACGGCGGCCGAAGCTGAAATCAACGCCGCCGAGCAGATGCAGAAGCTCGGGTACGGCGACGCCACAGCGCTACTCGGAGGCGCGGACGGCGGCATCGACGTGTACTCGTCGCGCGCGTACGCGCAGGTGAAGTGGCGGGGCGGCAGCGCAGGCAAGGCGGACCTCGCGAACCTCTACGACACCCGCGGAACCAGTCACGCCCGCAAACTCCTGTACTTCTCCGGCCCCGGATACACCGACGACGCCGTCGACTACGCGGACACGGTGGGCATCGCCCTGTTCCGGTGCGAGCCCGACGGCGAAACCCCGCCCGTCGGCGCGCACGCCCCGAAACTGGTGGCGGCCGCGCGTAACTCGACGGTTGCGGTGGCCCCGTCCCCGCCGCCCCCACCGGAGCCCGAGTCGCCGGCGCGCATCGTCGCCCGCAACGCCTGGGCGATGGTCGCCGGCTTCTTCGGCGCCCACTGGCAACTCCTCGGCGCCGTCGTCTGCACGATCGTTCTCATGATCGCCCCCTTCGGCGAAGGGAACGTGGGGCTGCGCGTCTTCGCGACCATTCTCGCCGTCGTCGGCGCACCGGTCTTCTGGCTCCTCTTCATCCAGCGGCGGCATGCGAAGGACCGATAGTTCGAACCCGTAACGATGTCGCTCGTGCCGACGACAGCCAGCGTGACTGTCGGCAATCGAGTGGAATCGCGGAGATGAAATATGGGCTTGATGAACGGCCTCATAGGTAATGCGGGAAAGATCGACCCGGCGGCTGCGCAGGCGGAGTACTCGCGACTCCTCGGGAACGGTGAGCAGATCCACGCCGCGTATCTGCTGGTTCGCGACGCTTTCCTGTTCACCAACCGACGACTCATCCTCGTCGACAAGCAGGGATTCACCGGCAAGAAGATCGAATACCACAGCGTGCTCTACAAATCGATCACGCATTTCGCGGTGGAGACTGCCGGCAATTTCGATCTCGACGCCGAACTGAAGATCTGGATCTCCGGGAATCCGGTGCCGCTGCAGAAGCAGTTCTCTAAGTCCGTGGACATCTACGAGGTGCAGGCGATTCTGTCGCATTTCGTCGCCGTCTAGCGGCACCCACCCCCGCACTACGAGAAACCGCCGCCGGTACGTACCGGCGGCGGTTTCTCGTAGTGGGTTCGGAGGAGGCGAAGCTCAGTTCGCGGTCGGCAGCGACTTCAGCGACGTGACGGTGGCGACGCAGGCCCGCGCGGCCTCGGCGCCCTTCTTGACGAAGTGCTCACGGAAGTACGTGAGGTGTTCTTCGTGCTCGTGGAAGTGGTGCGGCGTCAGTACAACCGAGAAGACCGGCACGTCCGTGTCGAGTTGCACGCGCATGAGGCCGTCGATGACCGCGGTCGCGACGAACTCGTGCCGGTAGATGCCACCGTCCACGACGAGTGCCGCGGCGACGACGGCGTCGTAGCGTCCGGTGAGCGCGAGCCGGCGTGCGTGCAGCGGGATCTCGAACGCGCCCGGAACCTCGAAGAAGTCCAGTTCGTCCTTGGAATACCCCAGCGTGGTCACCTCGTCGGTGAATCCCTCGCGCGCGCGGTCGACGATGTTGCGGTGCCATGTGGCCTGGATGAACGCGATCCGTCCCTGACTCTCACTCATGGTCTGAAACTACTGCACCGGTGTCAGCGCTGTGAACGGGGCAGTGCCGTCGACCGACCCCACCCCGAGTCGTCGGTGAGGTGCTCGAGCAGCGGCTGAATGCGGTACGGCAGCGGGCTGGTCAACGCGATCGTGGTGGTCGAGTGCGTGATGCCGGGCAGGTTCGCGATCTTCTCGAGCAACTTCTGCAGTTCCGCGTGCGTGGACGTCGCCACCCGCACCAGCAGGTCTTCGCGACCGGTGGTCGCGTGGATCTCGATGACCTCGGGCAGGTCGACGAGACGGTTGCCGACGGCGGTCAGCTTGCCCTGCTCGAGTTCCAGCCCCACGAACGCCTGGATGGGAATCCCGACCTCGGCGAGGTCGAGGTTGGGGCGGAAACCGGTGAGCAGTCCGCTGGTCTCCATCCGCTTCATCCGGGACTGCACGGTGTTGCGGGCGACGCCCAGCGAGTTGGCGAGTTCGGCCACGCTCATGCGTGAGTCCTTGCCGAGCAGTCCGAGCAACTGCACGTCGAGCTTGTCGATGCTGAGCACTTTGGGCACCTCCGGGAAGTGACGACCGTCACCGATTGCGTGAACTGATCAGTTCATCCGATTTGCGTTGACCAAATCATAGAGCAGATACAGGATCAAGCTCACGAAATGCTCAACGCGACGGATCGGGAATCGCAATGACTCAGCTAGACGACGCTCGTACCAGTGCAGCATCCTTTGATCTCGCCGACCGATACCGGGCCGATTCGGGCCCGGTGTTGATGACCGGTGTCCAGGCCATCGCCCGCCAGTTGGTGGAGCAGCACGAACGCGACCGCCGCGCCGGTCTGAACGTCGCGACGTTCGTCTCCGGCTACCAGGGCAGCCCCCTCGCCGGCCTCGACCGCACCATCGCCGCCATCCCCACGTTGAGCACTGACCACGACGTCAAGTTCGTGCCCGGCATGAACGAGGAACTCGCCGCGACGTCCGTCTGGGGCAGCCAGGTAGACCTCCCGCAGGGCGAGCGCACCCACGACGGCGTCGTCGGCGTCTGGTACGGCAAGGGTCCCGGACTCGACCGCGCCAGCGACTCCATCCGGCACGCCGCGATGTACGGCGCGAACGCCCGCGGCGGCGTCCTCGTCCTCGTCGGCGACGACCCCAACGCCAAGTCCTCCACCATCCCGTGCGCCAGCGAGCGGTCCATGGCCGCGATGGGCATGCCGGTGTTCTTCCCGCGCAACGCCGAGGAGGTCATCACCTTCGGCCTGTACGGGGTGGCGCTGTCCCGGATCTCCGGCTGCTGGTCGGGCATGAAGATCGTCGCCGACGTGGCCGACGGACTGTGGACTCTCGACCGCGACTTCGCCGACCTCGACATCGTGCTCCCCGAGATCGAGTGGAACGGCAAGCCGTGGTCGTACCGGCAGCGCGTGCTCGCGTCCCCGCCCGACAGCGTCTACGCCGAGGCCGACCTGTACGGGCCGCGCTGGGCGATGGTCGAGGCGTTCAACGCCGCCAACGAGATCGACAAGATCGAGGTCAACCCGCGCAACGCGTGGCTGGGCATCGCCGCCGTCGGCACCGCCTACGACTCCCTGCGCCAGGCCCTGCTCGACCTCGGACTCGGCGACTCCCAGCTCGAGGACGCCGGCATCCGCATCCTCCGCGTCGGCATGCCGTACCCGCTGGGTGCCGACCAGGTTCGCGAACTCGCCGACGGCGTCGAGCAGGTCCTCGTCGTCGAGGAGAAGATGCCGTTCGTCGAGTCCCAGCTCAAGGACATCCTCTACGGCGGCACCAGCGCACCCGCCGTGCTGGGGAAGAAGAACGCGCAGGGCAAGAACCTGATCCCCGTCGACGGTGAACTGACCGCCGCGCGTCTCACCGGACCGCTGCGCCGCGTCCTGAAGGATCGGGTCGCGCTGACACCGGCCCCGCCGCCGCGCCTCGAGCTGACCGTCCTCCCGACGTCGCGCACCCCGTACTTCTGCTCCGGCTGCCCGCACAACCGCTCCACCGCGGTGCCCGAGGGATCGATCGCGGGCGGCGGCATCGGCTGCCACACGCTGGTCACGATGTCCGGCCGCACCGACAGCGCCGTCACGATGCTCACCCAGATGGGCGGCGAGGGCGCACAGTGGATCGGGCAGGCCCCGTTCAGCGACGTCAAGCACATGTTCCAGAACGTCGGCGACGGCACCTACTTCCACTCCGGCCAGCTCGCCGTGCAGGCGTGCGTCGCCGCCGGAGTCAACATCACCTACAAGGTGCTCTACAACTCCGCCGTCGCGATGACCGGCGCGCAGGACGCCGAGGCCGGGCTGACCGTGCCGCAGCTGACCCACAAGCTGGCGTCCGAGGGCGTCAAGCAGATCATCGTCTGCGCCGAGGACCCCAAGCGGCACAAGGGCGCCCACTTCGCCGCCAACACCCTGCTGTGGGACCGCACCCGGCTCGACGAGGCGCAGCGCGTCCTCCGAGACATCGAGGGCGTCACCGTGCTGATCTTCGACCAGCAGTGCGCCGCCGAGGCCCGACGCAAGCGCAAGCGCGGCAAGCTCCCCGCCCGCCGCACCCGCGTCGTCATCAACGAGGCCGTCTGCGAGGGCTGCGGCGACTGCGGCGTCAAGTCCAACTGCCTGTCGGTGCAGCCCGTCGACACCGAGTTCGGCCGCAAGACCAAGATCGACCAGACCAGCTGCAACACCGACTACTCCTGCCTCGAGGGTGACTGCCCGTCGTTCGTGACGGTCGAGCTGCCCGAGGAAGGCGCACCGAAGACGCTGCGCGAGATCCCCGTTCCGCCGGAGATCGGCGACCCCGATCCCGCCGTGTGGACCGGAACGCACAACCTGTTCATGGCCGGCGTCGGTGGTACCGGCATCGTCACCGTCAACCAGGTGCTCGGCATGGCCGCGCTGCGCGCCGGACTGCACGTCGAGGGACTCGACCAGACCGGTCTCAGCCAGAAGGCCGGACCCGTCACCTCGCACCTGCGGCTCAGTGATCAGAAGACACGGTCGGGAAGCTCGGCGCCGTCCAACCGGATCAGCCCCGCGACCGCCGACTGCGTCCTCGCGTTCGACCTGCTGACCGCGGCCGACGCCAAGTACGCCGGCTTCGGCAGCTCCGACCGCACCATCACCGTCGCGTCGACCAGCCAGACCCCCACCGGCGACATGGTCTACGACCCCGCCGTCCGCTACCCCGACGAGGACAAGCTGCTCGAGCGTCTCGACGTCTCGGCCCGCGAACTCACCGCGATCGACGGACTCGCCGCCGCCACCGCACTGTTCGGCAGCACCGCCGCCGCCAACTTCCTGCTGGTCGGCGCCGCCTACCAGGCCGGCGGACTGCCCGTCCCCGCCCGGTTCATCGAGGAGGCCCTCGAGATCAACGGGGTCGCCGTCGAGTCCAACAAGGCCGCATTCCACTGGGGTCGCGTCGCCGTCGCCGACCGGGAGGCCTTCCTCGCCGCCACCAGCTCGGCCGCCGTGCCGCAGCGCAGCGACACCGTCGTCCCGACTCACCTGTTCGCCGGATCCACCCTGGGTGGTGCGACGCTCGAGCTCACCGAACGCCGCGCCGCGAATCTCGTTGCCTTCCAGGGTGACCGCGTCGCCGCCCGCTACATCACCCTCGTGCAGCAGGCGTGGGACGCCGAGCGCGCACTGGGTGCCCGGACCGAGTTCAGCGAGGCCGTCGCCGCCGGACTGCACAAGCTCACCGCCTACAAGGACGAGTACGAAGTGGCCCGGATGCTCACCGACCAGGCCTTCCTCGACGCCGCCGCCGGCGAGGTCCCCGGCGCCGGCAAGCTCACCTACAAGCTGCACCCGCCCGTCCTCAAGGCCATGGGCCGCAAGAGCAAGATCGGCTTCGGTCCCCGCTCGCACGTCGCGCTCAAGACCCTCGCCAAGGCGAAGTTCCTGCGCGGCACCGCGTTCGACCCCTTCGGTTACGCCAAGGTCCGTCGTCTCGAGCGTCAACTGCTCGCGCACTACGAGACCACGGTCGCCGGCCTCGTCGCCGGCCTGACCGCCGACACCTACGACACCGCCACGCTGATCGCCGACGCTCCCGACCTCGTCCGGGGCTACGAGGACGTGAAGCTGCGCAACGTCACCGTCTACCTCCAGCGTCTCGCCGAACTCGGCGTCGACACCTCCACCATCACCATCGCCACCACTCCGGAAAGGTCCTGAGAAGACATGAGTCTCACCGCGGAACGTCACGACACCGCACTGCCCGACAACGCCGGAGTGTTCGAGCGCACCGATTTCCCCACCGACACCGCCCACGAGCAGGTGACGTTCTTCCAGGACCCCGCCACCGGACTCAAGGCGATCGTCGCGATCCACGACACCACCCTCGGCCCGGCGCTCGGCGGCACCCGCTTCTACCCGTACACCGACGAGGCCGCCGCCCTCAAGGACGTGCTGCGCCTGTCCCGCGGCATGACCTACAAGTCCGCGATCGCCGGAGTCGACCTCGGCGGCGGCAAGGCCGTCATCATCGGCGACCCCGCCACCGGAAAGTCGGAGGCGCTGCTCGAGGCGTACGCCCGCTTCGTCCAGACCCTCGGCGGCCGGTACATCACCGCCGGTGACGTGGGCACCAACTCCGACGACCTCGATGTGATGGGCCGCGCCACCGACTACGTCGTCGGACGCAACACGGCCGCGGGAGGGTCCGGCGACAGCGCCCCGATGACCGCGCTCGGCGTCTTCCAGGGCATGCGCGCCGCCGCACAGGCCAGATGGGGAACTCCGAGCCTCGCCGGCCGCACCGTCGGCGTCGAGGGCACCGGCAAGGTCGGCTACCAGCTGATCAAGCTGCTGCTCGCCGACGGCGCGTCGGTGGTCGCCACCGACGTCAACACCGCCGCCCTCGACCGGGTGGCCCGCGACTTCCCCGAGGTCGCGATCGCATCCACCGTCATCGACCGGGAACTCGACGTCTACGCGCCCTGCGCGATGGGCGCCACCCTCACCGACGAATCCGTCGCCGCGATCACCGCCGACATCATCTGCGGGGCCGCGAACAACCAGCTCGCCCACCCCGCGGTCGAGCACGACCTCGGCGAACGCGGCATCACCTGGGTCCCCGATTACGTCGCCAACGGCGGCGGACTCATCCAGGTCGCGGGAGAACGACTCGGCACCTCCGCCGCCGACGTCCGCGCACAGGTCGAGAAGATCTTCGCCACCGTCGTGCAGATCCTCGACGTCGCGAAGCGGGACGGCATCCTCGCCGGCGCCGCAGCCGACGCCGTCGCCGAGGCCCGGATCGCCGCAGCCCGGTAGGCGGCTCCGCCGCCCGTGCGCCTTTCTGGCAGTTCCGGCTACCAAAAAGGCGCACGGGCGCGAAGCGCCTATGGTGGTGCGATGGAAAACGAGTTCGTCCGCTGGACCGAGGACGGCATCGAGCATTCGGCGGTGTGGCGGTCCACCAGCGGAGCGACGCCGCCGAAGAAGGTCCGGGTGGCCGACGACTCGATGACCGCCGACGAGGCGTACCGCCTGGCGTGTGAGGGGACAGCGCTGCTGTGGCGGGGAGATTTCCACAACGCCCGCCAACTCGGTACCGCCGTCGCCGCGCGCACGGACCGGAAGGCCCGCAGGACGTCGACCGACCCCGCGACCGCGTTCCACCTGCACCGGCAGACGCAGTCGCGGCGGGCGAACATCCTCGGGATGCTGCTGGTGCCGTTCGACGCCGACCAGACCGTCCCGCTGCGCCGCGCCCCCGACGTCCGGCAGGCCGTGCGCGACGCGTTCGGAGCGACGGATCAGCCCACCGTTGCCAGCCTGCGTGATCTGCTGGGCGCGATCGGCGCCCACGAGTGGCAGAAGAAGGGCGTCGAGATCCCCGCGCTCGGTGCGCGTATCCACCCCGGCTACGGCGTGTTCTCACCGATTCGCGGCGAATACGTCGACCTCGTCGCCGACACCCCGCTGCCGTCGCTCGCGACGGCGTTCGACGTCGGCACCGGCACCGGGGTGCTGGCCGCGGTCCTCGCGCACCGCGGCGTCGAGAAGGTGATCGCGACCGAACTCGACGCGAACGCACTGGCGTGCGCCCGGGCGAATCTGGACCGGCTCGGCTACTCCGACCGCGTGCAGGTGGTGGAGACCGATCTGTTCCCCGAGGGGAGAGCGCCGCTGGTGGTGTGCAACCCGCCGTGGATCCCCGCCCGCCCCACGTCGCCGATCGAGTACGCGATCTACGACCCGGACAGCCGGATGCTCCGCGGATTCCTCGCCGGCCTCGCCGAGCATCTCGAGCCCGGGGGAGAGGGGTGGCTCGTCCTGTCCGACATCGCCGAGCACCTCGGCCTCCGGACCCGCGAGGAATTACTGACCCTGATCGACGACGCGGGCCTCACCGTCCTCGGGCGGCGGGACGTCGCGCCCCGGCACGGCAAGGTCGCCGACCGCACGGACGCGCTGCACGCCGCCCGCAAGCGGGAAGTGACGTCGCTGTGGCGTCTCGGTGCGCGGGACGCGTCCACCGGGTAGTCCGTCACCCGGCCGTACCCAACCCGACCATCGTCCCCGACGTCAGGTAGACCAGGCCGACATCCGACGCCGCGACCACGGGTGTGCTGTCCCACGCGTCGTCGTCGATCACGGTCCGCAGCGGAAGCGTCCACAGTTCCTCGCCCGACCGCACGTTCTCGCCGCGCAGCATGTCGGATTCGAGCACGACCGCGGTATCGCCCTCCGCGGCGATCGCGGTGCCGGACGAGTCGGAGTGCCTGCGCCACAACCGTTCCCCGGACCTCAGGTCGATGGCGGATTGCGTCTTGCCTTCGATGTCGCGCAGCAACGCGACGTCCCCGACGACGGCGAAGGCGGTGCCCTGCGTCGCGTTCGGGCCGTACGACTCCGGCGTGTTGACGTGCGGCGTCGACACGAGATCGGGGCTCGTCCATCGCAGTTCGCCCGTCCCGCGGTCGTAGGCGCCGTCGCCGAGCAGCACCGGAATCGTGGTGTCGGCGGGGCGGTCGATGTCCAGGGCGTGCACGGCGGCCACGTCCGACGTCGCGAGGACGCGTCCGGTGCGATCGACGGCCTCCGAACCGAGCACCGCGCTGAGATTGCAGTCGCTGTGGACGCGGACGACCACCCCGCCCTCGGTGGCCCGGGCGGACTGCGTGCAATCGGGCAGTGTGCGGGTGAACGTCGGACGTCCGGTCGCGAGATCGAACCCCGCCGCCTCGCCGCCGAGTTCGAGCACCCCCTGACCGTGGTCGGTGCTCATGAGGTGGCCGAACGCGTCCTCCCACGCGGACCCGAGATCGAATCGCTGCGACCAGCGGCTGTCGGGATCGGTGGGGATGCCGCTGTGCACCCGGATGTCGTCGGATTCCGGGTCGCCTTCCATGACGTACACCCAGTCGTCGGCGACCGTCAGCGCGAGGATCGTCCAGTCGGTCGGCGTGCGGGTCACGGATCCGGTCTGGGTGTCGACGGTGAGAAGGGCAGGGGAGTCCTCGAACGGGGTCGTGTAGCAGATCATCCGCCCGGCGGCGAGGGTGTCGGCGCACCCGCCCAGGGGCTCGACCGGTGCCTCCCAGCGCACCGTTCCGGTGCCGGCGTCCACCCCGACCAGCCTGGTCTCATCCAGTCCCGACGTCTGCTGATTCACCAGCCCGACCATGGTGACCAGGACCGGTCCGGCGTCGACGAAACCCGGTTCACCCGAATCGAATCCGCTGCCGTGCACCGGGTTGCGGAAGACGGCGAACTGCCGGTCGTACGTCGCGGCCGCGTCCAGCGACCACTCCGCGCGCGGTGCGCCGGGCGACGCCTCCGGGGCGTCGGCGCCTACGAAGCCGGTCAGTCCGGGGATGTTCACCTCCGGATGCTCCGGTTCGTGCGCGACCACGGTGACGACGGCGCCGGCCACAGTCACGACCGCCACGAGCGCTGCGGCCCAGAGGTTTCGGGTGCTCTTGTCGACGCCCATGTCGGCTACAGCTCCAATCCGGGTGTCGTGGCCAGGGATTCGAGAAGCTCGTAGGGCAGCGGCGTGGCCGGGTGCGTCGAGGTCGAGCTGATGGAGACCCGGGTGCCCGACGGCCGCGTCAGCGTCACGTACCGGCCCGCCTCGGCGGCGTCCGGGTTTCCGGGTTCGACGGCTGCGGACGTGTACCCGTCGCGCCGCTCCAGCACCGAGCCGTCGGGCAGCCGCGTGGCCTCCGCGACCATCGGGTCGTAGGACGGGTCGTACTTGTCCGGCACGTCCGGAACGGTGTAGCCGCCCTCGATCGAGAGTCGCAGGGTGCCCTCCGATCCCGGGGTGGTGACGTCGACGTTCTCGCACACCGCGTTGTCGCTGTACTCGGCCAGTTGCAGCGATCCGAGCGGTTGCGACAGCGCGATGCCCCGATCGCGCCAGGCGGCATCGAGCACGGCATTCAGGCGGTCCAGGTCCTCGCGGGTCAGCGCCGGTCCGTCGTCGTCCGAGCCGCCCCCGGATCCACACGACGTCGGGGGAGGCGGGGTACCCGCCGGAACCTGTGTGCTCACCCGCAGTTCGGGGCGCAACACGACGGCGGTGAGTTCGTCGATCGTCAGGGGGATCTGCCCGCTGTACTTCGCGCCCGGGTCGGACTCGGCGAAGTTCTCGTCGGTGGCGTTCGCGTGGATCCACGTGCCGTCCGGGAAGTAGCCGGCGACGCTCCGTGACAGCGTGCGGCGGCCGTCGTACTCGGTCCACGTGTCGTCCGCGTCCAGCACCGTGCCGTCGGGCAGCGTCGTGCGGCGGTCGAGTTCCCCGGCGACACACGGCGGAATCGGCCGGTCCGCCTTGCTGACCGACATCCACAGCGAGCCGGGGACCGAATCCCTGAGCAGTGGTCCCTGCGCGCTGGTGACGCCGCCGAAATCGTCCGACGCCTCCGGCTGGTCGTACACCGGAATCGGCTCGAACAGCAGCGATTCGGTGGGGCTGACGAAGGGAATTGCCACGGCCTCCGGCAGCGCGTCGTGCACCGCGGCGGTCATCGCCGACGCCTTCAGCGCCGAGAACCACGGGTACCGCGGGTTGTCGTAACTCTGCTCGCCGCCGACGAACGCGGAGAAGGTCACTCCCTTCGACGGCGGTTCCACCGTCGCGCAACCGGGGATGTCGACGGGATACTCGACCGGCGGGGTGACATAGGACGGGAACCCGGGAGCGTCCGCGAGTATCGCCGTGCCGGGCCCCGAATCGAGTTGTCCCGCGACGATCACCCCGCACGCCATGATCGAGACCACGACGAGACCCGTCGTCCAGCGGTCCTTGCGCCTGTCCACCCCGTCGCTCACTTGGCCCCACCCGTGTCGCAGGCGCTCACCCCGAACGAAGGAGCATCCGAAGTCCTATTCGTCACGATTGCGAGGATCGTTACCCCTGTGAGTGGTTCGCGAGTCCAGGGACTCGTCGACCGCGCACGGGCGCGGAGCGCCTACTCCTCGGGGTTGGTGAACAGTCCCATCTGCTCGGGCTGCGGTTTCGTGTCGGGTGCGGAGGTCGGCGGCCGCACGACGGTGCGGAGGGCGTGCCGCAGGGTGCCGACGACCCGCTCCCAGTGGTCCGCCGACGCGTCGTCGGCGTCGCGCAACTGACTGACCCAGGCGGTGCCGGTGTCGAGGAGCGCGAGGATCCGGTCGCGGTCGCGACCGCAGACGTCGGCGACGACCGCGGGATCGCTCTCGTCCGCTGGTCCGGGATCGAGATGGAACAGCGTCAGCAGTTCCTTGGGCAGGTCCGTCGACGACATCCGGCTCTCGGTCCGAACTCCGGGTTCCGGTTCGAGGTCCTCGTCGGGCGCGGACTCGCGGGTGAAGAACAGTTCGCCCCCGAACCGTGCCGCGAAGTCGGCGTCGACGGTGCGCAGGAACTCGGCGAACGTCTTGCAGGTGTCCGTGAGGTGCTGCGGAACGAACGGGTTGCCCGACACTTCGAGGAACGCCGACAGGCGATCGTCCACCAGCACGAACTTGATCCGCGACCACGTGCGGTTGAGGTCGGCGGTGACCTCGGCGGCCCGGGTGCGGTCGCTGATGTCGTGGACGAGGGGCGCGAACAGTTGCACGTCGACGGAGTCGGCGAGCGGACCGACGAACAGAATGGTGTTGCCCATCCGGATCGGGACGTCGCCATCCGGGTCGCGTTCGGGCAGCAGACCCAGCATCGGTACGAGCGAGAGCGTGATCAGCTCGTGCAGATGCTCGGCGTCGCGCGGGACGACGGCCGCGCCGGGGTCGAGCTGCGCGACCAGCTGCGGCCGCACCGCTATCGGGTCGAACGTGGCGTCGGGGTCGGTGCTCGACGTTTCGGTACTCAGGAACGCCGGATGCGTGATGCCCCAGACGTCGCGGAACGCGGCCACCGCCATCGCAGCCAGCTGATCCGACCACGACAGTTTCTTGTCGACGTAGAACGCGGGGGAGCCGTCGTCGGGTTCGTCGTCCGGACCGCGGGTCGGACGGTTCCAGCCCAGCTCGGTGAGGTACGTCTGCTCGGCATCGGTCAGCGCCCGGTCGGGGTGCAGGTAGTGGTTCGACGGAATCTCGCAGCGCACCGTGTCGCCGTCCCACACGACGAACTGGATGCACGGCATCAGCCCCCGGGATTCGTCGAGTTCCTCGAACCCCGATTCGAGCACCAGAAGGTCCTCGTTCTGCATCGCTGCCAGATAGTCCGCGAGCCGCCGCTGGAACTCGGCCCAGTCGCGGTTCACGCTCGAATCCAGATCGAAGTCCTGCATGTCTGCTCCGTCCGGGTCGGCCACGAGTCACGTTCTTCCGGTCTATACGGTAGCGGCGATCGCCCGTACCGCAGCGCAGGAGGGTGCGGCGGCGTCAGACGGGGTGACCGGCGGCGATCCGTCCGGTCAGCCGGGTGACGGCGTCGAGGAGGTCCCACGACGTGCCCGGTGTCACCGCGACGGACGCATCGCCCCACACCAGATACCGGCCGTCGCCGTCGATGTCACGCCACGCGAGACCACCGACGGGCCGCGGCGAATGTCGCGACCCCCGGACGACGGTGACGACCCCCTGGCTCGTCGCGGGCCGGTCGAGGATGCGGGCCGCCGCCGGTGCGTTCCCGTCGGATGTGACCGGGACCACGACGCCCGCCGCGGCTCCCGCGTCCGTATCGGGAAGTTGCGCGATGAGCTGCCGGCCGAGGTCGTACGGTTCGCAGCGGCGCATCACCACCTCGGAACCAGGATGCTGCACGGCCGCGACCGCGTGCCCGCGCGACAGCGCACCCACCATGCGGACCGGTGTCGCCTCGGTACCGATCGACCCGGCGATCTCGATACGGAGGTCGGGTTCGGCGAGAACCAGCAACGCCGCTTCGAGCGGATCGTGCTCGGGACCGGCGAAGTCGGCGCGGATCCGGCGCTGCGCGACGTCGTACTCGTCGGCGGTGGCCAGCTCGCTCGTGACCGCGAACGGGTATGGGATGCGGTCCTGGCCGGTGCGGGCCCACAACGCCGAGAACTGCGGACCGCCGAGCACCCAGTACCCCACGGCTATTCGCCGATCACCGCGGGCGTGACGAGCGGCAGCTTCCCGACGAGTTCGCTGGCCTCGTCGATGCTTTCGAGGTAGGTCGGGGATTCCTCCTCGGGTTCCCGCTCGGGCGCCGGTGCCGGCGGGCTCGGCCGTGCGGGGGTGGCGGCCCGGTGCGACGCCACCACGTGGTGCGCGTACTGCGCGACCCCGCCGCCGACGGCCCCGGCCAGTGCCGCGCCCGCGATCGATGCGGGGGCCGCCGGTGCGATCTCGTGCGAGTCCTGAGGACGGACCTCGCCGCTCTTCCGGTGCTCGTTGTGCGGGACGGAATCGGATGCGGGCTCGGCCACCTGCTGATCACTGGGAATGCCGTGCACCCCGTTCGGCCCGAAATCGAATCCCACCGGCTGCGCGGTCGTCGCAGGGTGTGTCGCGGCGAACGGGTCGGCGGGCAGTTGTTCGTCCGCGGCCCGGTACGCCGACGCGTACAGCGTCTGCATGGCCGACTTCGCGTCCTGTTCCGCGGCGTCGGCCTCGGCGCCCGCGGTCCAGTTCGCCGGCAGCACCCGGGTCCAGTCGGCCGGTGGGTCGAGGGGCGGACCGACCGCGCCGCGCACCGCTTCGGCGCCGGCGGTCGCCTGCCGCAGCGCATTCCCGACCTCGGCGAATCTCCCGCTCACGTGTGCGGCCCGGGCGGCGTAGTCGTCGAGGGTCGACACCACCGCGTCCGCGGCCCGCCCGCGCCAGCCGTTGCCGACCGCGGCACGGGTCGCGTCGTCGAACGCGGAGACGGACTCCCGGAACGCCCGGCCGAGGTCGTCCCAGGCCGCGGCGACCGCCCCCGACCGGGCCGGGTCGATGGCGTCGACCGCGGCCCCGATGGCGTGGTGATCCCACGAGCCCGACTGAAAATTCTCCCCGCCGTTCATCCCCGACCTCCGACCCTTGGACACCTGGTCCCGGAGTGGACCCCCCAATCCGGCGGGAAGCCACCTTACCGACTCCGGCACGGGGCTTGTCACCGCTCCCGATCTCCGAAAAGCTCGGTCCATGCCTTCGTCCTCGCCCGCAGTGTCCGGAACGCGCACCCGGCGGACGTCCGCCCTCGCGGTCGGGGCCACGTCGTTCGCGTTCCTCGTCACGATGATGGGCACGACACTGCCCACCCCGCTCTACTCCATCTACGCGCAGGAGCTGTCGTTCAGCGCCCTCACCGTCACGATCCTGTTCGCCGTGTACGCGGTGGGCGTCGTGGCGGCGCTCGCCCTGTTCGGGCGGCTGTCCGACGACGTCGGCCGCCGCCCGGTGCTCTTCATCGCGGTCGCCCTCGCCGCGGTCAGTGCCGTGCTGTTCCTGCTGCCGTCGACGCTTCCGGTGTTCGTGGTGGCCCGGGTGATCTCCGGGCTGTCCGCCGGCCTCATGACCGGCACCGGCACCGCCGCGGTGATCGACCTGTTCCCACCCGACCGCAAGGCCGTCGGCGGAATGCTCGCGGTCGCCGTGAACACCGGCGGTCTCGGATTGGGCACGCTCAGCGCAGGCGTCCTCGCCGACCTCACCTCGAGCCCGCTCACCATCCCCTACGTGGTGAATCTCGTGCTCGCCGTCCTCGCGGGAGTCGCGTTGTGGTTCTTCGCGCCCGCGCCGGCGATCCGTCCGACGTGGCGGATCCGGCCCCGGCGACTGCAGGTTCCCGCCTCGATCCGCGGCGCCTTCGTCACCGCGGTACTCGCCGCCGGAACGGCGTTCGCGGTGACCGGTGTGCTCACCGCCGTGTCGGCGCTGTTCCTGACGGAATACCTCGGATCCAGGAGCCACACGATGGCCGGGCTCGTCGTGTTCCTGACGTTCCTGTTCATGGCGGTCGGGCAACTCCTGGCCCGCCGGATGTCGACGTCCGCCGCCATGCTCGTCGGGTGCCTCGCCCTGATCCCCGCCGCGGCACTACTGGCCCTCGCGCTGGCGAACACGATCCTGTTGCCGCTGCTCGCGTCGTCGGTGGTGCTCGGCGTCGCCGGGGGACTGTGCCTCAACGCGTCGATCGCGACCACCGTCGAACGGGTCGAACAGCAATTCCGCGGTGGGGTGTCGTCGGCGTTCTTCGCGGGGATCTACGTGATGCTGGCAGTCCCCGCGGTCGGTGTCGGTGTGCTGGCCCGCTTCACCGACCTGCGCACCGCCGGGATCGTCTTCAGCGCCCTGGTCGCCGTGCTGGGCGCCGGTGTGGCCGTCGCACAGCTGATCGGGCGCCGGCGTACCTGAGCGGTTACCAGCCTCGCGGCCGGGTGGTGATCGGCGGCATCGTGATCACCGGACGCGTCGTCGTGGTCGTCGTGGTCGTCGTGACCGGCGGCGCGGCCGCGATCCGCGGCGTGGTCACCTCGGTCGTCTCGATGGTCTCTTCGGTCGTCGTGATCACGGGAGCCTGGGTCACCGGTGTCGTGACGGGGGCGACGGTGACGATCGGGGGCGGCACGATCGTGGTCCTGAGCGGGGGCGGCGGAGGTGCGATGGTCGTCGTCGTGGGGGTGGGCGGCGGTGCGGTGGTGACCGGTGCCGGTTCGGTGGTGAGCGTGACCGCCCGCGGCGTGGTGAGCTCGGCCATCTGCCACGTGGGCGTCGGCGGGACGAACACCTGAAACGTGGTCTTGGCCGGCTCCGCCTGATATGTACCGGCGGCCTGCAGACCCTCCGACGTCAACGGCGGCGGCACGACCGCCGGCCCGCGACTGCCGAACGCGCCGCCTGCGGCACCGATCATCAGCCCGGAGACCGCCGAAACGGTGGCGATCGCGAGTGCCCCGACCGCTACAGTCCTGTCGTCCATGCGTTACCCGTCCTCGGCGTGCAAATGCGTCCACCATAGAGGGCGGTGCCACCCGCCGCCGCACGTATCCGGGTAGCGACGCGTCCGGGACGGTTCGCTCGATCGTTGCTGCACGACCGCCGGCATTCGGCGCACGCTGACGAGAACCCTTGTTCGGACGAGCCGGTCGGCCGACGATCGAACGGTATCCATACCGCTCCGACCGGGGGTAACGATGATTCTGCTCGACCGCCTGTTCCGCCGCCGCCCGCTGACCGAACGCACCGGAGCGGCTGTCGTTGCCTCGGCCATTCAGTTCGCTTCGTGAGCGACCTCGAGATCGTCGCCGACGTCCTCGTCCTCGGCGGCGGCCCCGCCGGAACGTGGGCGGCACTGTCGGCGGCCCGGGCGGGCGCCCGGGTCGTTCTCGCCGACAAGGGGTACTGCGGCACCAGCGGCCCCACCGCGTCGGGCGGCAACAACCTATGGAACATCCCGCCCGGTCCTGCGCGCGAACGGTCCGTGCAGGCCCGGTTCGAGGACGGCGGCAGACTGTCCGAGCCGGCCTGGATGTACCGGGTGCTCGAGGAGACCCACCACCGGGTGGACGAACTCGCCGACGCTGGATACCGGTTTCCGTCCGGCGACGACGGCCGGGAAGTGCGCACCAGCCTGCAGGGGCCGGAGTACATGCGCCGGATGCGCCGGCGTGTGCACCGTGCCGGCGTCACCATCCTCGATCACAGCCCCGCACTCGAACTGCTCGTCACCGGCGACGGCATCGTGTCCGGCGCCGCCGGTCTGCAGCGACAGAGCGGATACGCGCCGTGGTCGGTGCGCGCCGGGGCGGTGGTCGTGGCGACCGGCGGCTGCGCGTTCCTGTCGGGAAGCTTCGGAACCAACGTCGACACCGGGGACGGACTCCTCATGGCCGCGGAGGTCGGGGCGTCGTTCTCCGGCATGGAATTCTCGACGGCCTACGCGCTGGCGCCCGCGTGGAGCGGGCACACCAAGGGCCTGATGATGCAGTTCGCCACCTACTACGACGCGGACGGTCAGCCTCTCGGCGACGGTGGCTTCTCCGCGCGCGGAGCCGCGATGGCACATCTCGCCACCGGTCGCCCCGTGTACGCGAGGCTGGACCGCGCCCGGCCCGACATCCGCGCCGCCATGCGAGCGTCGCAGCCGAACTACTTTCTGCCGCTGGACAAGGCGGGGATCGACCCGTTCACGCAGAAGTATCCGGTGCGCGCCGTCCTCGAAGGCACGGTGCGCGGAACCGGGGGCATCCGCGTGACCGGAACGGACTGCGCCGGCGACGTTCCCGGACTGTTCGTGGCGGGCGACGCGGCCACCCGCGAGCTGATCACCGGCGGTCGCAGCGGCGGCGGCAGCCACAACGGGGCGTGGGCGATCTCCTCGGGCACGTGGGCGGGCGCCGGCGCGGCCCGGTTCGCTCGACTGCATTCCGTTCCCGACCGCGTGCGGGGCGCGGGGACGGCGGGTCTGCGGGGGCCGTCGGCCCGCCGGCAGGCGTCGCGCGCCATCGTCGGACTCGTGCAGGAGCACACCCTGCCGCTGCGGCGCAGCTACCGGCGCACCGCGACGAGCCTGCACGACAGTGTGACCGCGCTCGACGAGGCCTGGTCGGGTGCCGCCGATCTGCTCGGCGGCTCCGAACGGGAACTGCTGCAGTCACGTTCGGCGGCCGCGATGCTGGCGGTCGCTCGGTGGGCGACGCACTCGGCGCGGGCGCGGACCGAGACGCGGGGCATGCACGTGCGCACCGACCACCCCGGCACCGACCCGGCGCAGACCCGTCGGCTGCTGTCCGGCGGGCTCGGTGAGGTGTGGGTGCGACCCGAACGGGGCACGGCCCGCGCGGACGCCGGGACGGTCGCGTCGTGATCGAGGTCGTCGTCGCCGACCGCTGCGTGCGGTGCGACATCTGCATCAAGGTCTGTCCGACGGACGTGTTCCGCCGCGGCACGGACGGCATTCCCGTCGTCGCGCACCAGGAGGACTGTCAGACGTGCTTCATGTGTGAGGCCAACTGTCCCACCGACGCACTGTATGTCGCACCGTTCGAGACCCCGGTTCCCGAGGACTCGACGCACACCGACGCCGAGGGGCTGGCAGAGTCGGGGGCCCTCGGCGCCTACCGCGCCGTGATCGGGTGGGGCGGAAAGCGCACACCGGGTTCCACGCTCGACCGGAACCACCTCTTCACCCCGTGAGTACTTGTTAACCGCCCGCGGTTAACAAGTACTCACAGGGGTGGCCTTGCGGATGAACCGGCCGATCTCGCGGATGGCGCGGGTGCCCTCGGGCAGCAGGCCGGCCGCGGCCTGGAAGACGTGCACCTGCCGCTCCCACACCTGCAGTTCGCACGGCACCCCCGCCTGGGACAGCCGCTCCGACATCAGTTCGGCGTCGACGTACACCATTTCCTGCGAGCCGGTCTGGATCAGCGCCGGCGGCATCGAGGCGAGCGAGCCGTCCACGGGTGACGTGGACGGCTCGTGCCCGCCCCGGGTGTCCAGCCTCTCGATCAGCCTGGACAGGGCACCGACCGCGCGCGTGGGGAAGACGGCGCAGAGGTCGGCGTTGGGATGGGCCAGCTTGTTGACGGGGTCGAGGTCGGTCAGCGGCGACAGCGCGACGTCCGCGGCCGGGCGCGGCAACCCCTGCCGCAGGGCTTCGAGGGTGACCATGAACGTGAGGAATCCGCCGGCCGAGTCGCCGGCGACGACGATGCGGTCCGCCGTGTAACCGTGCGCGAGCAGCCACCGGTAGCCGTCGACCCCGTCCTCGACGGCCGCCCTGATGGGGTTGCGGGGGATCATGCGGTACGCGACGTTCAGTGTCGACGCCTGCGACTCCGCCGCGATCCGGGACACCATCTGACGGTGCGAGTTGATCCCGCAGCACAGGAACGCCCCGCCGTGGAGGTAGAGGATGGCCCGGTCGCCGAGTTCACCCGGCGGTCGGATCCATTCGGCGCGGCAGTTCGGCAGCCGGACCGGCCGGCGCTGGGTACCGCGGATCGGACCGAGGGAGTACCCGAACAGGTCGACCACTCCCGTGGGCCACGGGAGTTCGGGGTAGCGCGCCCACCCGTCGAGGAACGGCCGGACGGTACGGCGCAGGGTGTGCGCGAGGGCCGCCGACTGCAGGCTGGTTCCGGCGAACTCCCGCCGCGTCACCGGCACGGGTGACGGACAGAATTCGTAAGTCGCAGTGCTCATTGCCTGCCTCCGTTCCGGCCTCTGTTCCCACCGACGTACTGCCTTCAGGCGTGCCACCTCTTTGCGCCGTACGATCTACATCGAAGTTGGTCGCACGGACGCTACGCCCGACGTAGCATCCAGACGGAAGTCGTAATGGGATAGTGACCGAGTGGGGGTGAACGTCCAGGTGGGGCTCATGCCGGTTACCGATTCGATATTCCTGCTGGCCGAGTCGCGAGAGCATCCGATGCACGTGGGATCGCTCGAATTGTTCACACCGCCGGAGGGCGCGGGCCCCGACTACGTGAAGTCGATGCACGAGACCCTGCTGAAGCACACCGACGTCGACGCCACCTTCCGCAAGAAGCCGGCGGGTCCCGTCGGAAGTCTCGGGAACGTGTGGTGGGCGGACGAGTCGGCCGTCGATCTCGAATACCACGTGCGTCATTCGGCTCTCCCGTCCCCGTACCGGGTGCGGGAACTGCTCACGCTGACGTCCCGGTTGCACGGCACGCTGCTGGACCGCCACCGCCCGCTGTGGGAGATGTATCTGATCGAGGGTCTCGACGACGGCCGGTTCGCCATCTACACCAAACTGCATCATTCGCTGATGGACGGGGTCTCCGGGCTGCGGTTGCTGATGCGGACGTTGTCGACCGACCCCGACGTGCGCGACGCACCGCCGCCGTGGGATCTGCCGCGCCGAGGCTCCACCAACGGTTCCGTTCCCGACGTCCGGTCGGTGGTGAACGGTGTCCGTCGCACGGTCGGGGACGTGGCCGGTCTGGCGCCGGCGTCGCTGCGCATCGCCCGCACCGTGATGGGGCAGCACGACATGAAGTTCCCGTACGAGGCGCCCCGCACCATGTTCAACGTCCCGATCGGCGGGGCGCGCCGGTTCGCCGCGCAGTCGTGGCCGCTCGAGCGAGTACACGCGGTCCGGAAGGCTGCCGGGGTCAGCGTCAACGACGTGGTGATGGCCATGTGCGCCGGCGCGCTGCGGGGGTACCTGGACGAGCAGAATGCGCTGCCGGAGAAGCCACTGATCGCGATGGTTCCGGTGTCGCTGCGCGACGAGCGGCAGGTCGACGCCGGCGGCAACGCGGTAGGCGTCACGTTGTGCAACCTGGCGACGGACGTCGACGACCCGGCCGACCGGCTGACGGCGATCTCCGCGTCGATGTCCCAGGGGAAGGAACTGTTCGGCAGCCTCACGTCGATGCAGGCGCTGGCGTGGTCCGCGATCAACATGTCGCCGATCGCGTTGACGCCGGTGCCCGGATTCGTGCGGTTCACGCCGCCGCCGTTCAACGTGATCATCTCCAACGTTCCGGGACCGCGGGAAACCATGTACTGGAACGGGTCCCGGCTCGACGGCATCTACCCGACGTCGGTGGTGCTGGACGGGCAGGCCCTCAACATCACGCTCACCACCAACGGCGACAACCTCGATTTCGGTGTCATCGGGTGCCGCCGCTCGGTGCCGAGCCTGCAACGGATCCTGTTCTACCTGGAGACGGCGCTCGGCGAACTCGAGGCGGCATTGCTCTGAGACGCCGCAGGTTTCAGCGTCTGCCCGACTCCTGTTCGACGAGCGCCCGCCGCGACTCCTCGTGTAGGACCCCCAGCAGTTCGTGTTCGACGTCCGCGAATTGGGGCGAGGTCATCATCGACAGTTCGCGGGGGCGGGGCAGGCCCACGGTCACCTCGCGCCGCACGGTGGCGGGTCGCGCCGACAGCACGACCACCCGGTCGGACAGGTAGACGGCCTCCCGGATGTCGTGGGTGATCATCAGCACGGTCCACCGGTAGCGCTGCCAGACGTCCTGCAACCAGGTCTGCATCTCGGTGCGGGTCAACGAATCCAGGGCGCCGAACGGCTCGTCGAGCAGCAGCACCGGACGGTCCTGGACGACGGTGCGGAGCATCGCGGCGCGTTGCCGCATCCCGCCGGACAGTTGGCTGGGGCGGGCGTCCTCGAATCCGCCGAGACCGAACACGGAGAACAATTCGCGGGCCTTGTCCCGCGCTTCCTTGCGGGGTACGCCCTGCACCTCGAGGCCGAGGGTGGTGTTGTCGAGGACACTGCGCCACGGGAACAGGAGGTCCTTCTGCGGCATGTACGCGCACTTCGAGGGGACGCTGCCTGCGGGACGGACGGGTTCGCCGCCGATGGTGACGGTGCCGGAGTCCGGTCGGTCGAGACCGGCGAGCATGGCGAACGCGGTGCTCTTCCCGCACCCGCTGGGGCCGATCACCGACACGAACTCGCCGGGTTCGACGGTGAACGAGATGTCGTCGAGGACGGGCCGGATGCCGCCGCGCACCGGGAATCCCTTGGAAATACCGGACAGTGCGACGCGCGCGGTCTCACTCATGCCGGGCCCTCTCGTTCTTGATCCAGGGGGCGACGACGCGTTCGACCGCGAACGTGAGCAGATACAGGCTGAGGCTGATCACGGCCGTCACGAGGACGGCGGCCAGCACGAGATCGGTGCGGAAGGAGTTCTTCTGCGTCGCCATGTAGATGCCGAGACCGGACGTCGCACCGACGTATTCGGCGAACACGGCACCCACCACGGCATACGTGATGCCGATCCGCAGGGCGGTGAAGAACCGGGGGATCGCCGACGGGAGCCGAACGTAGCGGAATTCCTGCCACCGCGAGGCGCCCATGCTGCGCAGCAGCGCACCCGCCTCCCGGTCGGCCGCGGCGAAACCCTCGATCAGGCCGATCGTCATCGGGAAGAACGTGGCGAGGGCGATCACCAGTATCTTCGGCAGCAGCCCGAAACCGAACCAGATGATCATCAGCGGCGCGATCGCGATGATCGGCAGCGTCTGCGACACCACGAACAGCGGAACGAACGCGCGCCGCAGCCACGGCGAGAAGTCCACGAGCACCGCGAGCGCCCAGGCGCAGAGCAGGGACACCGCGAAGCCGATCAGGGTCACCTGCAGCGTCGCGGACGCGTGACCGGAGATGGCGTCCCGCGCCCGCCAACCCTGCTGGACGACGCGCAGCGGAGACGGCAGCACCTGCGGCCGGATACCGCTGACCGTCACGTACGCCTGCCAGGCAATGAGTAGCAGCGCCACGACCACGACCGCGGGCACCGTCCGTCGCAGCAGCGAGGACGTGCCCGGGGCCGTGGTGCCGAGACTCGTGTCAGGGCTGAGCGAGGTACTCATTGGTGAAATACGTCGACCAGTCGGGTTCCGTGGTCAGCGGTGCCCCGTCGGGGCCGGTGAGCAGGCCGTGCTGGAACAGGAAGCCGGAGTATCCCGCCCACTTCTCGGCCGTCTGGGTTCCGACCTTGCCGGAACTGTCCTTCATGTATTCGGACGACAACATCTGCTGGCTCTCCTTGACGAGGGACTCGTCCGGAAAGGCGCCGGGGTTCGCATCGATCAGTATCTGCGCCGCCTGATCAGGCTGGTCGGCGGCGAACTGGTAGCCGCGTTGCAGCGCCTGGACGAACTTGCGGGCCTGCTCGGGATGATCGGCCATCCACTGTTCGTTGCCCTCGATGACCAGTGCGTAGGCGTCGGGGAAGCCGTAGTCGGTGTAGTGGAAGTAGCGCATCGGCGTGCCCTGGTGCTCGGCCTCGATGCCTTCCCAGCCGAAGAACGACACGGTGAAGTCGGCGGTGCCGGAGTAGACGGCCTCGTACGCCGACGTGCCGAGCGTGACGGTGGTGAATTCGCCCTTGCCGCCGTCGTTCCGGATGATCTGCTTCAGCGTCTCCTCGCCGTCCGGGTCCGCGAAACCGGCATAGATCTTGCCGTCCAGATCCCGGGGGCGGGTGATGTCGGCGCGATCCGCCTTCACCGCGATGCCGGTCGCCCAGTGTTGCAGCGGGGCCAGGACCGACGTGGTCTGCGCGCCCGCCGCCTTCGAGAACGTCGCAGAACTCTGGAAGCTCACCCCGAACTCGGCGTTCCCGGCATCGACCAGAGTGTCGGGGGAGGTGTCGTTGTACGGCAGTACCTGCACGTCGAGTCCGGCGTCCGCGAAATAGCCCTGCTGCTGCGCGACGAACAGACCGGTGTGGTTGGTGTTCGGGGTCCAGTCGAGTGCGAACCGGATGGTGTCGTCCGACTGCGAGTCACCGGCGCAGCCGGTGAGCATCGACAGGGCGGAGACGAGGATGACGGCTGCCGTGGCAGCGCGCTTGGTGCGAGAGAAGAGTGTCACGACGCCGGCCATTCCTGCTTGTTGAGTGCGGTGTCCCAGAACATGAGTTCGTAGCGGCTGGCGATCACGAACGCCTCCACCATCTCCTCACGCTGGGCATCGGTCGCGGCCTCGGCGGCGGCGTCCACCAACTCGCGGGCCCGGGCGACGGCGGCGTGGAACTCCTCCGCGTCGTACGTGGTCACCCACTGGGCGTACGGGTGCGACGGGTCGGCGGAGAGCACGTCACGGGCGCTCGCCGCGAGCCGGCGTCCCACGTCCGCGTAGATCCAGAAGCAGGGCAGCACCGCGGCCGCGGCCACCGCGTACGGTTCCGTGGCTGCCACGGCGGTCAGGTACGAGATGTACCCGAGGCAGGCCTGCGAATGCTGCGGATCCGCGTCCGACGCGGGGAGCCGTCCGCTGGTCAGCAGATTCTGGTGCAGGGTGGCCTCGACCGTGGCGGCCTCGGCTGCCGAACCCGCCCAGAAACCCGCCTCGACGGGACCCGGTGCATGCGCGGCCACCAGCGACAGCGCCTTCGCGTACCCGGTCAGGTACAGGAAATCCTGCTCGATGTACGTGCGGAACACGTCCAGCGGCAGCGTCCCGTCACCGAGGCGGCGCAGGAACTCGAGTTCGTCGATCGCTTCGCGCAGCACCTTCGTCCGGTCCCACAAGTGGTCCGTGAATCGGGCGTGCTGGCCGGCGCCGGCAGCGTCTTGGACAGAGCTATTCACAACGTTGACATCCCTTCGTCAGCATTACCTGAGCAGGTTCCCGGGTGTGTTCTCAGCCCCGCCCGTGCGGAGCACCCCGTGTCAGAACAAGCCGACCCTAGCACCGCCCGTGTCCGGGAAGGAAAGGCCCTGCCTGCTCATCGTTGGTAGTTTGGCCAGAGATTCCCGGTACGCGCTGCGTGAGGAGATTCGTCCGTGGATGTCGAGAAGTCCGGCGACACGCTCGTCGTCCGTGCCCGGGACGGCGAGTTGCGCGGCTACCCCGAGGGCGACGTCTACGCATGGAAGGGCATCCCGTTCGCCGCGGCCCCCGTCGGCGATCTGCGGTTCCGCGCGCCGGTCCCGCCCGCGCCGTGGGAGGGTGTGCGCGACTGCGTCGACTTCGGCCCGATGGCGCCGCAGGGGCACAGCACCGCCGTCCCGATCGACGCCGGACTCGAGATCGACGAGGACTGCCTGTCGGTGAACGTGTGGGCGCCGCGACCCGACGGCACGCCCAGGCCGGTGATGGTGTGGATCCACGGCGGCGCGTACTGCCTGGGAACCGCGGCGCAGGGCATCTACAACGGGCGCATCCTGTCCACCCTCGGGGATGTCGTGCTGGTCTCGTTCAACTACCGGGTGGGGGCGCTCGGATTCCTCGACCTGTCGTCGTTCTCGACCGCCGGCCGGGTGTTCGAGACCAACTGCGGGCTGCGCGATCAGGTCGCGGCCCTCGAATGGGTGCGCGAGAACATCGCCTCGTTCGGCGGCGACCCGGACGAGGTGACGGTGTTCGGGGAGTCGTCCGGGGCCGGGTCGATCACCACGCTGATGACGTGTCCGAGCGCGGAAGGGCTGTTCCACCGCGCGATCGCGCAGAGCCCACCCGCCACGTCCGTCTACGGAGGTGAGCGGGCCGCCACCGTCGGGAAACAGTTCCTCGACATCCTCGACGTGGCGCCCGGGCAGATCGACACGCTGCTGCGCCTGCCGTACCGCACGATCATCGAGGCCAGCGACACCCTCGTCAACGAGGTGCCCGTCAAGATCCCCGGCACACTGGCGATGGCGCCCGTGGTGGACCGTGACTTCCTGCCGCGCTACCCGGTGGCCGCATTCCAGAAGGGCTACTCCCACCGCATCCCCCTCATCATCGGTTCCAACAAGGACGAGTCGTCGATCTTCAAATTCATGAAATCGCCTCTGCTGCCGGTCACGTCGGATTCGGTGCAGGAGATGCTGCGGGCGATCGCGACGGATCACCCCGAACTGCCCGCCGCCCGGCTCGCCGACATCCTGTCGGTGTACCCGGACCGCGGGAAACCGAAGGGCGCACTCGCGATGTCCCGGGACGCCGCGTTCCGGATGCCCGCGCTGTGGGTCGCCGACGCGCACAGCCGCCACTCACCGACGTGGATGTACCGGTTCGATCAGGCCACGCCGATGCTCAAGGCCGCACGCATCGGAGCGGGGCACGCCACCGAACTCCCGTACGTGTTCGGCAATTTCGACACCCTCAACATCGACCCGACGTTCTGGCTCGGCGGCCGCAAGACGGCGCTCGAGGTGTCGGGCCGGATCCAGCGCCGCTGGCTCGCGTTCGCCCGGCACGGCGTCCCCGCCGCACTCGACGGGTCCAAGCACTGGGCGCCCTACGACGAGGAGAACCGCTCCACCCTGCTGATCGACGGCGCGGACACCCTCGTGCAGGACCCGGACCACGAGATGCGGATCGCCTGGGGCAACGACGTCATGGGCTTCAATTGACCGGCACCTTTGCGTCCAACTCCTTCAGCACGGGCAACCCGAAGCACGCCAGCCCGATGATCAGCACCGGGATCGCGAGCACGAAGAACGTCGGCTGTATCCCCCATTTGTCGAGGAGCGGGCCGGCCAGCAAGTACCCCAGCGGTCCGGCGGCGTACGCGGTGGACGTCATGACTCCGGTGACTCGTCCGCGCATGTGCTCCGGGCTGCGAGTCTGCATGGCGTAGTTGGCGATCGGGCCGACCGGACCGAAGACCAGACCCTGCAGCAGGGCCAGCGCCAGGATCGCCCACAGCGGCGGCAGGAACGCCATCGCGACCATCGCCGCGCCCAGCACCGTCACCGCCACCAGCATCAGCATCCGGCGCGACACGAACGGCGCGAGCGGCCCGTACGCGAGCGCACCCACCACGCCGCCGATGCTCAGCGCCATGAGGACGGAACCCAATTGCGCGGGCTTGTCCAACTCGGTGAAGTACACCGGGAACACCACCGATTCGACGGGCATGTACAGCGCCACCACCGCCATGTCCACGAGCGCGATGGTGCGCAGAAGACGGTTGTGCCACACGAACTTCAGGCCCTCGAGCGTGCCGTGCCAGATGGACGTCGGGCGCGTGGCAAGGTCCGGTCTGCCGGCGTTCTCGAGACGGAGGAACGCGATCGTCGCGACGGACAGTACGAACCCGGCGGCGGCGACCCACAATGTGTTCACCGCCCCCACGGTGGCGATCAGGACGCCGCCGATCCCCGGCCCGACCAGATACGCCACGTTGTAATTGGCCTCGTAGAGGCTGTTCATCCGGTCGAGTGACCACCCCGCGGACGCCGTGGCGGCGGGCAGCATCGACTCCCTGGCCGCGATTCCGGCCGGATCGAACGCGGCGCCGATCGCGGCGAGAACGGCGATCACCGTGACGGTGAGACCCGTCGTAATCGCGATGACCGGGATGGCCGCGACGGACAGGGCCGACAGGCAGTCGGAGATCAGGGACGTGCGGCGTCGGCCGAACAGGTCGACGAACGTGCCCGCGAACAGGCTCGACAGCAACAACGGGAGGGTGGCCGCGCCCGCGACGATCGCGGCGTCGGACGCGCGACCGGTCTGCTCGAGCACGAGCCACGGCAGCACGACGATGACGATGCCGTTGCCCGTGGACGAGAACAGGGTCGCGACGTTCAGGAGGATCAGGGGCCCGAACCGACGAGTCACAGCCGTCTCGGTGGCGGTCACGGCAAGGGTCCTCTGGTCGGCTCGATCGGTGGTCCCTCGACGCTAACAGCGAGGTCGGGGCGACCGCGAGCGAATTTCGGCCGCTACTGGTTGCGTTGCAGGGTCAGCTCGGCGAGGGTGCGGGCGCCCACACACGGGTCGCCGGTGCCCGACCGCTGCTGCACCCACCACGTGATGACGCCGGAGTAGGCGGCCGTGATCCCGCACGTCGCGGAGTCACCCGGTCGCCGGGCGCTGAACGCCGACGTGCCCGCGATCGTCGTGGCCTCCACCTGGTACCCCAGCTGTTCCGCCACACCCCGCTCCCGCTGCAACGAGTTGTTCTCGAACCAGCCGAACGTCACGTCGATCGACCCGGCGGCGGACGACACCGTCCACATGCACACCGCACCGTAGAAGTACTGGTCGATGCCGTCGCCGCCGAGCGTCTCGGCGATCTTGTCGTTGGGGACGGCGTCGCACTCGCGCAGGAGCTTGTCGAACTGCGGCGAGCCGCCGTCTCCGGAGGCGGACGCGCCCTCCGGCAGGGCGGTGCCGGTGACCGACGTGCCGCAGCCGGCCAGCAGCATCGCCGACGCCAACGCGGCGGCGAGCCGGCGACCTGCCGTCATTTGGCCTTCTCCAACGTGAGCTCACCGAGCGCGGTCGGCGCCGCGCACGGGTCGGCGGGTGTGGCGCCGCTGCCGTAGCGGACGAGCCAGTGCACGAAGTCGGAACCCGTCGCGAGCGCGACCTCGCAGAAGCCGACGTTCTGCGACGAGAATCCGCGGTGCCCGGCGATCTCGAGGTCGTGGACCTCGTGACCGATGCCCTTGGCCACCGACCGCTCCCGGTCGATGGGGCTGCCGCGGTACCAGGTGAACATCACGTACCGCTCGGGGCCCGCTTCCCACCGGCACTTGATGCCGTTGCGCGACACCGGAGCGAGCCCGGAGATGCCCGCCCGCTCGTACACCTCGGCGTCGGTCAGCGAGCCGCATTCACCCACGAACGCGCCGGGCTGCGGGGCCACCGAGGTGGCCGGCGCGGACGCCGCCGGATCCGTCGAACCGCTGCCGGAACCGCAGCCGGCGAGGGCGACCGCCGCCGCGATCAGACACGTCGCGCGGACGGCAGGGCGGACCGGATCAGACGAGCTCCGCATAGCTCGGATTCTCGGCGATGTACTTCTCCACGTACGAGCACGACGGGATCACGGCGAGCCCGCTGGTCTTCGTGTCGTCGAGAGCGGCCTTCACCACCACGGCGGCCAGCCCCTGCCCGCGGAACTGCGGGTACGTGACGGTGTGGTGGAAGTCGCGGGCACCGTTCCGCTCGAAGTAGTCGGCGTATCCGGCCAGCTGACCGTCGAGGTAGACCTCGAACCGGGATTCCGACACGTCGTGCTCCACCGTGGCCGCCACAGATCGCTCCTCTGCTCGTGTGGCGTGCGCGCTGTCCCGCGCACGCTGTCACTCGCAGATTACCGTCAGTCCGCGAGGTTGGTACGCAGCAGCATGACGTTGTAGTCCGACCAGGTGGTGGCCAGGAAATACAGATCGGATCCCTGCGCCCACGGGTGCATGTACGCGCCGTACAACTCGGGCACGTCCCGGCTGCTCACCAGCACTTCGGGTTCGCTCCAGCCGGATTCGAGACGGTCGGAGCGGCGCATGACCACCGAGTTGCCGGCATCGGTGTACATCGCGACGAACTGGCCGAGGTACTGGTTGAACTGCACCGACAACTCACTGACCGGTCCGGGGATCACCGGGGCGGCCACGACGGCGTTGGACTTCACCCACGCCCTGCCGTCCCAGTACTCGTACGCCGTCAGGTTGCGGATGTCCGCTTCCTTCACCCGCGACAACCGGGCGTCCCCGTTGCGGCCGGACGGGGTGCCGAACGCGTAGACGAAGCCGTCCTGTTTGACGTAGGAGCCCATCTGGAAGTTCTCGGCACCCGTGGCGGGAACGTTGGGCCGCAGTGTCAGCGGGTCCGTGATCCAGTTCTCGCCGTTGTCGACGGAGTACGCGATGCCGGAGGCGTTGGTGATCCACTCGCCGGGGGCGCCCCAGCTCCGCACGGACATGTAGTTGATGTACTGCGTCGCGGTCGGACCCTCGCCGACGGAGATGCCGGTAGTGGGGATGACGGTCTGCTCCACGCCGGGAATCTTCTTGCTCTGGATGATCTCCTTGGAATGGTTCGGTGCGTCGACCGGAGAATTGTCGATGCTCATCCCGTTGGTGAGGTCGTGATCGGAGCTGCGCAACAGGATGTTGCTGCGCCAGTCGCCGACCAGCCCGCACAGCGGGTTGTCGCTCAGCCCCACCGTGTCACCGAACGCGGTGAGGATCTGACCGCCGCCGTTGTCCCACATGATGCCGAGGTCGGTGCCGAGAACCCGGAACCGGCCGATCGTGTCGTTGGCGCTGCGCGGCCCGGTGATGTGGGCGATAGCCTGAGTTTTGCCGCGCAGTTCGGGGAGGCGACCGTCGCTGCCGTTGAGCCAGGGAATGGGGTTGATGCCCTGGTTCCCGCTGCCCGATCCGAGGCTGCCGGATCCGCCGAGGCACGGCGCCGCCGACGCAACAGGCGGCGTCATCGTGAAAAACGTGCAGGTAGAAGCGAGTAGGACGGGCATCGCCAGAGAGGCGACACGGCGGAGTCTGGTCACGAGCGCACCTCTCTGCGACGAATCGAGTCGGGTCCGGTCACGCTAGCAATACCTCACCTGTCACACCAGCCCCCTGGGTAACCATTGGGTATCGCACCTCACCTGTGTAGCTACAGGATCGCTCCCGGGTTGAGGATTCCCAAGGGGTCGAGGGCGTTCTTGATCCGCTGCGTCAATTCCATGACGTCCGGGCCCACCTGGTCGGGCAGCCAGGCCTTCTTCAGCCTGCCCACGCCGTGCTCGCCGGTGATCGTGCCGCCGAGTGAGATTGCGAGGTCCATGATCTCGCCGAACGCCAGGTGCGCACGTTCGGCCATGGCAGCGTCCTCGGGGTCGAACACGATGAGCGGGTGCGTGTTTCCGTCGCCGGCGTGCGCGATCACCGCAACCATCACCTCGCGCTCGCGGGAGATCGCGGCGATTCCCGCCACCAGCGCAGGAAGTTTCGGGAGCGGCACACCGACGTCCTCGAGCAGGAGGGTGCCCAGTCTCTCGACCGCGGGAATCGCGAATCTCCGTGCGGCGGCGAAGGCTTCACCCTCGTCGGGGTCGTCGGTGGTGAAGACCTCGGTGGCGCCGTTGACCCGGCACGCGTCTGCCATCGCGGAAATCTCTTCCGCCGCAATCGCTCCGGGGGCATCCGACCGGGCGATCAGCATCGCCTCCGCCGTCCGGTCCAGGCCCATCTTCAGGGCGTCCTCGACGGCGCCGATCGATGCGCGGTCCATGAACTCGAGCATCGACGGCCGCAGGGTGCGGGTGATGGTCAGCACGGTGTCGGCGGCGGCCTGGACGGAGGCGAACGACGCGACGAGGGTGCTCGACGGCGGCTGGGCGGGGATCAGTCTCAGCGTCGCCTCCGTGACGATGCCGAGGGTTCCCTCGCTCCCGACGAACAGTTTGGTCAGCGACAGTCCGGCCACGTCCTTGAGGCGCGGACCGCCGAGGCGCACGTCCGTGCCGTCCGCCAGAACCACCCGCAGCGCCAGGACGTAGTCGGTGGTGACGCCGTACTTGACGCAGCACAGGCCGCCGGCGTTGGTTGCGACGTTGCCGCCGATCGAGCACATCTCGAACGACGACGGATCGGGCGGATACCACAGGCCGTGCTCGGCGGCCGCGGCCTTCACCTCGGCGTTGAGCAGACCGGGTTCGACCACGGCGATGCGGGTGACCGGATCCACGTCGATGCGCCGCATGCGCTCGGTGCTGATTACCACGCTGCCCGCCACCGCGGTGGCTCCGCCGCTGAGTCCGGAGCCCGCTCCCCGGGGGATCACCGGGACCGTGTGCTCGGTGGCCCAGCGCATCACCGTCTGGACGTCCTCGGTCGTCGTGGGGCGGGCGACGGCGCGGGGAAGGGCCGCGTCGGGGTCGCGCGCCCAGTCCTGTCGGTACGACGCGAGGACGTCCGGGTCGGTCACGAGGCAACCGTGGGGGAGCGCGTCGGCGAGCTCTGCGAGAGCGCCGTCGGTGACCGTCATCGGAACTCCTGGAATGCGGGTGTCGGGAGCCCCGACGGTAGCCCAGCCGCCTCCATGTGTCCTCGAATTGGTCGGTCGTCCAACTGAACCGATTCCGACCCCCACCCGCGGATATCGCTCCAACCTGGACGTTCGGTGCAGGAGGGGGACCCCCTTAGCCCATCGGTTAGTTACTTACGCGTAGGAGTCTCACGATGTGGGATCAGGGGGGTGAATTTTTTCGGGGGATTCCCGGATGGCATGGGGAACCGGGTATAGGGGAGAAAATGCAGGTAGGGGCGTCTCGCGAAGCGGGAGAACCCGGACAAATCGGGTGTAACACAGGTCACATTCGCCACTCTGTTACCGGATCGTATCGACCAGGCAATGCAAAACCACGCTTCTACGGGTTAGCGTCTTGCATCGTCAAACACCGGCGAGGCGTTACACCCAAACGGAGATTCTCACTGAATGTGAGCCAGAACACGGTTGGGGCCGGGTTTTGCCGCACCGACCCTGGAAGGACCCGCACCGATGAATGCACTCCACCGAGATCCCAGCAGCTACATCTCCGCGATGTTCTCGTACGAGTTCCTCGATGGTGGTATCGACTACGACTCGATCGAACAGATTCACCGCGGCGAGTTCGACGAATGGATCTTCGCTCTGGCGGGTTCGGGGTTGTTCACCAACGAGGAAGTTCGGTCGATGGTCCAGGAATGGCGCCTGAACCCCAAGACCCTTCTCAACACGCTTCTCGCGGACGCCGACGAGGTCACCGCCAAGCGCTGCGAGGTCACCTGGGCAGCACTCGACCGCGTGGCTCCGTTCGCCCCCTCCGTGCCGGTCGCCGTCTTCGGCTGACGGCCGCCGCGTCGCAGGGCTCGCCGTCGTCACACGAGTTCGGTTCGATCCCCGTTCACGACGATCGCCTGATCGTCCGTCAAGGTGCGGTATTCGATGCCGGCGAGCCGCAGCGCGGTGACGGTGCGCCGCACGGCGGCCGCGTCTTCCAGGGGCACGACGTCTTCGGCCCCTGACAGCCCCACAGGCGGGTGATGCGGCACGATCGCGAAACCCACCACGCCCAGGCCGTCCCAGAGCGGCTCCATGCCACACGTTGCGACCACCTCCGCCGGGTCATCGGAGGAGTCGAGACCGTGCAGCGTCGGAGTCATCACACACGCCCCCGCGCTGTACCCGGCGTACACGAGCGAGTCCTTCCGCAGCAGATCCGGGATCACCCGGTCCGCCCCGCTCCGGGCCATCTGCGCACGCAACACGAACGTGTTGCCGCCGCGCACCCACAGCATGTCGAGCCCGCCCAGCCGCTCCGTGAGCGCAGCTGACCGCGCCGCGCCGTCCTCGCCGACGTAGTCGCGCAGATCCACCTCCTCCGGTGTGAACCCCAGACGCGTCAGCGGCATCACATCGCTCACGACCGCGGAGGTCCGCGCCGCCCGCGGCCACGCGTCCGCCGCCGCCGCGATCACCCCGACCCGCCCCGGGCTCCCGACGAGCGACATCAGCGGCGCGGGATCCGCGCCGAACCGATACGAGGACAGGAACAGGCGCACCGCGATCAGATCGTGAACGCCAGGTTGTCGACGATCCTCTTGCCTGCGGCGGTGTCGCCGCTCAACGCGATCTCGTCGCGATGGTCCGCCGCCGTCGTCCGTCCTCCCGCCAAGCGGGTGAACAACCGGGAGTCGAGGGTCACGGTGATCGTCGCGGCGGACGGCAGCTCGTCGACCACCGCAGCCCTGCCGTCCACGGCGATGTGGATGTTCCGCGCGAGCGGTCCCGTCAGTTCGAGGGTGATCCTCGACCCGTCCGGGGCCTTGCCGCGCTTGCCCACGAGGAACGCGACGGCGCCGGCGATCTCCTCGAACGCCGTCTCGCCGCGCGGGCCCCCCTCGTCGCCGGGCAGCGCGAGCGCGTCCCGAAGGTCGAGCTCGTGCATCCAGCAGTCGAACAACCGGATGCGCATGAACCGGAGATACGGCGCCGGGCCGACGGGTGTGGTGGTCTCGGCCGCGAACATCTCGTCGGTCATCTCGCCGAGCTCCGACCGTCTGCGGGCGGTGATCGTCCGGAACCGCTCGAGCATCTCGGATCCGGGGCGCCCGCGCAGCCCCTCCACCCACTCCTCGTTGAACGCCCCGATCTCGTTGCGCACGTGGCCGAGGCTGCGGACGTCGATGCTGGTGTGGGGTGCGGAGATTCCGGCGAGGAGCGATTCGGTGCCGATGAGATGCGCGGTCACGTCGTGGACGGTCCATCCGGGCAGCGCGGTGGGCGTGAACCACGCGTCGCCGGACAGCGAGGACAGCACCTCGTCGAGCACGTTCCATTCCTCGAACAACGCGTCGAGGATCGGTTCCTTCTGCAGGGCAGTCACGAGTCGTACGCCTCCTTTTGCCTCAACTCTAGGACCTCCCGGCGGAGTGCCCGGGTATTTTCGCCGCGGGCGGACGAACGCGCCGGTGACGGCCGCGAAGGACTCCCCGTCCCGGGTTCGGTGTGGTAGACCGAAGGTGAGAATCTCCATTAACAAAAGGAGTGCGGATGTTCCCTGGAAACTTCGTGGCGACCACCCCGGACAAGCCCGCTGTCATTCGTCCCTCCACGGGGGAGCGGCTCACCTACCGGGAGCTGGACGAGCGGTCCATCCGCCTCGCACGGCACCTGCGCTCGCTCGGCCTGAAGGTCGGCGACCACCTGGCGCTCGTGTCGAGCAACGACCTGCGGGTCCTCGAGGTGTACTGGGCGGCGCTGCGATCCGGGCTGTACATCACCGTGGTCAACTGGCACCTCACCGCAGAGGAGTCCGGGTACGTCGTCGACGACTGCGGAGCCGAGGTCCTCATCGTGTCCGCCGACGCGGGCGGTGCCGTCCCGCGCGACCCGGCGGAGCTTCCCCACGTCCGCCACCGTCTCGTGTACGGCGGCGAACTCGACGGATTCGACAGCTACGAAGACGCCGTGGCGGCGCAGTCCGCCGCACCGCTCGAATCGCAGCCCCGCGGACAGGACATGCTGTATTCCTCGGGCACCACCGGCAGGCCGAAGGGGATCAAACCCGCTCTCCCCGAAGGTGAAGTGAACACCACGACGGATCCGTACACCGCGGTGTTCGCCCCGATGTACGGATTCGACTCCGACACCGTCTATCTGTGCCCCGCGCCCCTGTATCACGCTGCGCCGCTGCGCTTCTGCGGCACCATCACCTCCGTCGGCGGCACCATCGTCCTGATGGACCGATTCGACGCCGAGGAATCGCTGCGGCTCATCGACGAGTACCGGGTCACCCACAGCCAGTGGGTTCCGACGATGTTCGTCCGGATGCTCAAGCTGCCGAAGGACGTTCGCGACAAGTTCGACGTGTCGAGCCTGAAGGTGGCCATCCACGCGGCGGCGCCGTGCCCACCCGACGTGAAACGGTCGATGATCGAGTGGTGGGGGCCGGTGATCCACGAGTACTACGCCTCCACCGAAGGCGCCGGTGCCACGTTCATCGACAGCGCCCAGGCCCTCGTCAAGCCGGGGTCGGTCGGCCACGACGGCGTCATGGGCATCGTCCACATCTGCGACGACGACGGTGCGGACGTCCCCGTCGGCGACATCGGCACCGTGTACTGGGAGCGGGAGGAGCGGCCGTTCGAATATCACAACGACCCGGCCAAGACCGAGGCCGCAACGCACCCCGACCATCCGACGTGGACCACGAGCGGCGACATCGGATACATCGATTCCGACCGCTTCCTCTACCTCACCGACCGGGCCGCGTTCATGATCATCTCGGGTGGGGTGAACATCTACCCGCAGGAGTCGGAGAACGTTCTCACCATGCATCCCAAGGTGTTCGACGTCGCCGTGATCGGCGTGCCCGACGAGGAGATGGGCGAACAGGTCAAAGCAGTCGTGCAACTCGTCGACGGGGTGCAGCCGTCGGACGCCGTCGCCCGCGAACTACTCGAATACGTGCGCGACCGGGTCAGTCACTTCAAGGCGCCGCGCAGCATCGACTTCTCCGACGACCTGCCGCGCACGCCCACCGGCAAACTCGTCAAGCACAAGCTCCGGGCCCGCTATCTGAACGCCGGCTGAATTCTTGCCCGTCACCTGTCCCGCGCCGATCCGCAGCGCGGGCAGGTGCTCGCGGCGCGGTCGGTGACGAACAACCCGCAGTCCGGGCACACGCGGTCCAGCCAGCAGACGGGGTCGCCGCCGACGTCGTCGTCCGGGTCGCCGACGGGCACCGCCTCGTCGCGGCGGGTCGTCACAACCGGTCCCGCATGTAGTCGGCGAGGACCTCGGCGTGGCTGTGGGTGACGTCCTTGGTCGCGGTGAGAAGAACGATCGGGCGCCCGTGCGCGAGTTCCTGCACCCGCGCGACCGCCCTCCGGCCGGTCGGCGAATCCAACTCGTGGACGTACCGCTCGCGGAACTCGCTGAACGCGGCGACGTCGTGCGAGTACCAGTGCCGTAACTCCGTCGACGGCGCGAGGTCCTTGGCCCAGTCGTCGAAGTGGAACGCGTCCTTGCGGAGGCCCCGCGGCCAGAGCCGGTCCACGAACAGTCGCAGTCCGTCGCCCTCGGTCGGATGGTCGTAGACCCGCTCGACCACGACGGGTGGGCCGGCGGTGACGTCCGCCGCGCTCCGTTCCTTCGGTTTGCTCATGATCGAACCTCCGCTTCCGTGCGGTGTCTACCGTCAGACTACGACCGAACGTCGTGTGATCGGGTTCACAAACGGGCAGAAAGTTCTGTGACAACGACTGTTCGGACTCGATTCAGACGCCTACCCACAGACTTCTCTGTTCCCTACGTCACGCTTTCTCTGGCTACTATCAGCTCAACTCAGTCGAGGTGGGAGAGATTTTCCCGCTCATCATCGGTTGATCGCCGCTCGTCGCGGCACACACACCATCTACCGCAGGAAGTCGATACATGGATACATCGCAGAGCGCGTCCACCGCGCGCCCGACGGTCGGTGTCGTTCGGGAGTCGAACGACGGTGAGCGTCGGGTGGCGTTGGTGCCGAAGGTCGTGGCCGCGTTGATCGCCAAGGGCGTCGACGTGGTCGTCGAGTCGGGTGCCGGGTTGGGCGCGTTGATTCCGGACGAGTTGTACAAGGATGCCGGGGCCGCTATCGCGGACCCGTGGTCGGCGGACGTGATCGTGAAGGTGGCGCCGCCGTCCGACGAGGAAGTGGGCCGGTTGCATGCCGGGCAGACGTTGATCGGGTTCCTCGCCCCCCGAAACCAGGACAACCAGGTCGCCGCGCTGAAGGCGGCCGGCGTGCAGGCGTTCGCCGTGGAGGCGATCCCGCGGATCTCCCGCGCCCAGGTGATGGACGCGTTGTCGTCGCAGGCGAACGTGTCCGGGTACAAGTCGGTGCTGCTGGCGGCGTCGGAGTCGACCCGGTTCTTCCCGATGCTCACCACCGCGGCGGGCACGGTCAAGCCGGCGACGGTGCTGGTGCTCGGTGTCGGTGTCGCCGGACTGCAGGCACTGGCCACGGCGAAGCGGCTCGGCGGCCGGGCCACCGGCTACGACGTGCGCCCCGAGGTCGCCGACCAGGTCCGGTCGGTCGGCGCACAGTGGCTGGATCTGGGGATCGACGCCGCCGGTGAGGGCGGCTACGCCCGCGAGCTCACCGAGGCCGAACGCGCGCAGCAGCAGCAGGCGCTCGAGGACGCGATCAAGGGCTTCGACGTGGTCATCACCACCGCCCTGGTCCCCGGTCGTCCGGCACCGCGCCTGGTGACCGCCGCCGCGGTGGAGGGCATGAAGCCCGGCAGCGTGGTGGTCGACCTGGCCGGGGAGACCGGCGGCAACTGTGAGCTCACCGAGCCCGGTCAGACCGTCGTCAAGCACGGGGTGACGATCTGCTCGCCGCTGAACCTGCCCGCCAGCATGCCCGAGCACGCCTCGGAGCTGTACTCGAAGAACATCTCCGCCCTGCTGGAGCTGATGCTCGTCGACGGCGCGCTGGCTCCCGATTTCTCGGACGAGGTCCTCGCCGCGTCCTGCGTCACCCGTGAGGAGGGTGTGTCCTAGATGTACACCGAATTGTTGGCGAACATCGCGATCCTGGTGTTGTCCGGGTTCGTGGGGTTCGCGGTGATCTCGAAGGTCCCGAACACGTTGCACACCCCGCTGATGTCGGGGACGAACGCCATCCACGGCATCGTGGTGCTAGGCGCGCTGGTGGTGCTCGGCAAGGTGGAGAACCCGCCGTGGGGCCTGCAGGTGATCCTGTTCGTGGCGCTGGTGTTCGGAACGATCAACGTGGTCGGTGGTTTCGTGGTCACCGACCGGATGCTGGGCATGTTCAAGTCGAAGCCCGCTGCCCCGACGGCTGTTGCCGCTTCCGCTGAGAAGGGTGGGGACAAGTAATGGACTACCTCGTCAACGTGCTCTACATCGTCGCGTTCTCGATGTTCATCTACGGTCTGATGGGCCTGACCGGCCCGAAGACCGCGGTCCGCGGCAACCAGATCGCCGCGGTCGGCATGGGTGTGGCCGTGGTCGCGACCCTGATCTCGATCCGGGACACCTCCAACTGGGTGCTGATCGTCACCGGTCTGGTGATCGGTGTGGTGCTCGGGGTGCCGCCGGCGTTGCGGACGAAGATGACCGCGATGCCGCAGCTGGTGGCGTTGTTCAACGGGGTCGGCGGCGGCACCGTCGCCCTCATCGCGTACGCGGAGTTCCTGGACTCGGACGGGTTCACCGCGTTCACGCACGGTCAGACACCGACGGTGCACATCGTGATCGCGTCGCTGTTCGCGGCGATCATCGGGTCGATCTCGTTCTGGGGATCGGTGATCGCCTTCCTGAAGCTGCAGGAAACCCTGCCGGGCCGGCCGATCGGCATCGGCAAGCTGCAGCAACCGCTGAACGCGCTGCTGCTGATCGGGGCGGTCGCGTTGGCGGTGGCCATCGGTATCAAGGCGATCGAGCCGACCGCACCCACCTCGCAGTGGTGGATCGTCGGGGTGCTGGTTTTGGCGGCGGTGCTCGGGTTGATGGTGGTGCTGCCGATCGGCGGCGCCGACATGCCCGTGGTGATCTCCCTGCTCAACGCGCTGACCGGGTTGTCGGCGGCGGCCGCCGGTCTGGCCTTGAACAATCAGGCGATGATCGTGGCCGGCATGATCGTCGGCGCGTCGGGTTCGATCCTGACCAACCTGATGGCGAAGGCGATGAACCGGTCCATCCCGGCGATCGTGGCCGGCGGGTTCGGTGGCGGCGGCACGGCGGCCGCGGTCGGCGACGGCACCGTCAAGACGGCGAAGTCCACCTCGGCGGCGGATGCGGCGATCCAGATGGCGTACGCCAACCAGGTCATCGTGGTCCCCGGGTACGGGTTGGCCGTCGCCCAGGCGCAGCACGCGGTCAAGGACATGGCCAAGCTGCTCGAGTCGAAGGGCGTCGAGGTCAAGTACGCGATCCACCCGGTCGCGGGCCGGATGCCCGGGCACATGAACGTGCTCCTCGCCGAGGCCGACGTCGAATACGACGCGATGAAGGAAATGGACGACATCAACGACGAGTTCGCCCGCACCGACGTCACCCTGGTGATCGGCGCGAACGATGTCACCAACCCGGCCGCCCGCAACGACCCGTCGTCGCCGATTCACGGGATGCCGATCCTGAACGTGGATCAGTCGAAGTCGGTGATCGTGCTCAAGCGGTCGATGAACTCCGGGTTCGCCGGCATCGACAACCCGCTGTTCTTCGCCGACACCACCTCGATGCTGTTCGGGGACGCGAAGAAGTCGGTCGCCGAGGTCACCGAGGAACTCAAAGCCCTGTAGGCGGCTCCGCCGCCCGTGCGCCTTTCTGGTAGCAGCAGCTACCAAAAAGGCGCACGGGCGGAAGCGCCTCAGAAGCGCAGACTGCCGCGGTGCCGCGAGAAGGCGATGGCCGCAGTGTCGGGCCGGCGCTCTTCGCGTTCGGCGGCGACGGGGGAGTAGAGCATCAGGGTGGACGCCAGTGCCCACCAGGTCGCCGCGATGATCACGGCGGCCGCGAGGCCGAAGACGCCGATCGGTTCGACGAGCGCGGCAGCGCCCGCGACTGCGAGGACGACGGCGAAACCGAGGCCCGCGATGACGGGCCGGAACCGCGGAGCCGACACCAGCAGCGCCGAACCGTACAGCGCGGTGATCGCGACGACATGTCCGCTCGGCAGGAGCACGGACGGGGCGTCCGACTCCCAGGCCCGGATCGCGGCACTGGTGAGATTGGCTCCGATGCAGAGCACCAGCACCGCGCCCATTCCGTACGAGAGTTTTCGCATCGCCGCGACGATGGCGAGGATGACGGTCGCTGCAAGCACCGTGGTGACGTCGATCGCTTGGATCACGGGTTCGGCGACGGGTCGGAGTGCCTCCGGGAGGACGAGACCCGACGATTCGGGGCGGATGAGGTACAGCGCGCACAGTGCCACCACACCCGCCGCGGCGAAGGCGAGGCGACGAACACTGCGACGCAGCCTGCTAGTCGATTCGGTCACGACACACAGTGTGCCAACCGACGCTGAACGATCCATGAGAGGCCACTGTGAGGTCGGTGAACGGTCGACTTCGTGCGCCGAGCGTCAGCGGCACGACCAGGAGGGTTCAGCCTCCGGCGGAGTAACGTAACCCGCGACCGATCTCGAATTTCTTTTCGCGTGGACCTGCACGACGTGACAGATATGAGTGGACGGATCTCGCGCCGATCGTTCCTGCGGGCGGTGGCGCTCGGCGGTGGGCTCGGCGCGGTGTCGGTCGGGTCGGCGAGCGCGTTCGCCCTCGACATCGATCCGCTCAGGCCGTTGATGTTCTCCTCGCCGCCGATGGAGCCCTGCCGGGATCGGCTCCCGATCCTGCCGGCGGTATCCGGGACGAGCATAGACATGTCCGCGAGCAGCACGAGTCATCAATTCCACGCAGCCCTGCCGCCGTCTCCGGCACTGGCCTACAGCGGGTCCGGCTATCTCGGCGCGACGATCGAGGCCCGGCAATCCACTGGGACTGCCGGCCGGGGAGTTCGAGGTTCCCCTCGTACTGCAGGAGAAGATGTTCACCGCCGAGGGACGGCAGCGGATCCGGTCGACGCCCACCGTGCCGCAGGGGAGCTGGGAAGGGGGCGCGGTCGGCGACGTCGGAGTCGTGAAGGGCAAGGTGCGGCCCGAACTCGACGTGGCCCGCGGGCTGTACCGACTGCGACTCGTCAACGCGGGTTCGCTGAGCGTGTGGAATCTGTTTTTCGGCAACCGGATGTGGTTCTGGGTGATCGGCGGCGACACCGGGTTGCTGGACGCCCCGGTCGCGGTGACGCGGGCGCGGCTGAGCCCTGCCGAGCGCGTCGACCTGCTCGTCGACTTCGGTGACATGGAACTCGGGTCGACGGTGGAGTTGTGCAACGACGAGCCGCCGCCGTTCCAGGCCGCGCTGATCGGTGAACGCACGATGCCGAGGTTCTGCCGATTCCGGGTGGGTGCGGCCCGCGGATTCACGGGCGCCCCGCCGGCAACGCTGCGCGGGGGACGGGGACAGCCGGAACCACTACCCCCGATCCCACGCCCGGACGTCTATCGGGACGTGACACTCAGCCGGCCGAGCGATGTGCGACTGCCGCCGTCGATCATGTCCTTGAACAATCTCCGGTACTCGACCGAGGACATCGAGATGCTGCCCCAACCTCCCCTCGGGATCCGCTGGACCCCGTCCGCCGACGCGTTCACCATCTCTCCGCTCGTTCCCGCGGAGCCGTGGGAGCGGGGTTTCAAGGACACGGTGCCGGCGAACGCCAATTCCGTCACCCGGATCGTCGTGGCGTTTCCGACGGCGGAGGGACTGGGTTTCGATCCCGACGCGGTTTTCGGGCACGGATCCGACGGCGCCCACGGGCACGCGTCCGGCGGCCCGCATGCGCTGCAGGGCTACGTCTGGCACTGTCACATCCTCGATCACGAGGACCACGAAATGATGCTCAGGTTCCGCGCCGTGGCGTGAGCGTCAGGCGCGCCGGACCGCGCCCGCGAACGTGGCGGCGATCAGCACGCAGACCAACGGCACCACCATCGCGACGGTGAGCGGAACCACCTGGGTGATCCACCCGATGGTCGCCGGGCCTGCGAGGAATCCGACGTATCCCAGACCGACCACCCGCGACATGTTGGTGCCGGCGGAACCCGAGCCGAGGTTGCCCGCGGCGGTGAAGATCTGCGGAACGCAGCCCGACAGTCCCAGGCCGAACAGCGCCCAGCCGGCGATCGTGAGCGGGAGCAGTCCGGACACCAGGACGAGCAGCATGCCGAGGGCCGCGATCAGGGTGCCGTATCGGACGACGGCGACGGGGCCGAGCGCGCTGCTCACGTGGTCCGCGGTGAACCGGCCCACGGTCATCATCACCGAGAAGGCGCCGAACGCGAGGGCCGCGACGGAATCCGACGTTCCGAGGTGTTCCTTGACCTGCAGGGTGCTCCAGTCGTTCGCGACACCCTCCGACAGCATGAGGACGAAGGCGATGCCGCCGAGCGCGAGGACCCGCGCGGACAGCCGCCCCTGGGCTTGTTCGGCGGGAGCGGTCTCGTGCCGGTACCGCGGTCGGTCCGCCATCAGCCGTCGCGAACCCGCGGCGACGGTGACGACGCCGATGCCTCCGGCGACGAGCAGCGCCGTCAGCGGTGCCCACCCTGCGGCGAGCGTCGCCGCTCCGAGGAGCGATCCGGCGACTCCGCCGACGGAGAACAGGGCGTGGAACGCCGACATGATGGGTCGCCGGTACCGCTGCTCGACTTCGACGGCCTGCGAGTTCATCGACACGTCCAGCGCGCCGTTGGCGAATCCGAACAGGAGGAGGGCGAGACCGAGTTGCCAGGCGCCGGACGCCAGCCCGGGACCGACGGTGGCCGCGGACAGTGCGAGTCCGGCGACGATCACCAGCCGCTTGCTGCCGAACCGGTCGGCCAGTGGGCCGCTGAGTTGCATGCCCCCGATCGCACCGACCGCCAGCAGGAGCAGCAGCGAACCCAGGGTGGAGTGGCTGATCCCGGTGCGGTGCTCGATCGCCGGAATGTGCACGACCCACATGCCGAGCAGGAACCCGTTGATCCCGAAGATCCCGAACGTTCCGGCGCGGGCCCGGCGGAGCGGCGCCGTCACCGGTTCGCGGGTGTCGACCGGGGACGCTCGGGAAGTGCTCACCGATCAAACGTACCGAGGTTCAGAGGTGCGCGAGCAGTGAGGCGGGGTCGTGCAGCATGCCGGCGACGGACGCCAGGAACCTCGACCCCTGCTCGCCGTCGACCACCCGGTGATCGAACGACACGCTCAGGGTGGTGACCCATCGCACCGCGAGTTCGTCCTCGTGCACCCACGGTCTCCTGGTGACGCTGCCCAGGCAGAGGATGGCCGATTCACCGGGGTTGAGGATGGGTGTGCCCGCGTCGACGCCGAACACCCCGACGTTGGTGATCGACGCGGTGCCGCCGGTGAGTTGCGCGGGCGTGGCCCGGCCACTGCGGGCGGTCGCGGTCAAATCGGTGATCGCCCGGCACAGTTCGAGCAGGCTCAGGGTCTGCGCCTCCTTCACGTTGGGGACCACCAGCCCGCGGGGCGTTGCCGCGGCGATACCGAGATTGACGTAGTGCTTGGTGACGATCTCCTGATGCTCGTCGTCCCACGAGGCGTTGAGGCTCGGATTCTCCCGCAGCGCCACGACCATCGCCTTCGCGACCAGGGTCAGTGGTGTCACCGACAGCCCCTCGAATTCGGGGAGTTCCCGCAGGCGGTCGAGTAGTTCCATCGAACGCGTGACGTCGACGGTCACGAATTCGGTGACGTGCGGGGCGGTGAACGCGCTGCGCACCATCGCGTCCGCGGTCTGTTTCCGGACGCTGCGGATCGGGGTGCGGGTCTCGCGCTCCGGTGACGGCGGCGACTCCGGTGCCGGCGGTGTGTCCGGCCGGGCGGAACCCGTCCGGGATTCCACGTCGCTGCGCGTGACGGCGCCGGACGGCCCCGTTCCCGCGATCAGGTCGAGGTCGATCCCGAGTTCGCGGGCCGCCGCCCGCGCCGCCGGCGAGGCATCGGGCCGCCGGCGGTCCGGTACGGCGCCGGCCTCCGGAGCGGTCACCAGCTTCCGCCGGGCACGCTTGCTCGCGGCTGGGGCTCCGGGCCCGTACCCCACCAGAACGGGAGTGCGCGCGGGCGGTTCCTCGGTGGCCGCATCCGTGGTGATCCGGATGATCGGAGTACCCACCGGCACCGTCGTGCCCGGCGACACCAGCAACTCCTCCACCACACCCGCGTACGGCGAGGGCAACTCGACGAGCGCCTTCGCCGTCTCGACTTCACCGATCACCTGATTGAGTGCGATCGTCTGGCCCACCTCGATTGCCCAGGAGACCAGTTCGGCCTCCGTCAGCCCCTCACCGAGATCGGGTAGGCGGAATTCCTGCGCCACCGGTCGGCTCCTCTCGTGCGATGAGTGGGATCAGGCCGCGAGGCTGCGATCGACGGCGTCGAGCAGGCGATCGGCGTCGGGCAGATGGTGCGATTCCAGCTTCGACGGCGGATACGGAACGTCGAATCCGCCGACCCGCAGAACTGGCGCGTCCAGTTGGTAGAAGCATCGCTCGGAGATGCGCGCGGCGATCTCCGCACCCAGGCCGGCGAACGTCGATGCCTCGTGCGCGACGACGAGCCGTCCGGTCTTGCGGACCGACTGCTCGATGGTGTCGAAGTCGATCGGGGACAGCGACCGCAGGTCGATCACCTCGAGGGAGTGGCCCTCGTCGTCGGCGACGGCCGCGGCGGACAGGGCAGTCGGCACGACGGAACCGTACGCGACGATCGTGGCGTCGGTGCCCTCCCGCGCCACCCGCGCCCGGTGCAGCGGCAGGTCCGGTTCGGCGTCCACGTCGAAATCGGCCTTGTCCCAGTACCGCCTCTTCGGTTCGAAGAAGATCACCGGGTCGTCCGCGGCGACGGACTGCTGGATCATGTGAAACGCGTCCGCCGGGTTGCTGGGAGTGACGACCCGCAGTCCCGCGGTGTGGGCGAAGTACGCCTCCGGGGATTCCGAGTGGTGCTCGACCGCGCCGATGCCGCCGCCGTAGGGGATCCGGATGGTGAGCGGCGCGGTGACCCGGCCCTTCGTGCGGTAGTGAATCTTGGCCACCTGCGACACGATCTGGTCGAAGGCGGGATAGACGAATCCGTCGAACTGGATTTCGCACACCGGCCGGTAGCCGCGCAGGGCCATGCCGAATGCGGCGCCGACGATCCCCGATTCGGCGAGAGGGGTGTCGATGACCCGGTTGTCGCCGAAATCCTTCTGCAGGGTGTCGGTGACGCGGAAGACCCCGCCGAGGCGTCCGACGTCCTCACCCATGATCACGACCTTGCGATCGTGTTCGAGTGCGCGTCGCAGGCCTGCGTTGAGCGCGGCACCGAATGACAGCGTGGTGGTGGTCATGACAGTGCCTCCTCGATGTCGGCGAAGCCTGCGAGGTACGCGGCGTACTGCTCGCGTTCCTCGTCGATGAGCGGGTGGTCGGTGGAATACACGTGCTCGAACAGGTCGAGCGGCGCAGGGTCCGGCGCCTCGACGGTTCCGGACCGCAACCGGGCCGCGACGTCGTCGGCGGTGGCCTGGATCCGGGCGAGGAACGCGTCGTCGAGCAGGTCTTCCCGGTCGAGGAGCCGCCTGATCCGGTCGATCGGGTCGCGCGCCTTCCAGACTTCCGTCTCGGCTGCCGCCCGATAGCGGGTGGGATCGTCCGATGTGGTGTGGGGGCCCATCCGGTAGGTGACGGCCTCGATGAACGTCGGCCCACTGCCTTCGCGGGCCCGCTGGGTGGCCTGCCGGGTGACCGCGAGGACCGCGAGGACGTCGTTGCCGTCCACCCGGACGGCAGGCATGCCGTATCCGGCGGCGCGCTGCGCGATGGGGACGGGACTCTGCAGGTGGACGGGTTCGCTGATGGCGAACTGGTTGTTCTGGCAGAAGAATACGACCGGTGCGTTGAAGCTCATCGAGAATCCGAGGGCTTCGGCGATGTCGCCCTGACTGGTGGCGCCGTCGCCGAAGTAGGCGATCGTCGCGATCTCCGCGCCGTCCAGGTGGGCGCCCATGGCGTATCCGGTGGCGTGCAGCCCCTGCGAGCCGACGACGATCGCGGGATTCGTCACGTTCACGGAACTCGGATCCCAGGCGGAATGGGCGCAGCCCCGCCACATGTGAGTCATCACGCCCGGGTCGACGCCCCGGCAGTAGGCGACGGCGTGCTCGCGGTAGCTGATGAACGCGTAGTCGTCGGGGCGGAGGGCGCGGGCGGAGCCGACCTGTGCGGCTTCCTGGCCGAGCAGGGGCGCCCAGAGTCCCAGTTCGCCCTGGCGTTGCAGGGCCACTGCCTCGACATCCATCCGACGCGCGACCACGAGATCCTCGTAGAGATCGCGCAGTTGGTCGGGTCCGATGTCGCGGACCAGGCTCGTGTAGTCGGGTCTGAAGACCCGTCGGCCGTCCGGCTGGATGAGCTGGACCGGATAGGCAATCGTGTCGACCATCGGATTCACCTCGCGTTGTCGAGTCCGTGAACCTTGTGGGTTCGTGGGAGACGTGCGGTAGGGCATGTGTGTGTCCTACTTCACAGCATCCACGAGAACGCGAAGTGCGCAAGTGGCACCGTCGACCTCGAGCACTTTGCCCAGTTTCGGGGGTCGCGCGGCTGTCACGCTGCGTCTAATGACCAGTTCGGACGTCCCCGACACATGGTTGTCGCTGCAATGGTCCGAGAACCCCGGATCAGCCCGCGAACACGAACCCGATCGACGCCAGGACGGCGAGCACCGCGAGGTAGACCGCAGGCATCGCGACCGCCCGCGTGTCGGGGTTGCCGTAGTCGCCGTTCCGGACGTGAAACGCGATAGCGCACAGGAGGAGAATCAGCAGGGCCACCGTCGCGATCACTCCCAGGGGAGTCCAGTACAGACCGACGAGAACGCCGACCCCGCCGGCGAGTTCCGCCACGCCGATCAGCCGGACCTGCTGCCCGCTCAGGCCCCGCGACTGCAGGCCCGTCCACGCGGTTCCCTTCAGTCTCAGCTTGGGGATGCTCACGGCGACGGCGCTCACGGCGAGGAGCACGCCACACACGATGAGGAAAACTTCCACGTCCGTCCCTCCAGTTCCGGCCCGATCGGCCTCACCGTTGCCACCCTAGGGCCGCGACCTGCGGTGCGTACCCGTTCCCTCCGCATCGGGCTTCCGAGCGGTTAGCATCGAGCGCGTGAATGCTGTGGGGCTGAACGAAGATGCCGTTTCCGCGTGGATTGCCGGACTCGGTGTGGGAGCGATCGCACCGCTGAGCTTCGAGAGGATCGGGAACGGTCAATCGAATCTCACGTACGCGGTCAGCGACGCGGGTGGCGGGCGGTGGGTGCTGCGACGGCCCCCGCTCGGACATCTGCTCGCATCGGCGCACGACGTGGTCCGCGAACATCGGATTCTGTCCTCTCTCCAGGGATCCGACGTTCCGGTGCCGAAGATCCTCGGGCTCACCGACGATCCGGAGGTCACGGATGCGCCACTCGTGCTGATGAGTTTCGTCGCGGGGGTGGTGATCGACAGTGTCGGCGTGGCGAAGAAGCTGACACCCGAGCAGAGAAATGCGGTCGGGCTCGCGATGCCGAAGGCTCTCGCGAAGATTCATGCGGTCGATCTCGCGGACGCCGGACTGGAGGATCTGGCCAGCCACAAGCCTTACGCGGCAAGGCAGTTGAAGCGCTGGAAGGATCAGTGGGAGAAGTCCCGGACCCGTGACGTCCCCGCGATCGAGGACCTGGCGGACATCCTCGAGCGCAACACCCCCGAGCAGACCGAACTGTCGTTGGTGCACGGCGATTTTCACCTGAGCAACGTCATCACCTCGCCGGAGGCGGGGGAGGTGGTCGCGGTGGTCGACTGGGAGCTGTGCACGCTCGGCGACCCCCTCGCCGACGTCGGCGCGTTGCTGGCCTACTGGCCCGAGGCGGGAGACGAGGACGCCGGACCGTTCCCCGCCTCCACACTCGAGGGATTCCCCACCCGGGCCGACCTGGTGGAGGCGTACGTCCACCACACGAAACGCGATGTCACGCATGTGGGGTACTGGCACGTCCTGGCGTTGTGGAAGCTGGCGATCATCGCCGAGGGCGTGCTGCGTCGCGTGAGCGACGACCCCCGGAACAAGGCCGAGACCGGTGCGCCCACGGTCGCTCTGATCGACGGAATCATCGCCCGTGCGGTGGCCACGGCGGAGGCCGAGGGACTGCGCTGAACCGCCGACCGGTACCGGACGCTCAGACGGCGTCCGGTAACACCAGTAGGGTTGCAGCGCTGCGAATTTCGTCGGGGATCGGTACCGGCTTCCGGGTTTTCGCGTCCACGTAGACGTGGACGAAGCGGCCGAGTGCCGCGAGGTCGAGCGCGTCGGCGTTCTCGCGGAAGATCGCGAGCGCATACACGATGCTGCGGGTGCCCAGCCTCTCGACGGACAATCCCACCTGCAGGCGTTCCGGGAACGTCAGTTCGCTGATGTACTTGCAGGACGTCTCGGCGACCACACCGATGGCAGGCAGGTCGCGAATGTCGGTGCCGGTGGTGGCGATCAGCCACCCGTTGACGGCCGTGTCGAAGTACGAGTAGTACGTGACGTTGTTGACGTGCCCGTAGTGGTCGTTGTCCTCCCAGCGGGTCGGGACCGGCCACAGGGCAGGGAAGTCGGCGGCGGTCGGCAGCGGGGCGTCGTCGTGGTTCACCGCCCCGACCCTAATGCCCCGGATCGTCAGGACCGCGCATCGGGCAGAATCGCGTCCTATGTCTGTGCCCGACAGTGACGTGCGTTCACCCGGTTCCGCCGCCCAGCCGATCAGTGCCGGAATCGTCACCGCCCTGGTGGGCTTCACCAGTTCGTTCGCGGTGGTGCTCACCGGATTGACTGCGGTGGGCGCGAACTCCGCTCAGGCCGCGTCGGGACTGCTGGCGTTGTGTGTGACGCAGGCGCTGGGGATGTTGTGGCTGTCGCGGCACTATCGCATGCCGATCACACTGGCGTGGTCCACGCCGGGTGCAGCTCTCCTCGCCGGTGCGGGAACGGTGAGCGGCGGCTGGCCCGCGGCGGTCGGCGCGTTCGTCGTCGTGGGGGCGGCGGTGATCCTCACCGGGCTGTGGCCGCGGCTCGGCAGGCTCATCGCGGCCATCCCCTCCGCGTTGGCGCAGGCGATGCTCGCGGGTGTGTTGTTGCCGCTGTGCCTCGCCCCGGTGCTCGCGTTGCGGGACGCCCCGCTGGCCGTTGCCCCCGTGGTCCTGGTGTGGCTGGTTCTGCAGCGGTACTCGCGGCGGTGGGCGGTGCCGGCGGCGTTCGCGGCCGCGGGTGTCGTGATCGCGATCGGTCTCGTCGCCGGGGGCGGAGGACTGGACACCACGGCGTTGCTGCCGTCGGTGGACGTCACTGCACCGGTGTGGACGTGGCAGGCGATGATCGGGATCGCGGTCCCGCTGTACATCGTGACGATGGCGTCCCAGAACATTCCCGGGACCGCGGTGATGAACTCGTTCGGCTATCGGGTGCCGTGGCGGCCGGCGATGCTGGTGACCGGGGTCGGAACCCTGGTGGGCGCGCCCGCCGGTGGTCACGCGATCAACCTCGCCGCCATCAGCGCCGCCCTCGCCGCCGCGCCGTCCGCCCACCCCGACCCCCGGAGGCGGTGGGTCGCGGCGTTCACGGCGGGGTGGGCCTACCTGGTGCTCGCGGCCTGTTCCGCCGCGGTGGCCACACTCATCGCCGCGGCCCCCGAAGGGGTGGTGGAGGCGGTCGCCGGTCTCGCCCTCCTCGGCACTCTCGGTGGGGCTCTGGCCTCCGCCCTCGACGACGTCCGGGAACGGGAAGGTGCCGTCGTCACGTTCCTCATCGCCGCCTCCGGCGTCGCCGTCCTCGGGATCGGATCGGCGTTCTGGGCGCTGATCGCCGGTCTGATCGTGCGGGTCGCCGTCGGCTCGCGGCGATAATGGGGAAATGACCACCATCGAGATCGTGCAGGGCGACATCACGACGGTCGAGGTCGATGCGATCGTCAACGCGGCCAACTCCGGACTGCTCGGCGGTGGGGGTGTGGACGGCGCCATTCACCGGGCCGGTGGGCCGGAGATCCTCGCCGAATGCCGGCAACTGCGGGCCACCACGCTGCCGGACGGGCTACCGGCGGGACGGGCGGTCGCAACGACGGCGGGCCGCCTGCCCGCGCGCTGGGTGATCCACACGGTCGGTCCCGTGTATTCCGCCTCGGACGATCGGTCGGCCATCCTGCGCAGCGCCTACACCAGCAGTCTGGCGGTGGCCGCCGACCTCGGTGCGCAGTCCGTCGCGTTCCCGCTGATCTCGTCCGGGGTGTACGGCTGGCCCGCGGACGACGCCGTCCGGCAGGCGGTCGGGGCCGTCCGCGAGTCGGACGCCGGAATTGCGCGGGTGCTGTTCGTCGCGTTCGACGCACGGATGGCGTCTCTGCTGCGTGGCGAGGTGGGGTGATGCGCTGAACACCGATCTGGTCTACCTGACTGCAGGACTGGCGCTTCTACTGGCTGCCACCGTTCCGCGCCTGTTCCGGGACCGTGCCGTGTCGGCGCCGCTGGTCGTCCTGGCGGTCGGAGCGGGGGCGGGTCTGCTTCTGGGTGAGCCGGGAACCGATTCCCTGTCGCCGGCACTGCATCCCGCTGTCACGGAACACCTGAGCGAAACCTGCGTCATCGTGGCGTTGATGGGTGTCGGGCTGGCGATCGACAGGCCGTTGGGATGGCGGACTTGGAATTCGACGTGGCGTCTGCTGCTGCTCGCGATGCCGGTCGGTATCGCCGCCGTCGCGGTGCTCGGGTGGTGGGCGGCGGCATTGACCCCTGCGGTCGCGATCCTTCTCGGGGCGGTGCTTGCGCCCACCGACCCGGTTCTGGCGTCCGACGTGCAGGTGGAAGGTCCCACCTCGGGCGGCGAGTCGCACCGCGAGGACGACGAGGTGCGATTCGCGCTCACCTCGGAGGCCGGGCTCAACGACGCTCTCGCCTTCCCGTTCGTGTATCTCGCACTGTTCATGCTCGGCAAGGGACCGGCCGAGCAGTGGATCGTGCAATGGGTGGCCTGGGAGTTGATCGGCAAGATCGTCATCGGCGCGGCCGTCGGGTGGATCGCCGGTGATCTGTTCGGCCGCGCGGTCTTCCGCTTCCCGATCGCGCACATGCGCCTCGCCGAACGCAGCGAACCCATGTTCGCGCTCGCCGCCACGTTCGCCGTGTACGGTCTCACCGAACTGGCCGGGGGATACGGGTTTCTCGCCGTTTTCGCCTGTGCTGTCGCCATCCGGCGGACGGAGCGCGCCCACGAGTACCACGCCGAGATGCACAGTCTGATCGAGCAACTCGAACACGTGCTCACCCTCGCCGTCCTGCTCCTGCTGGGGGTGGCACTCACTTCCGGTCTGCTGGCCGAACTGACGTGGTCCGGGGTTCTCGTCGCGGTGGCCCTCGTGTTCGTCATCCGGCCCGTGGTGGCGTGGGTGTCGCTGGTCGGCTGCGGGGAGATGTCCGGACCGGAGCGCCGGGTCACCGCCTTCTTCGGGGTGCGCGGAATAGGGTCGATCTACTATCTCGCGTACGCGGCCGCGGAAGCCGGGGTGGACGACGAGAAATGGCTGTGGTCGACGGTGGCCTTCACCGTCGTCCTCTCCGTCGTCGTCCACGGGGTGAGCGCGACGCGGGTGATGCGCCTGCTCGATCGTCGCAGGGAAGGCGGTGCAGTCGCGGACCGGTAGCGTCGCGACTGCACCGCTCGAACCGGGAACTGCGTGGCAGTGGAGTCGTCTCGGAGGTTCAGTCGTTGCGCACGGCGGAGGTGTGCGCGGAAGGCTCCGGACGATCCGCTGCCTCGGCGCGGTCGACGAGGACGGGAGGCGCCGCCGAGACCACCGAGGGCGTGGGTCTGTTCCCGATCTTGATCTCGTTGAACAGGATGTTCAGCACGACCGCGACGATGCTCGCCGCGCTGATACCCGAGTCGAAGACGATGTGCACCCATTCCGGGAAGGCGGCGTAGAACTCCGGGACCGCGATCGGGATGACACCGAACCCGAGGGCCACCGCGACGATCACCAGGTTGAGGTTGCCGTCGTACGACACCTTGGACAGGGTGCGGATGCCACTCGCCGCCACCGAACCGAAGAGGACGATGCCCGCACCGCCGAGGACGGGCAGCGGCACGGAGGCCACCAGCCGCCCCAGGATGGGAAACAGCCCGAGAGCGAACAGCACCGAACCGCCGGCCGCGACCACGTATCTGCTCTTGATCCCCGTGATCGCGACGAGCCCGACGTTCTGCGCGAACGCACTGGCCGGAAACGTCCCGAACACCGGCGCCACGGTGGTGGCGAGCATGTCGGCGCGGAGTCCGTCGCCGACCCGCCGGGCATCGACCTTCGTCCCCACGATCTCGCCGACCGCGAGGATGTCGGCTGTCGTCTCGGTCATGATGACGAGGATCACCACGGTCATGGAGATGATCGCGCCGATCTGGAACAGGGGCGTGCCGAACGAGAACACCTGCGGGAGTTCGAAGATCGCGCCCTTCCCGACGGCGCCGAAGTCGGCCTTGCCGATCAGCGCGGCGAACGCGGTCCCCACCACGATGCCGATCAGGATGGACAGCCGGGACAGGGTTCCCTGGACGAGGCGGCTCACCAGGAGCACGACGAACAGGCTGAACCCGGCGAGGCCGATGTTGGACATCGACCCCCAATCCGGGGCCTTGGCATTGCCGCCCATCGCCCAGCGCACGGCGACGGGAAGGAGCGAGATGCCGATGACCGTGATGATCGACCCGGTGACGACGGGGGGAAAATAGCGCACGATCTTGCAGAAGAAGGGGCTGATCAGCAAACCGATCACGCCGGCGATCATGATGGCCCCGAAGACCGAGCGGAGCCCGCCCGGGCCGCTCGCGACCGCCACCATGGTGGACACCGAGGCGAAGGAAATGCCCTGCACCAGTGGGAGCTTCGCCCCGAAGTACGGAATTCCGAGGGTCTGCAGGAGGGTGGCCGCGCCGCTGACGAACAGCGCCGCGGACACGAGCAGCCCGATCTCGGCGCCGGTCAGTCCGGCGGCGCCGCCGACGATCAGGGGAGGCGCGATCACTCCGCCGTACATGGTCAGGATGTGCTGCAACCCGTACACGTACGACTTTCCGAGCGGCAACCGCTCGTCTTCGGGTCCAGCTGTCCCGGCGACCCGATGTCCGATCCGCTTCATGGCCGCGCTCCTAGCAGAATCCGGGAACGGAATCCCAGGCGCGGCCGGCGTCGGGAGCGTCCTCGCGCTCGACGGTCGCTTCGATCAACCCGTAGGGTCGGTCGGCCGCGAAGAACACCTCGCCGGGATTGTCGAGCCCGAACGGCTCCAGGTCGACGAGGAAGTGATGCTTGTTCGGCATCGAGAACTTCACTTCGGCGATCTCGGGATGGGCCTCGAGTACCGCCGAACCCATCTGGAACAGCGACTGCTGCAAGGCGAGTGAGTGCGTGGTCGCGAAGGTCTCCAACATGATGGACCGCACGTTGTCGAAGGTCTTGTCGAAATCGACGTCGGTGGTGAGGTACCGCCACCGCGCGCTGACCGAGGTGGCGAGGATCCGATCGGACGTCTCCTGCAGGGTCGTGTACTTGTCCTTCGGGTATCCCCGGAACTCGGAACCCGTCGACTTCAACACCACCATGTTGCTGAGTCCGGACACAATCCACGTCTGATCGCCGTCGATGGTGACCACGGTGTTGCGTCTCTCGTCGCTGGACCGGACGAACGAGTGGTCGTGTCCTTTGCCGTCGACCGGGATCCGCGCCCACGAATACTGCTCGATTTCCCATCGGCCGCCCGTGATCCACTCGAACTCGCCGGTGAAGTGCCGTCCGAGTCGCATCGCGAACTTCTCGATCGATCCGACGCCGTCGCGGGCGAAGGCGTACACCGTGTTCTTCTGCGTGTCCGTGGCGACGACGTGCGAGTTGTCGCCCTCGGTGTGCACCGCGTCGAGGTCGCCGCGGAGCTGAGAGGTGACGCTGACGTCCTCGATCTCGTGTCGCTGGGTGTCGCGGGTGATCTTGACCAACCGGACCTCCGCCTTGCCGTACTGGTTCTGGCCGAGCACGATCTTGCTCATGGTTTAGCTCCCTCGGTAGGTCGAGTATGCGAACGGGCTGAGTAGGACGGGTACGTGGTAGTGCTGTTCGCTGTCGGTCAGGGCGAACGTGATGGTGATGTCGGGGTAGAACGTCGGACGTCCCCTCACGGAGAAGTAGCGTCCGGTGTCGAAGACGATCCGGTAGGTGCCGGGCTCGAGTCGGGCGGGACCCAGAGTCGAGACGCGGCCGTCGTGGTCGGTGACGCCGTCGGCGACGGTGTCCCACCCGGAGTCGCGGAGAACGGACAGCGAGACCGGCACCTCGCGCGCCGGGATGCCCTCGGCTGCGTCCAGGACGTGGGTGGTGACCTGGCTGACGGCGCTCATGCGTCCAGCATTCCCGCGAGCCGGAGTGCGGCTATGTCGCGCAATTCCTCTGCGACCACGGTCAATTCGCGATCCTCGTCGTTGCGAAGTCGCTGATCGAGCGCGGTGAGGATGTCGGACGAGGTGCGGCCCGCGGCCCGGACGAGGAACACCCGTCCGAACTTGTCCTCGTAGGCACGATTGCCGTCGCTGAGCCGCTGCTGCGTTGCCACGTCGGACGAATCGACGCCGGCCTGCTCCGAGCGTGCCAGGTGCGCCTCGCGGTCGTCGCCGCCCGGGGGTTCACCGATTCGAGGATGGCGGGCGAGAGCCTGCTCTATCTCGGCCGCGGTGAGCGGTCCGGCACCCGTCCTCGCCGCGGCGAGGAGCGCGGCGCGATCGAGATACGGCCGGGCGGAGACGAGTTCGTCCGCCCACCGGGGAATGTCCAGGCAGACCCGGGCCCATGCCGTTGCCTCGGAGTGTGGTGCCTCGTTGAATCGTTGGAGTCCTGCATCGAGAACCATGCGACCCTTCTTCCACAATGCGAAATAATGATTCCGTATAGAGAATCGTGACAGGGGTCACAATGGGTGTCAAGACCCAAAATTGAATTGATCCAGATTCTGGATCGAAGGGTTCGCCGCGCCTGTCTGAGCGGCCGCCGCACGGCGGTGACGCGGTCGGTCGCGCCGAGTCTCGCCGATCGCGATCGCGGCCCAACCGCTTACTGCCACTTCGGCAATCAGAATCGCGGGGGGGGGGGGGGGGGCCCCCCCCCCCCCCCCCCGGGCCCCCCCCCCCCCCCCGGCGCGCGGCCGGACCCCGCAAACAACGCGGGACGGCGGCGCTCGGAGGGGGGCCGGGGGCCCCCC
>NZ_JBHURF010000010.1:0-96324 GCF_042674125.1 Rhodococcus sp. NPDC056960 | reverse complement strand
CGCCGGGCGGGGGGGGGGCGGGGGGGGCCGCCCCGGCCCCGCCCCCGCCCCCCCCCCCCCCCACCCCCCACCCCCCCCCCCCCCCCCCGGGGGGGGGGGGGGGGGGCCCCCCCCCCCCCCCCCCGCGACGGGGTCAACGTCTCTCGGCCGTGCTCGCGTCAGGACCGCGAATACTCGGAGGCTCGGCGGATCTCGTCGGGGGACGGGCGCACGCCGGTGTAGAGGACGAACTGTTCCGCGGCCTGCAGTGCGATGACCTCGGCACCGGTGATGACCGTCTTGTGGCGCTCCGCCGCGGCGCGGATCAGCGGCGTTGCGGCGGGCATCGCGACCACGTCGAACACCGCCTCCGCCGCGTCGATCGCGTCGAGTGCGAACGCCAGGTCCTCCTCCTCGGGACCGCCCGCCATGCCCACCGGAGTGGCATTGATCAGCAGGCCCGGCCGCGCCGCACCGAGCTCGGGTTGCCACCCGAATCCGTACTGCTGCGCGACCGCCCGGCCCGTGTTCTCGTTGCGCGCGATCACGGTGACGTCGGTGAATCCGTAGTCGCGCACGGCGGCGGCCACGGCTTTGGCCATGCCGCCGCTCCCGGCCACGGCTACCGACAGCGAGTGCGGTAACGCGTTGTCACGCAACAGGTTCGCGATCGCCTGGTAATCGGTGTTGTAGGCGTGCAGCACGCCGTCCTCGTTGACCACCGTGTTGACGGACTCGATCACCGACGCCGACTCATGCATCACGTCGACGTACTCGATGATCTGTTCCTTGAACGGCATCGACACACCGGCGCCGCGAATTCCGAGCGCGCGGATACCGCCGACCGCGGCCTCGAGGTCGGTGGTGGTGAACGCTTTGTAGACGTAATTGAGGCCCAGCTCGCTGTACAGGAAATTGTGAAATCGGGTGCCGATGTTGCTCGGCCGGCCGGAGAGCGAGATGCAGAGAAGGGTGTCTTTGTCGAGCTGGTTCATCCGTTGAATACTAGTGGTGGGCTCCCATCCGTGCGCGTTCTCAGCTTCGAATACACGGTGACGACGGCAAAGGAGCAGGGCTGCGATGACAACGACGATCGATGACCGGCACGACGCGGCGCGGACGCCCAGGAGGCGGCGGCACCTGTTTTCCCGTGCGCTCGCCGGAGTGATCGCCGCCGGCGTGGTGCTCGGGGTGGGCGAACTGCTGTCGGCGCTGATCGACCCGAACTCGTCGCCGTTCTACGCGGTCGGATCGACGACGGTGGACCGCAGTCCCGCCTGGGCCCGCGAGTTCGCGATCCACACGTTCGGCACCAACGACAAACCCGCTCTGTTCGTCGGCATGACGACCCTCATCGTGCTCCTCGCCGCGATCGCGGGCATCGTCGAGCGTCCCCGCGCCCCGTTCGGCAGCGCGATTCTGGCGGCCCTCGGTCTGGTGGGGGTCTTCGCCGCGACGCAGCGGCCGAGCGCCACGTGGCTGTACGCCCTGCCGACCGTGGTGGGTGTGGTCGCCGGGATCGCCGTTCTGCGGGTGCTGACCGCCACCGCGCAGGCGCCCGAGGATTCCGACGCCGAGGATTCGTGGTTGCCGCGCCGCACGTTCCTGCTGATTGCCGCCGCCGCGGCCGCAGCCGCCGCGGCGGCGGGAGCGGCCGGGCGATACCTCGGGCAGCAGGCGGCGGAGGCCCTGGACAACCGTCGCGCGTTCGCGGTTCCCGACGTCACCGACAAGGCGACCCCGATCGCGGCGGGCACCGACATCGCGGTGCCGGGAGCCACCCCCTTCATCACGTCGAACGACGACTTCTACCGGATCGACACCGCACTGCGGGTTCCGCGGTTGACCACCGGCGACTGGCAACTGCGCATCCACGGCATGGTGGACCGCGAGCTCACGCTGAACTGGAATGACCTGATCGCGAGGACGCCGATCGAACGGGTGATCACGATGACGTGCGTGTCCAACGAGGTCGGCGGAAACCTCGCCGGAAACGCCACGTGGATCGGCTACCCGATCAAGGACATTCTCGACGAAATCGGGGTCCACCCCGACGCCGACATGCTGCTGTCCACGAGCAGCGACGGCTTCACGGCAGGCACCCCGGTCGAGGTCCTGCGGGACGGCCGCGACGCGATTCTCGCGGTGGCGATGAACGGTCAGCCGTTGCCGTTCGAGCACGGCTACCCGGTGCGGCAGGTCGTCCCGGGTCTGTACGGCTATGTGTCGGCCACCAAGTGGGTGGTCGATTGGGAATTCACACGATTCGACAAGGCGGAGGCCTACTGGACGAAGCGGGGATGGTCCGCGCGGGGGCCGATCAAGACGGCCTCCCGGATCGACGTGCCCGCCCCGTTCGCGCCGACCGCCCCCGGGTCCGTCCTCGTCGCGGGAACCGCCTGGGCGCAGCATCGTGGAATCGGGAAGGTGGAGGTGCGGGCCGACAACGGGCAGTGGCAGATCGCGACCCTCGCCCCGCAGTACACCGTCGACACCTGGCGGCAGTGGACCTGGGAGTGGCAGGCCACGTCCGGTCTGCACACCCTCCAGGTGCGGGCCACGGATCTGGACGGCAACGTGCAGGTCGAGGAGCGGACGCCGCCGATCCCGGGCGGCGCCACCGGCTGGCACACCCGTTCCTTCACCGTCGCCTGACGCAGTCATGGACACCGCTCCGCCACCTCGGCGAGCGCGTCGCGGTCGGCGAGCGTCACCGGAAGTTCGTACTCCACCGCCACCGACAGGTACTTGCCCGCGTAGAAGCAGTGGTACGCGCGATTCGGTGGCAGCCAGTCCTGCGGGGTCTGGTCGCCCTTGTCCTGATTGTCGGCACCGTTGACGGCCAGCAGATTGAACGTGACGTCGTTGGCGAACCGGAGACGGCGAGCGGCCGGCCACGTCGACGCGCCCATGTCCCACGCCGCCGCCAGCGGGTAGACGTGGTCGATCTGAACGGCTTTCGCATCGGCCCGGTCAAACGGGAGCACGTCGCCGGAGTACGGGTCGGCGAGGACCCCGCTCAGCACCACACAGTCGCGGGTGCCCTCGCGGAATGCCACCGAACGGAGATCGAGCGCGAGGACGTTGTTGCGGGTGTCGCACCCGTCGCGGCCGCCCGCCGCGTCCTGATCATCGGTCCAGGCCGGACCGAACACACACGACTCGCTGCCGGAGCACCCGCGCTCGTACCCGCCGGGGTGCGGCCGGGATGCGACCGTCGCGACCCGGCCGAGCAACTCCTCGACGACCGCGCGGGACGGGCTTCCCGGCGCCGGACCGGGGCCGCTCAGGTCGAGCAGCGACACCCCGCAACCGCAGAGCGACAACACCGTGGCCAGCACCACGGTCACGTTCAGAATTCTCATGCGTCCCCCCCGGGCGCCCGGCAACTCGTCCCCCTACCGCGACGAGTATGCACCGCGACCCCGACAGGTCAGCTGAACGGCAGCCGGACCGCGGCGATCGACGACACGTGCGTGCCGTCGTGGCCGATGACCCAGGAGCCTCCGCTCTGCCTGCATTCCGCGAGCAGGTCGAGGGTGCGGAGGAGGAAGAAGATGGCCTCGCTGGCGACGGGGGTGACCGCAAGCCGGTGTGCCTCACCGTGTTTCATCCCGTCGAGCCACACACCCGACTGGCCGTCGAGTCGTATGGTGACGATGTGCGTGGCATCGACGAAGGCGTACTTCCGTTGCTCCCACGGGGTGGTGAGCGCGTACCCCTGTTCGAGAACCTGGATGAGGATGCTCATGACCGACTCCCGACTCTTCCGGCGGCAGCTACGTCTTTCCAGCATCTACCTCGGAACGGGTGAAATCCAGACCCGCTAACCGATCTCGATCACGACCTTGCCGCTCGTGTGACCCGACTCGACCATGGCGAGGGCGTCGGCGGCGTGCGCGAACGGGAACCGGTGGGCCACCCGCGGGTCGAGGGTCCCGTCGGCCACCAGTGCGGCCACCTGCGTGAACACCGCCGTCGTCCGGCGGCGCTCCACTCCCGAGCCGCCGAGGTCCCGTGCGGCGAGCGGGTCGCCGACGCTGATGATCGCCGCCGGGTCGGTGACCACCCGCGCCGCATCGGCCAGTGCGTCGCCGCCGACGAGATCGAAGACGGCGTCGACGGGGCCGGGTACCCGGTCGACCAGCCCGGGGCCGGACGCCACCCAGGTGGCGCCGAGGGCTTCGACGACCTCCCGTTTGCTGTCGCTCGCGACGCCGATCACCGCGACGTTCCGCGCCGCGGCCAACTGCAGTGCCGCCACCCCGACGCCGCCGCCCGCGCCGACGACGAGCAATCGGCTGCCGGGAGGCAGGTCCAGCGTGGTCAGCGCGTCGTACGCCGTGCCCGCCGCGACGGGCAGCGTGGCCGCGTCGGCGAACGAGACGGCGTCCGGCTTGTGCGCTGCGGAGGCCGCGTTGACCAGGGTGTGCCCGGTGTAGCCGCCGAACCCGGTCGCCGTGGCGCCGAACACCGCATCGCCGACCGCGAAATCGGTCACCCGGGGCCCGACCTCCGCGACCACACCGGACACCTCCCGGCCGAGGACCGCGGGCAGGGTGACGGGCACGGTGTCCTTGCGCGTTCCGGCGCGCACCTTCCAGTCGGCGGGATTGACGCCCGCCGCGTGGACGGCGACGAGCAGCTGTCCGGGGCCGGGGGAGGGGACGGGGACGTCGAAGAACTGCTGCGTCTCGGGGCCGCCGTATTCGCTGAAGCCGTATGCCATGCTCACGCCCACAGTCCTATCACGGACGGCACCGGGATTCGGGCACGAAGAAGGCCCGCCGAACCGGTGTCGGCGGGCCTTCTTCGTGCGAACTCAGGAGCCGAACAGGCTGCCCAGGGAGCCTGTGCCGCCGCCGCCTCCGCCGCCACCCATCAACGGTCCGAGAACCTGGATGAGTTGAACGAGAACCTGCAACATCTGTGTCGCGTCCATTTTGTCTTCCTCCGATCACTGCGATCAACTTCGGCAGCGATCCCGGTGAGTACCGGCGTGGACAGCCGCCACCTCGTTCATCGGCGGAATATCGTCGAGGGTTACAGTCTCGAGCAGGGATTTCCCGGACTGTCGGTCGAGCCTGATTGGATGGGTGGATGCTGCACGGCCTCTGGACACCCGGTTCGGGTCTCATGCTGTGGGTCGACGACCGCAATCCGGCCGAACCGGAGCCGACGGATGCGGTCGGGCGGGTGCTGGCGCGGAGGTTCCGGCACCACGTCAAGGTCCCGATGCCGACGCCGTCGGGGCCGGAGATGCTCGAGTGGGCCGCGGTCGCGCTCGCGCCGCCGGACGCGACCGACTTCCTGCTGTCGGTGTCGGCCCGCGACCCGCGGATCGCCGGCGACCTGCGCTACCTCGCGCACGTGGCGCGGGGAATCGAGCGGTGGGCTCGTGCGGGACGGGTGGTCCCGGAGGTGCACCGGGCGGAGGGCAGTTGGTGGCCGCGGTGGCGGCTCCTCGGCGGCGAACGACAGCGTGCGTGGCTGACGGAACTGTCGGTCGCGATGCCGCCGGTCCAGCGTCACGGCTCGGCTCCCCGCGCCGTGCTCGACGACATGGTCACCGAGCTGACCGACCCGGTGGTCCGGCGGGTCCTCGACGGCAGGCACCCCGACGATTCCGGTGCCGGCGCCGAGCACCCGCTGATCGATGCGCTGGTTCGCGGTGAACACTTCGCCGAGGGCACCGCCCAGCTGGCCGGCGCGCTCGACGGGTGGCGGGACAGCCTCAAGGTGGACGAGCCCGAACTGGTGCTGAGACTCCTCGAACCCGAAGACGTGGACGTCGAGGGGGAGTGGGACCCGGACACGGTGCTGTGGCGGCTGCAGGTGTGCCTCCGTCCGGAAGGCGAAGCGCCGGTGCCGATTCCGCTGCACCGCACGGAGGCGAGCCGGCTGCAGACCGGTGTGCGCAAGCTGACCGAGGCCGTCGCCGCCTACCCGCGACTGCAGGACGTCCCCGGTGATCCCGACAGTCTGGACCTGATGCTGCCCACCGCGGTGGTCATCGACCTCGTCGGGCACGGTGCGGCCGCGTTGAAGGAGAAGGGCATCAGCCTGCTGCTGCCGCGGGCGTGGAGTGTGGCGTCGCCGTCGATGCGGCTGCGGGTGAGCTCGCCGAGCACCCCGGCGAGCGCGGAGAACCGGGCTGTCGGCAAAGACCAGTTGGTGCAGTACAACTGGGAACTGGCCCTCGGCGACACGGTTCTCACCGCCGCGGAAATGAATCGACTGGTCAATGCCAAGAGCGACCTCGTGCGCCTGCGCGGCGAGTGGGTCCGGGCGGATCAGGAGGTGCTCTCCCGCGCCGCGCGCTACGTGGCGGAACGGCACGGCAGCGGCGACCGCGCGATCGTGGACCTGCTGAAAGACCTCATAGCGGACGATCTGTCCGATCTCCCCGTCGAGGAGGTGACCGCGACCGGGTGGGCGGCCGCGCTGCTGGACGGCGACACGAAACCGGAGGACGTGCCGACGCCGGAGGGGCTGGACGCCACGCTGCGGCCGTATCAGAAGCGTGGGCTCGACTGGCTGGTGTTCATGAGCCGCCTCGGCCTCGGGGCTGTCCTGGCCGACGACATGGGCCTCGGCAAGACGCTGCAGTTGCTCGCGCTGCTGGCGCACGAGAAGTCGGCCTCGCCCACACTGCTGGTGTGCCCGATGTCCGTGGTCGGGAACTGGCAGCGGGAGGCGGCCCGCTTCGTTCCCACCCTGCGGGTCCTCGTCCATCACGGACCGCAGCGGCGCAGCGGTGACGACCTGACTTCCGCTGTGCAGCAGAGTGATCTGGTGATCACCACGTACGCACTGCTCGCGCGCGACGTCGCACACCTGAAGGAGCAGGACTGGCGGCGGGTCGTTCTGGACGAGGCGCAGCACATCAAGAACGCGAAGACCGGGCAGGCGAGGGCGGCCCGCAGCATTCCGGCGGCGCACCGCGTCGCGCTGACGGGAACGCCGGTCGAGAACCGCTTGGACGAGCTGCGCTCGATCCTCGATTTCGCGAACTCGGGAATCCTGGGCTCGGAGGCGATGTTCCGCAAGCGTTTCGTGGTGCCGATCGAACGGGAGCAGGACGAGACTGCGGTGGCCCGGCTCCGCGCCGTCACCTCCCCGTTCGTGTTGCGCCGCGTCAAGACCGATCCGGCGGTCATCGCCGATCTCCCGGACAAGTTCGAGATGACGGTCCGCGCCAACCTCACGGCGGAACAGGCCGCGCTGTACCGGGCGGTGGTCGACGACATGATGGCGCAGATCAAGGACAAGAAGGGCATGAAACGTAAGGGCGCCGTGCTCGCGGCGCTGACGAAACTCAAGCAGGTGTGCAACCATCCGGCGCACTTCCTGCGGGACGGTTCGGCGGTGATGCGGCGCGGGCAGCACCGCTCCGGCAAGCTGGGGCTGGTCGAGGACATCCTGGACTCCGTGGTCGCGGACGGCGAGAAAGCGTTGCTGTTCACCCAGTTCCGTGAATTCGGCGACCTCGTCACGCCGTACCTCGCAGAGCGTTTCGGTACCCCCGTACCTTTCCTGCACGGGGGCGTGTCCAAGCAGAAGCGCGACGACATGGTGGCGTCGTTCCAGGGCGACGACGGGCCACCGATCATGATGCTCTCGCTGAAGGCAGGCGGAACCGGGCTGAACCTCACCGCGGCCAATCACGTCGTCCACCTCGATCGGTGGTGGAACCCGGCGGTCGAGAACCAGGCCACGGACCGCGCCTTTCGGATCGGTCAGCGGCGTGACGTGCAGGTGCGCAAACTCGTGTGCGTCGGCACGCTGGAGGAGCGGATCGACGCGATGATCGCCACCAAGCAGGAACTCGCCGACCTCGCGGTGGGAACGGGCGAGAACTGGGTGACGGAGATGAGCACCGAACAACTCGGCGAACTGCTGCGGCTCGGCGACGAGGCGGTGGGCGAATGACGAATCGGCGACCCGGGCCGTACTTCGGTCAGTACGGCAAGCGCCGGCCGGTGGCCGGCGGGCTCGAGGCGCGGTCCCAGCGGGGATCGTTCGGGCGCACGTGGTGGGGCCGTGAATTCGTCGAGATCATCGAGTTCGTCGCAGAGAAGGGGCGGATGAGCCGTGGGCGGAGCTACGCACGCAGCGGTCAGGTGATCTCGCTCGAAATCGCCGGTGGAATGGTGACGGGGGAGGTCCAGGGAAGTCAGCTGCAGCCGTTCGTCGCGACGGTGTCGATCGATCGTCTCGACGAGACGGAGATCGGCGAACTCGTCGCCCTGGTGCGGCGACAACCCGGCAGCCTCGCGATGCTGGCGGGCGGTGGAGTGCCCGAGATCCTGGGCCCGCTGCTGCTGCCGGCCGGGGCGTCCGCGATGAATTACGACTGCACCTGCCCGGACGACGGCTGGCCGTGCAAGCATGCGGCGGCGGTCGCGTACCTCACCGCCGAACGCATCGACGAGAACCCTCTCGAGATCCTGACGCTGCGCGGCGTCGACCTGGACATGCTGATCGACGGTGTCGGCGGCGACTCCTCCGACGCGGATGTCGACGACTGGTTCGGTGACGAGGCACAGCTTCCCGCTCTGCCCGACGCCGACTTCCGGTCGGCGGTCGACGACCTCGACCCGCTGCAGCTGCGGAAGGCGATCCGATCGGTCAGTGCGGACGAGCGCGACGTGGACGCGGCGATCCGGGAGCTGAAAGCGCTCTACCAGCACTTCCGCTGACCGTGCGAAGATGAGGAAGCGGGCGCTCACCTCGTCCCGCGACCGGGAGCTGGTCAGTCATGTTGACGGTCTACCTGCTCGGCGAACAGCGCGTGTCGGACCCGGCGGATACCCGGGGCGGTCCGATCTCGTCACGGGCGATCGCGCTGCTGGCCTATCTCGTGCTGCACGCCGGACTCGCGCAGTCCCGGACGCGCCTCGCCGGGCTGTTCTGGCCCGAATCGAGCGAGCAGCAGGCCCGCACCAACCTGAGGCGGGAACTCCACAATCTACGCGGCGTACTCGGGGCGGACGGGGCGCTCGCCGCCGAGGGACCGACGCTGACGTGGACCGGCTCGCCGTCGTGCCGGGTGGACGTCGACACCTTCCGGAACGAGCGATCGGCCGCGCTCGCGGCGCTCGCCGATTCGGACCCCCGCACGTTTCTCGATCACGCGGACCGTGCGATCGACGTGTACCGCGGAGAGCTCATGCCCGGAACGTACGAGGACTGGGTTCTCGAGCACCGCGACGTGCTGCGCCGGCAGTGCGTCGAACTCTGCGAGACCACGGTCCGGGTGCTGCGGGAATCGGGGGATGTCGAGACGGCGACGGCGTGCGCGCGCCGACGCATCCAACTCGACCCCCTCGAGGAGGTGGGCTACCGGACACTGATGGAACTGCAGGCCGCATCGGGCGACCGGGCCGCGGCGATGACCACCTACCACCGGTGTGCGGCGGTGCTCGAAGCCGAGCTCGGGGTCGCGCCGAGCCCCGCGACCGCCGGGCTCTTCGACCACCTGGTGGGGGACCGTCCGACGGTGGGGGCCGCCGGGGCCGGCCGGCCCGAACGGGTGCGGAACGCGGTGCCCGCGCTGATCGGGCGGGAGCGCGAACGCGCGGAGCTGCACCGGCGGTGGCGGCAGGCGCAGGGCGGCAAGCAGGGACTGCTGCTCGTCTCGGGTGACGCCGGGGTCGGCAAGACCCGGCTGACCACGGAACTCGCGGAGATCGCCCGCGCGGACGGCGCGGTCGTCGCCACCGCCCGCTGTTTCGGACTGCCGGGGCGCGTTGCGCTGGCTCCCGTCGCCGAATGGCTCCGCAGCCCGGAACTGCAGTCCGCGGTCGCGTCCCTGAACCCGTTGTGGCGGGTGGAGGTGGAACGGCTGGTGCCGAGCGCCGAGTCCTGGCCGCGGCCGACGACGTCCCGGGCGATGGTCGACGCCTGGCAGCGGCACCGCTTCTTCGAAGGAACGGCGCGAGCGGTGCTGGCGTCCGGCAGGCCCGTGCTGCTCGTCCTCGACGATCTGCAGTGGTGCGACACGGACACGACCGCATGGCTGGCCTTCCTCCTCTCCCTCCAGACGCACATGCGGGTTCTGGTGGCGGCGACCGCCCGCACGGACGAGGCGCAGTCACGCCACGACGTGCGGGAGGCGCTGCGGGCCCTCCGATCGGCGCGGCTGGTGACGGACGTCGAGGTCGACCCCCTGACGGCGGACGGGATGGCGGAACTGGCACGGTCCCTGGGTGGCCGGACGCTGGACCCCTCGGAGGAGGCCGTTCTGTACGCCGCCACCGGGGGCTACCCGCTGTACGTCGTCGAGGCTGCCCGGATGGTGCCGGACCCGGACGCGACCGGGTTCGGCGGAGGCGCCGACGACCTCGGGGCGGTGCTGCAGCGGCGGCTCGAACAGTGCTCGGAACCCGCGCGGGAGGTCGCCGGCCTGGCCGCGGCGCTCGGCACCGATTTCGACCTGGACCTGCTCAGCGAGGCGAGCGACCTGGATGCCGATCCTCTCGTGCAGGCGGTCGACGAACTGTGGCGGCGGAGAATCGTCCGGCCGGCGGGCACCGGCTACGATTTCGTGCACGATCTGGTGCGGGAGGCCGCGTACCGCTCGGTGGGTCCGCCGCGGCGCTGGCTCCTGCATCGCCGCCTGGCGCAGGGCCTCGAACTCCTCCACACCGGCCGCACCGACGACGTGGCGCTGCAGCTCGCCGAGCAGTACCGGCGGGGCGGGCGCCCCGACCGCGCGCTCCACTATCTGCAGCGCGCCGCCGAGGGGGCGGCAGGAGTGTTCGCGAACGCGGAGGCCCTGCGACACTTCCGGCACTGCCTGGACCTCCTCGAGGCGATGCCCGCCGGGCGCAACCGTGATGCTCACGAGGTGGAGGTGCGGCAGGCCATGTCTGCGCCGCTGACCACGCTGTACGGGTACTCCTCGGCCGAGCTCGAGCAGACGCTGGACCGCACCGCGGAGCTGGGGCAGCAACTGCGTCGGCCGACGGTGGTACTCGCGGCCCTGATCGGGTTGTTCGCCGTGCACTTCGTGCAGGGGCACACCGCGCAGGCGCACGGCATCGGTGTGCGCGCCCTCGAACTGTCCGCGGCCGAACCCCAATTCGAGGGTCAGGCGCAGTTCTCCGTGGCGGGCGCTGCTCTGGGCCTGGGCCGCCCGGCGGAGGCGATCGAACATTTCGACCTGGCGCGGGCTGCGTTCTCCGACGACTATTCGTTCATCCTCGGTACCCGGCTCGAGGTTCATGCCCGCGCGTGGGAGTCGCACGCGTACTGGATGATCGGCGACGACGAGGCGGCCGTGCAGTCGTGTGCGGAGGCTCTCGCGCTGGGCCGGACCTGTGGTCATCCCTACAGTCTCGCGGTCGCGTTGGGATACGCGTCGGTGCTCGATCAGATACGCGGCGACGACGTCGCGCTGCTCGCCTCGCTCACCGAGTTGCGGGAGCTGTGTGAGCGCTACCGCTTCGCGTACTACAGCCAGTGGGCGCAGATCCTCGAAGGCAGGCTCCTCGGCGGCGAACCGGGAATCGCGAAGATCCGCGAGGGACTCGACCTGTTGCGGCGACAGCGGGCGTTCGCGCGCATGCCGTACTGGCTCTCGCTGCTGGCGGAGGTACAGATCGAGGTCGGGGACACGGACTCGGCACGCGCGACCCTCGACGCCGCCCGGATCGCCGCCGAGCAACGCGACGACCGCTGGTGGTTGCCGCAGGTGCTGCGACTCCGCGCGGATCTCGGAGCGTTCGCGGGAGGTGTTCCGGCGCGAACGGTACGCGAACGCCGACTTCCTACGGTGTGAATTACCAGGTACGGCCCGTTTCGGGGCCCGCCGATTCGAGGAGAAGGTCATGAGCACCACCATCACGAATTCGACCCCGTCGACGACGACACCGCCGCCCTTCGCGGAACTGGCGGCGTCTCTGCGCGGCCAGCTGATCACTCCCGACGACGCCGGTTACGACGACGCGCGTGCGGTGTACAACGCGATGATCGACCGTCGACCGGCGGCCATTGCGCGATGCACCAACGCCGCGGATGTCGTCGCATGTGTGCGGTTCGCGCGGGAGCAGGGCGTCGAACTCGCGGTGCGCGGCGGGGGACACAACGCGGGCGGTCTCGGGGTGTGGGACGACGCCCTCGTGATCGATCTGTCGGGGATGCGCGCCACCACCGTCTCGCCCGCCGACCGGACCGTCCGGGTCGACGGCGGATGCACCTGGAGCGACGTCGACCACGCCACCGTGCCGTTCGGCATGGCCACCCCGTCCGGGTTCATCGCCTCCACCGGTGTCGGCGGACTGACGCTGGGCGGCGGAATCGGCTATCTGACCCGCCGTTTCGGGCTCACCGTGGACAACCTGCTCAGCGCCGACGTCGTCCTCGCGGACGGCACACTGGTGACGGCGAGCGAACGATCGCACCCGGACCTGTTCTGGGCGCTGCGGGGCGGAGGCGGCAACTTCGGCGTGGTCACGTCGTTCCAGTTCGCGTGCCACGACATCGGCGACCACGGCACCGTCGTCGGCGGTCCGGTGCTGTACGACCTGGAAGACACCCCCGACGTGATGCGGTGGTATCGCGAACTGTTGCCGTCGCTGCCCGAGGAACTCAACGGCTGGATCGGTCTCCTCACCATCCCGCCGGCGCCGCCGTTCCCCGAAGAACTGTGGGGACGGAAGGCGTGCGGGGTCGTCTGGTGCTACACCGGCCACCCGGACAAGGCCGACGCGGTCTTCGAACCGATCCGGAGCTTCGGAAATCCGCTGCTGGTCGGTCTCGGCGAAATGCCCTTCACGGCATTGCAATCCGCTTTCGACGGACTGTACCCGGCCGGGTTGCAGTGGTACTGGCGCGCGGACTTCGTCCGGGAGATCTCCGACGACGCCATCGACATCCATCTGGAGTTCGGCCGTCAGCTGCCGACCGGGCATTCGACGATGCACATGTATCCCATCGACGGCTCGGCGACGCGGGTCGCCGAGGACGCCACGGCGTTCGCGTACCGGGACGGCGGCTGGGCCGCGGTGATCGTCGGTGTCGACCCCGATCCGGCGAACGCCGAGGTCATCACGGATTGGGCCAAGGGGTACTGGGAGGCCCTCCACCCGACGACCGCGGGCGGGGCGTACGTCAACTTCATGATGTCCGAAGGCGAGGACCGCGTGCGTGCCTCCTACCTCGGCAACTACGACCGGCTCGCGCAGGTCAAGGCGAAGTACGATCCCGACAACCTCTTCCACGTGAACCAGAACATCCGTCCCGCGGTCCGGTCGGAGCAGTAGGCGCCGCCGGATGGATACGGGGCAGGTGTGGGCGGCGGCGGGGCCCGTCCTGATCGGTGCAGCAGCGGGTCTGTCGGCCGTCTGGGTCGTGCTGGCGCTCGTGCTGTGGCGTTCGTCCCCTGACAGCACCCGGATCGGGGAGGCGATCCGGGTGCTGCCGGACCTGCTTCGGCTCCTGCGCCGACTGGCAGCCGACCGGGACCTGCCCCGGGGCGTGCGCATCCGGCTCGTGCTGCTGCTGGTGTACCTCGCGGTTCCGGTCGATCTGATCCCCGATTTCGTCCCGGTCATCGGATACGCCGACGACGTGATCATCATCGGCCTCACGCTTCGCTCGGTGATTCGCCGGGCGGGTCCGGAGGTCGTGGCTCGGCACTGGCCGGGAACGCCTGAAGGCCTCGAGACGGTGCGCGGGGTAACGTGCTTCCCACCTGCTCGTGACGCCCGGACCGAGAGGATCGACCGCCATCAGTAATTCCCGAGAAGACCTGCCCGCGTTCACGTACCCGGAGGTGGGCGCGAGCCGCGACGGCCACTTCCCCGCGGGGTACCACCATGTGCGCGAGCAGAAGGTGATCGGTTACGGGGCAGAGGCATTCGATGCCGTGGCCGTCCACCTCTGCTCCTGGGGGATGCATCGCGACGCCGGGCTGGACGTGCGGGCCGACTCGCCGACGGCCGTGCCCGGAGCGTCGGTCGAACTCGGCTGGGGCATCGGGCGGCTGCGGCTGCGGTTCTCCTGCCGGGTGGTCTACGTGGTCGACGAGCCGCATCGCAGGGGATTCGCCTACGGGACGTTGCCGGGGCATCCGGAGCGCGGCGAGGAGAGTTTCGTCGTCGAACAGAAGGCCGACGGCAGAGTGGTCGCGACCATCGCGGCGTTCTCGAACCCGGGTCGGTGGTTCACCCGGCTCGGCGGACCCGCGGGCCGGGTCGTCCAGCGGGTGATGACGCGCAGGTATCTCGAGGCGCTGGAGGGGGCAACACGGTAGGCCGGAGCGTCCGGATCACGTATTCTCGGGTTTGGACCGGACCGGACGGGACCTTTGGGTACGACTGACTGATCCGATGTGTCCCACCCCTGACTGAGCTGGAGCCGCCGGAATGATGCCCGTACATCTACGCGACAGCGTGATTCCGAAGCACGAACAACTCCGTGCCATCCTCCTGCACAAGTGCACGAAGGAACTCCAGCCCGGCGATCTGATGACGAGCGAACGAAAACTGATGCAGGACTACGGCGTCAGCCGCATCACGGTTCGTGAGGCGATCGGGCAACTCGTCAACGAGGGTCACCTGGTCCGGGTGCGCGGCAAGGGGACCTTCGTGGCGCACCGGCCGGTGCAGTCGAAACTCCACCTCGCCTCGTTCACGGAGGAGATGCGGGCTCAGGGGCACAAGCCGACGACGGTGGTGCTGCAGAGCGAGGAGGACGCGGCGCCGGAGGCCACCGCGAAAGCCCTGCGGATCGCACCCGACACCAGCGCGTATCACATCAAGCGGCTGCGCCTGGCTGATGGCGAACCGGTGAGCGTCGACGACGGCTGGTTCAACGCGGCACTGTTTCCCGGCCTGCTGGATCTCGACCTCACCGGCTCGATCTACCGGGCCACCGCCGACACGTACGGCATGCCGATCGACCGGGCGGAGCAAACCGTGAGCGCCGACGGGGCGAGTCAGGAGATCGCGATCCTCCTCGGTATCAAGAAGGGTGCCCCGGTGATGTACTTCGACCGGGTGTCGTTCAGCGGCCCCACTCCGGTCGAGCACACCCGCAGCTGGTACCGGTCCGATCGCTACCAACTGCAGATGGAAGTTCAAGGGGAGCGGGCTCAGCGCAGCGGCTGAACCCGGCCGCCCCCTGTCTACGGTGCCGTCCAGCCGAACAGGGCGTCGCCGGTGCTCACGTCGGAACCGATGCTGTTGGTGGACACCGAATCCGGCTTGGAGTCCATCACCACCACGGGGCACACGGCGGAGTACCCGGTGCCGTCGATCTCGGTCGGATCGAATCGCACCACGGGGTTCCCCGCGTCGACGTCGTCGCCTTCGGTCGCCAGCAGGGTGAATCCCTCGCCCTTCAACTTCACGGTGTCGATTCCCAGGTGGACCAACACTCCCGCACCGGTGGAGCCGAGGATGACGAACGCGTGCGGGTGCAGTTTGAGGATCTTGCCCGAGATCGGGGCGAGCACGTCGAGGGCGCCCCGGTCGCGCGCCGGGTCGATCGCGACCCCCGAACCCACCATCTGTCCGGCGAACACGGGGTCGGGCACGTCGGCCAGGGCGAGCACGCGCCCGGGGAGCGGGGCCTGTACGGTCACGCTCACAGGATGTCCTCGATGTCCTCGGCCAGCGTGTCCGCCTCGGGGCCGACGATGACCTGGACGACGCTGCCCGCCTTCAGGACGCCGTGGGCGCCCGCGGCCTTGAGCGCGGCCTCGTCGACCTTGGCGCCGTCCTTCACCTCGGTGCGTAGCCGGGTGATGCAGGCCTCGATCTCGACGATGTTGTCGGCGCCGCCGAGGCCGCTGATGATTGCGTCCGCTTTGGACATCGGTTCTCCCTCGTAGTTCGTGTTCGAGCCGCAGGTGATGGTGCCGAATGGGTTAGCTGGATCACATTTACCTGTTGACATCCTGTGCTCACCTGGTCAAACTGGCAACTGGTTATGACCGGACAGTACCCGTTGGGGGTGCGGGTCCACAATAGTTTTCCCGAAGCCGGACGACGCGCTCGCCGCCGCCGGATTCGGGACTCACCAGACGCCGATTCGGCGACCGACGCGCACAGAGAAGGCCGATATGACTGTCGTAGACAGCCCGAAAAAGGAATCAGCGGTGTTTGCCGGGTTACAGCGCCTCGGGCGAAGCCTGATGCTGCCGATCGCGGTGCTCCCTGCGGCCGGCATCCTGCTGCGACTCGGCCAGGACGACCTCCTCGGCCGATTCGACTCGATGCACACCGCCGCGTCCGTCATCTCCGCGGCCGGCCAGGCCGTGTTCACCTGGCTGCCCCTCATCTTCGCGGTGGGCATCGCCATCGGCTGGGCCAAGAAGGCGGACGGTTCCACCGCGCTGGCCGCGGTGGTCGGGTACATGGTCATCAACGGCGTGTTCGAGGCCATGTCACCGGTCGTCCTCGAAGGCAAGACCGATCCGAACGGCGACCAGGCACTGATCAACTACGGTGTGCTCGCGGGCATCGTGATGGGTCTGCTGTCCGCCATCCTGTGGCAGCGGTTCTACCGCACGAAACTGCCCGACTATCTCGGATTCTTCAACGGACGCAGGCTCGTTCCCATCCTCACCGCGGTCACCGGTCTCCTCGTCGGCGTCCTCATGGCGTTCCTGTACCCGGCCTTCAACTCCGCCCTCACGTGGGTCGGCGAGACCGTTGCCGAGAACTCGGTGATCGGCGGCGGCGTCTACGGCATGGCCAACCGCCTGCTCATCCCGACCGGTCTGCACCACATCCTGAACTCCACCGTCTGGTTCCTCGTCGGCGACTATCAGAACGCGAGCGGAGAACTCGTCCGCGGCGACCTCAACCGGTTCTTCGCCGGCGACCCGAGCGCCGGCATCTTCATGACCGGCTTCTTCCCGATCATGATGTTCGCCCTTCCCGCTGCCGCACTGGCGATCTGGCGCAACGCCCGGCCGTCGCAGAAGAAGGTCGTGGGCGGCATCATGCTCTCCACCGCACTCACGGCGTTCCTCACCGGCATCACCGAGCCCCTCGAATTCGCGTTCATGTTCGTGGCCTGGCCGCTGTACCTGATCCACGCGTTCCTCACCGGAACGTCGATGGCACTCGTCAACGCACTCGGCATCCACGATGGATTCACTTTCTCCGCAGGCTTTTTCGACTACGTGCTCAACTTCGGCAAGGCCACCAACGCGTGGATGCTGATCCCGATCGGGCTCGGGTACGCCGTCATCTACTACGTCCTGTTCAGCTTCGTCATCAAGAAGTGGAACCTGCGCACTCCCGGCCGGGAGGACGACCCGGAAACGGAAACGAACGCAGACACGGAAAAGGCAGGTCGGTGACCATGACAGCACGAACAGTTCTCATCGGCTCGAAGGTGGGGTTGCACGCCCGCCCCGCCGCGAAGTTCACCCAGGCCGCCGCATCGGAACCGGTCGCGGTACGGATCGCGGTGGGCGAGTCCGCCCCGGTGGACGCCGGCAGCATGCTCGCGGTGATGACCCTCGGCGCCGAATTCGGTACCGAGGTGACGATCTCCGCGGAAGGGGAGGGCAGCGAGGAGGCCCTCGACCGTCTCGCCGACCTGCTCGCCGCCGACCTCGACGTCGCCTGATGCCGACGACGACGGAACAGTTTGTCCACGGCCTCGGTGTGAGTCCGGGGCTGGTCTGCGCACCCTGGCTCGCGTTCGGGACGCCGGTCACGACGTCGGCCGAAGACCCGGTCGGCGAATCGGTCACCGCGGAGGCCGCCCGGGTGAAGGACGCCCTCGCGACCGTGGCCGCCGACCTCGGGACCCGCGCCGCGCAGGTCGACGGAGTCGCGTCCGAGATCCCGCTCGTGTCGGCCGCCCTGGCCCGCGATCCGGGAATCCTCTCCGCCGCCGAGGAGAACCTCGTCGCCGGGATGCCGACGGCACACGCTGTGGGCGTCGCGTTCGACGGCTACTGCGCCACACTCGCGGCCCTCGGTGGGTACCTGGCCGAGCGGGTCGCGGACCTGCGCGACCTGCGGAACCGCACGGTCGCGGTGCTGCTCGGCGTGCCGATGCCCGGCACACCCGATCCCGGATACCCGTTCGTGCTCGTCGCCCGGGACCTGCCACCCGCGGACACCGCGATGCTCGGCGGCAGCGACGTGGTCGGCCTGCTCACCGCGGAGGGCGGACCGACGAGCCATACCGCCATCCTGGCGAAGTCGCTCGGCCTGCCCGCGGTCGTGAACTGCGCCGACGTCGACCGGTTGGTCGAGGGACGGCCGGTGGTGCTCGACGGCTCCACGGGCGCGGTCGTCGTCGAAGCCGTGCGTACGGCCACCGCGGACTCGGAGGGCGTCGGGCTGTTCCGCACCGAATTCCTGTACCTCGGCAGGCGGGTCGCGCCCACACTCGACGAGCAGACCGCCACCTACACCGCCGTCTACCCGCACGTCCTGGCCACCCAGCTGGAGGCACTCGCCGCCGCCGCGGCCGCCACCGGCGCGGACCTGTGGGTGATGGCACCGATGGTCGCCACCGCCGAGGAGGCGGCGCAATTCGCCGCGCTCGCCCGTTCCCGCGGAATCGCAACGGTCGGGGCGATGATCGAGATCCCCTCTGCCGGACTGTGCGCCCGCGACCTGCTCGAACACGTCGATTTCGTCAGAATCGGCACCAACGACCTGAGCCAGTACACCTGCGCCGCGGACCGGATGGCCGGCGGTCTCGCCACCCTGCTCGACCCGTGGCAGCCCGCGGTGCTCGACCTGATCGGCGCCGTCGGTGCCGCCGGTGCGGAGGCGGGCACCCCCGTCGGCATCTGCGGTGAGGCCGCGTCCGATCCCGCGCTCGCGCCCGTCCTCGTCGGACTGGGCGTCACGAGCCTGTCCATGGTGGCGCCCTCCCTCGGCGCCGTGCGTGCCGGTCTCGCGGCCACCGACCTCGACCGGTGCCGGGAGATGGCGATCGCCGCGCGCGGCGCGCCGTCTCCGCAGGCCGCACGATCGGCCGTCGCGGCTCTCGCGTCCGGAGCACCCCGATGATCCTGCGCGGCACGGTCGTCGCGGACGACGGCGTCATCGACGACGGCGTGGTGGTCACCGACGACGACCGAATCTCCTGGGTCGGACCGGCCCCGGAGTACCGCGGGCAGGCGCCCCTGCCCGAACCCGATTCGTCGATACTGCTGCCCGGTCTGATCGACCTGCACTGCCACGGCGGCGCCGGCGCGGGATTCCCCAACACCGACGCCGACGGCGCGAGGCGGGCCGCGGATCATCACCGCCGGCACGGCACCACCGGACTGCTCGGCAGCCTCGTCTCGGCAGGGGAGCAGGATCTGCTCCGGCAGGCCGAGATCCTCGCAGGCCTGGTGGAACGCGGTGAGCTCCTCGGAATCCACCTGGAGGGCCCGTTCATCTCCGGTGCCCGGTGCGGTGCGCAGGATCCCGCCTCCGTGATCCCCGGAGATCCCGGCCTGTTCGAGAGGATCTGCGACGCCGCGCGCGGCACCGTCCGGTCGATGACCCTCGCGCCGGAGACGGCGCACTTCGGGGAACTCCTCGACGCGATGCACCGGCGGGGTGTGCTGCCGAGCCTCGGCCACACCGACACCGACGCGGCAACCACGGCGGCGCGGATCGCCGACGCCGCCGGCCGGCCGCTGACCGCCACCCACCTGTTCAACGCGATGCCGCCGCTGCACCACCGCGCACCGGGACCGGTGGCCGCGTTCCTGGCCGCGGCCGGTCGAGGAGACATCGTCGTCGAATTGATCGCGGACGGAGTGCATCTCGCGCCCGAGACCGTATCGATGGTGTTCGACACCGTCGGGCCCGAGCAGATCGTCCTCGTCAGTGACGCCATGGCCGCCGCCGGCGTCTCGGACGGCAACTACCAGCTCGGACCCCTGGACGTCCGGGTCTCGCAGGGTGTGGCCCGGCTCGCGACCGCCGACGGGTCCGCGGGTGCCATCGCCGGCGGCACCGCACGACTGCTGGACGTGGTGCGCACCGCCGTCGTCGACAGCGGCATCGGTCTCGCCGACGCCGTCACGTCTGCCACCAGGACCCCGGCCCGGCTGCTCGGTCTGGAGTCCGAACGCGGCAGCCTGGCCCCGGGTCGCCGCGCCGACATCGTCGTCACCGATCACCACCTGCGCCCCCGCGGCGTGTTCGTCGGCGGAATCCCCGCCGGACCGAAAGGATTGGCATGGAAATCGTAATCCGGCAGACGCCGTCGGAGGTCAGCACGACCGTCGCGGACATCGTCGAGGGGTACGTACGGCGCGGTTCGGCGACACTGGGCCTCGCCACCGGATCGTCCCCGCTCGGCAGCTACCGGGAACTCGCACGACGACACCGCGAGTCGGGACTCGACTTCTCCGATGCCCGCGCCTTCCTGCTGGACGAGTACGTGGGACTCCCGAAAAGTCATGATCAGTCGTACTTCTCGGTGATCCGGTCGGAATTCGTCGACCACGTGAACCTCGACCCGGGGCACGTGCTCAGCCCCGACGGAGAATCGTCCGACATCGCCGAGGAGGGGGCGCGATACGACGCCGCCATCGCCGCTGCAGGTGGCGTCGACGTGCAACTTCTCGGCATCGGAACCGACGGCCACATCGGATTCAACGAGCCGGGTTCCGCGTTGACCTCACGCACCCGGGTCAAGACGCTCACCGAGCAGACCCGCCTCGACAACGCGCGGTTCTTCGACAGTGTGGACGACGTACCGCACCACGTCCTGACCCAGGGGCTCGGCACCATCAGCGAAGCCCGGCACCTCGTGATGATCGCGTTCGGCAAGGGCAAGGCGGAGGCGATCGCCGCCGCCGCGGAGGGACCGCTGTCCGCGTTCTGTCCGGCGTCGGTGATGCAGCTGCACCCGCACGTCACGGTCGTGATCGACGAGGCTGCGGCCGGCAAGCTGCAACTTGCCGACTACTACCGGTATGCGCTGGAACACAAGCCTTCCTGGCAGTCGTTCTAGATGACGCCCGTACTCGAATTGGCGGTCCAGGACGTCGCGGGTGCCCGGATCGCGCGACGCGCCGGTGCGTCGCGCGTCGAGTTGTGCACCGCACTCGGCGCGACCGGCGGGTTGACGCCGAGCGTCGGCACGATCGAAGCGGTCGCGGCCCAGGGGATCGCGGTGCACCCCCTGATCCGGTGCCGACCCGGCGGATTCGTCTACGACGCCGACGAGATCGCGGTGATGGCGCGGGACATCCGGGCCGCGCTGGGGGCGGGTGCCTCCGGCGTCGTGCTCGGTGCGCTGACCCCTGACCGAAGCGTTGACCGTTCCGCCCTCGCGCGTCTGCTCGACGGTATCGACGTGACCTCCGTCGACGTGACCTTCCACCGTGCGATGGACGTCGTGGACGACCGGGCGACCGCACTCGACACCCTCGCCGACGCCGGCATCACCCGAGTCCTCACCTCGGGCGGAGTGCCACGCTGCATCGACGGACTGAACGCTCTGACGGCCATGGTCGCCCACCCATGCGGGCGGATCCAGGTGATGGCAGGAGGCGGAATCCGCGTCGACGACATCGCTGCCGTCGCGGGCACCGGTGTCGACGCGATACACCTCTCCGCCCGCCGCACCGTCGCCGACAGCGGCGGCCCCGGTGGCGGGTCGGGCGGATATGACGCGGTCGACGAAACCCTCGCCCTCGCAGCGGCTGCGGCACTGGGGATCTGAATTTCTCGGCCATTGCGTGTGATCCAGTCCGCCTGCTAGGGTCGAACAAAGTTTCGAATGACCTTGGGGGAGGTTGGTCGTGGGGGAAGTAGCGCCACCGGATCTGGAGGAGTTGCGGGCGTTCACCACGCGGTTGCGGTGTGTCGAGCCGTGTGGGGATGCCGGGTTGGGGATCGAGTGGATCGACGCGGTGGAATCGTTGAAGTCGGTGGGGTGTGCGGTGCAGGCGGTGGTCACCGACGATGTCGCCACCTGCATGCGAGAGGACCGCAAGGTCCGTCGGTTGCCGCGGGCGGAGTGGGACCGCGGTATCGCAGCACAGATTACGTTGGCGCGCAGGGAGTCTCCGAATCGTGGTCGCCGGCATCTGGGTTTCGCGCGGGCGGTGGTGCACGAGATGCCGCACACCCTGGCGTTGTTGCGGTCGGGCCGGTTGAACGAGTGGCGCGCCACCCTGTTGGTGCGGGAGACGGCGTGTCTGTCGGCGGCGGACCGGAAGATCGTCGACCACCGGTTGTGTTCGGACCCGGACATTCTCGACGGGGTCGGCGACCGTGGCCTGGTCGCGAAGGCGAAGGCGAAGGCGCTGGCGGTGGAACTCGACGCCGCCGCGGTCGTCGCGCGGTATCGCAAGGCGGTGTCGGAGCGGCGGGTGACGACGCGTCCGGCACCGGATTCGATGGCGTACCTGAGTGTGCTGATGCCGATGGAACAGGCGGTCTGTTTGCGGGCCACGCTCGGTCGGGATGCGGACAGCCTGATCGCGACCGGGGACAGTGGTGGCCGAACACGGAATCAGTTGATGGCGGATCTGTTGTTCGAGCGTGGTTCCGGGGCATCGGTGGCCTCGGGTGTGCCGGTGGCGGTGAACTTGGTGCTCTCCGACGAAACGCTCCTGGCAGGTGGGGATGAGGCGGCGGACCTGGCGGGGTTCGGGCCCGTGCCGGCGGCGATAGCACGGCAGTTGGTGGCGGACGCCCTCGATGGTGACACCGCGGTGACCCTGCGAAACGTCTACTCGTGTCCGCTGTCGGGTTCGTTGACCGCGATGGAGTCGCAGGCGAGGGCATTCCCGAAAGGCTTACGGAAGCTGATCGACCTCCGGGACCGTACCTGCCGCACGCCGTGGTGTGATGCGCCGATCCGCCATCACGATCACATTCGCTCCCGTCGAAAAGAGGGTGCCACCACGGCGCGCAACGGGGCCGGTTTGTGCGAGGCCTGCAACTACGCCAAAGAAGGCGACGGCTGGACCGCCCGTCCCGTGAGCAGGCCCGGCCGCACCCACCTCTTCGATCTCGGTACCCCGACCGGGCACCACTACCGGTCGGCTGCCCCACGATTGCCTTCTGCGGCGCGATGGTCGGAAGTCGAGGCCATTCTGATCGCACATTTGTGTGCATCTTGATCATTCGGCCGCGGTATCCGTCGTAGGGTCGTGTGCATGGTCGGCTGGAATGAGTTCGCCGAAGCTGCACCGCGGATTGCCGCTATCTTCTCGCGCAGGCATGCGGCGACCGGAAACCTGTGCATGCTCGGCACGCTCCGCTCCGACGGTTTTCCGCGGATCAGTCCGGTCGAGCCGAGATTCTTCGAAAACCAGCTGTGGATCGCCGGAATGCCGAACACCACGAAGTTCCGGGACCTGGCACGCGATCCGCGATTCTGCCTGCACACGGCGACCGTCGACACCGAGGTGAAGGAGGGCGACGCGAAACTGTGGGGAGTCGTCGACGATGTCCAGGACAAGGCCCTGCATCAGCGCTTCGCGCAGGCACTGTTCGACGAGACCGGGTTCGATATCCGCGGCCAGGAATTCGATCACTGCTACCGAGCCGACCTGACCGGCGGCTCGGCTGTCGAGGTCGGCGACGGCCACATGGACATCACCATCTGGAAACCGGGGGAGCCCGAGCGCGTCGTACGAAAACACTGACTGCTCACTCGGACCACGGTGTACCGAGCGTCGGACTTTCCTCCACCCTGGACATACATGGACATCCAACTATAGGATGAGCTACATATTCGGAACTCCCTCATCATCGAGTAAGGAACGGGTTCGCACAATGGTTCAAGAGCTATCCCACTTCGTCGGCGGCAAGCGCGTCCCCGGTGCCTCCAACAAGTTCGGCGACGTCTACGACCCCAACACCGGTGAGGTTCAATCGCGCGTGCCGCTCGCCGACAAGGCCGAGACCGAGGCGATCATCGCGAACGCGGTGGAGGCTCAGCGGGAATGGGCGCTGTTCAACCCGCAGAAGCGCGCTCGCGTCCTGATGAAGTTCCTCCAGCTCGTGCAGGAGGAAATGGATTCGCTGGCGCGGCTGCTGTCGTCGGAGCACGGCAAGACGATCCCCGATGCGAAGGGCGACATCCAGCGCGGCCTCGAGGTCATCGAATTCGCCCTCGGTGCGCCCCACCTGCTCAAGGGTGAGTACACGGAATCCGCCGGTACCGGCATCGACGTCTACTCGATGCGGCAGCCGCTCGGTGTCGTCGCCGGCATCACGCCCTTCAACTTCCCGGCCATGATTCCGCTGTGGAAGGCCGGCCCCGCGCTGGCCGCCGGTAACGCGTTCATCCTGAAGCCGTCCGAGCGCGACCCGTCGGTGCCGCTGCGTCTGGCCGAGTTGTTCCTCGAGGCCGGTCTGCCCGCGGGTGTGTTCAACGTGGTCAACGGCGACAAGGAAGTGGTGGACGTCCTGCTCACCGACGACCGCGTCAAGGCTGTCGGGTTCGTCGGGTCCACACCGATCGCGCAGTACATCTACGAGACCGCCGCGGCCCACGGCAAGCGCGCGCAGTGCTTCGGCGGCGCGAAGAACCACGCGATCGTCATGCCCGACGCCGACCTCGACGAGGTCGCGGACGCACTCATCGGCGCAGGGTACGGCTCCGCGGGCGAACGCTGCATGGCGATCTCGGTGGCCGTCCCGGTGGGCGAGGAGACCGCGGACGCCCTCGTCGCGAAGCTGACCGAACGGGTCGGCAAGCTGAAGATCGGGCGCAGCGACGACGAAGGCGCCGATTTCGGCCCGCTGGTCGGTAAGGACGCCCTCGAGCGCGTGAACAACTACATCCAGATCGGCCTCGACGAGGGCGCCGAGGCAGTGGTCGACGGCCGCGGATTCACCCTCGAAGGCCACGAGGGCGGCTTCTTCACCGGTGCGACCCTGTTCGACAAGGTCACCACCGATATGCGCATCTACAAGGAGGAAATCTTCGGACCGGTCCTGCTCGTCGCCCGCGCCGCGGACTACGAGGAGGCGCTGCGGCTGCCCACCGAGCACGAGTACGGCAACGGCGTCGCGATCTTCACCCGCGACGGCGACACCGCCCGCGACTTCACCAACCGCGTCAACGTCGGCATGGTCGGCGTCAACGTCCCGATCCCGGTGCCGATCGCGTACCACACGTTCGGCGGCTGGAAGCGCTCCGGATTCGGTGACCTCAACCAGCACGGTCCCGACTCCTTCCGCTTCTACACCAAGACGAAGACCGTGACGCAGCGCTGGCCCTCCGGCAAGAAGGAAGAGACCAACCACTTCGTCATCCCCACGATGAACTGATCGGGACCCGTATGTTCACGTTGTCCGATGACGAGCGGGCGATTCGCGATACTGCCCGTGATTTCGCGGTCGAGCATCTCGCGCCGCATGCGGTGGAGTGGGATCAGAAGAAGCATTTCCCGGTGGATGTGTTGCGGAAGGCGGCGTCGCTGGGGATGGGTGGGATCTACATCCGGGAGGATGTGGGTGGGTCGGAGCTGACCCGGGTCGATGCGGCCCGCATCTTCGAGCAGTTGGCGACGGGGTGCCCGTCGATCGCGGCGTACATTTCCATCCACAACATGGTGACGTGGATGATCGACCGGTTCGGCACCGACGAGCAACGGCATGCCTGGGTGCCGGGGTTGTGTGCGATGGATCAGCTGGGCAGTTACTGCCTGACCGAACCGGGGGCGGGGTCGGATGCGGCGGCGCTGAGCACGAAGGCGGTCCGCGACGGCGATCACTTCGTGCTGACCGGGGTCAAGCAGTTCATCTCCGGGGCCGGCACCTCGGATGTGTATGTGGTGATGGCCCGCACCGGCGAGGGTGGTCCGCGGGGGATCTCGGCGTTCATCGTGCCGAAGGACTCGGCGGGGCTCTCGTTCGGGCCGAACGAGGTGAAGATGGGCTGGAACGCCCAACCGACTAGGCAGGTGATCTTCGACGGTGTCCGGGTGCCGGCGGCGAACCTGCTCGGCACCGAGGGTGGCGGGTTCCGGATCGCGATGGCCGGCCTGAACGGGGGCCGGCTGAACATCGCGGCGTGCTCGGTCGGCGGCGGGCAGGCGGCGCTGGACAAGGCGGTCGGGTATCTGGCGGACCGGAAGGCGTTCGGGGCGCCGCTGCTCGAGTCGCAGGCGTTGCAGTTCCAGCTGGCGGACATGCGCACCGAGCTCGAGGCCGCGCGGACGTTGTTGTGGCGGGCGGCGGCGGCGCTGGAGGAGGGCGCCCCGGATGTGGTGGAGTTGTGTGCGATGGCGAAGCGGTTCGCCACCGACACCGGGTTCGAGGTCGCGAACCGGGCGCTGCAGCTGCACGGCGGGTACGGCTATCTTGCCGAGTACGGAATCGAGAAGATCGTCCGGGACCTGCGGGTGCACCAGATCCTCGAAGGCAGCAACGAGATCATGCGGGTGGTCATCGCCCGCAGCGTCGTCGCCGGACATGGAAAGGGAGCGGCATGACCGACACCACCACCACCACCACCGACACCACCACCACCACCACCGCGCAGCCGGAGGTGCTGATCGAACGCCACGGCGGGCTGGGCCGGATCGTGTTGAACCGGCCGAGGGCGATCAACGCCCTCAACCATGCGATGGTCCGGCAGATCGCGGCGGCGCTGGATCGGTGGGCCGGCGATGACGGGGTGCGGGCGGTGCTGATCACCGGCGCCGGGGACCGCGGGTTGTGCGCGGGCGGGGACATCGTGTCGATCTACCACGACGCGAGGGAGGGCGGCACCGGGTCGCGGGAGTTCTGGCGGGACGAGTACGTCCTCAACGCGGTGATCGCGAACTATCCGAAACCGTATGTGGCGATCATGGACGGCATCGTGATGGGCGGCGGGGTCGGGGTGTCGGCGCACGGCAGCGTCCGGGTCGTCACCGAGCGGTCGATGATCGGGATGCCGGAGACCGGGATCGGGTTCGTCCCCGACGTCGGCGGCACCTTCCTGCTGGCCCGCACCCCCGGTGAGCTGGGCACCCATATCGCGTTGACGACGGCGCGGCTGAGCGCCGGGGACGCGATCGCGTGCGGGTTCGCCGACCACTTCATGCCCTCCGGGAAGATCGACCAGTTCATCGCAGCCCTAGAGACCATGTCGGTGGACGAGGCGCTGACCGCGCACGCCGAACCGGCACCGGCGTCGGAGTTGCTGGGCCAGCAGGGCTGGATCGACGCCGCCTACTCCGCCGACACGGTTGCGGAGATCGTCGCCCGGCTCGAGGACAGTGGGGTGCCGGAGGCGGTGAAGGCGGCCGGGCAGGTGCGGTCGAAGTCGCCGACCGCGTGCGCGGTGACCCTGACGTCGTTGCGGCGGGCCCGTGCCGCGGGCAGCCTCGAGGAGGTCCTCAACGACGAGTTCCGGGTGTCGGTGGCCTGCCTGAACTCCCCCGACCTGGTCGAGGGTATCCGGGCGCAGGTCGTCGACAAGGACCGCAACCCGCAGTGGTCACCCCCGTCGATCGACGACGTCCACGACGACGACGTCGCACGGTTCTTCACACCCCTCGGAGATCTCGAACTCGGCCTGACGGCTCCGCAGCCGCAGCACTGACCAACAGCACACGCGTCCAGGAGGGACTGCTATGAGCACTACCGTCGGATTTCTGGGACTCGGTCACATGGGTGGTCCCATGGCGGCCAATCTCGTCAAGGCGGGGCACACGGTGGTCGGCTTCGACCTCGCGCCCGCCGCGCTCGAGCAGGCGGTGAAAGACGGTGTCACCGTCGCTGATTCGGCCGTCGAGGCCGTACGCGAGGTGGAGGTCGTCATCACGATGCTGCCGAGCGGCAAGCATGTTCTCGGGCTCTATGCGGAGATCCTGCCGGCCGCGAAGCCGGGCACTCTGTTCATCGATTCGTCGACCATCGACGTCGCGGATGCCCGCGCGGCGCACGACGAGGCCGTCAAGGCGGGTCACCGTTCGGTGGACGCACCCGTTTCCGGTGGCGTCGTGGGCGCCACCGCGGGAACGTTGGCGTTCATGGTCGGTGGCACGGCGGAGGACTTCGAGTCCGCGAAGCCGCTGCTCGACGTGATGGGCAAGAAGGTCGTCCACTGCGGCGACCCGGGCAACGGGCAGGCCGCGAAGATCTGCAACAACATGATTCTCGGCGTGTCGATGATCGCGGTCAGCGAGGCGTTCGTCCTCGGCGAGAAGTTGGGGCTGAGCAACCAGGCGCTGTTCGACGTCGCATCCAACGCGTCGGGTCAGTGCTGGGCGCTCACCACCAACTGTCCTGTGCCCGGACCGGTTCCGACGAGCCCCGCCAACAACGACTACCAGCCGGGCTTCGCGGCGGCGTTGATGGACAAGGATCTCGGTCTCGCCGCGAATGCGCTGAAGACCAACGGCGTCGAGGCGGAACTCGGACTGCGCGCGGCCGAGCTGTACAGCAGGTTCCATGCCGCCGGTGGTGGTGGCCAGGACTTCTCGGCCATCATCAACGACATCCGTGAGCGTTCCGGAGGAGACAAGTGACCGACTTCGAGACCATTCTGCTCGACCGCAAGGGGCGGGTCGGGATCATCACGCTCAACCGCCCGAAGGCCCTCAACGCATTGAACTCCCAGCTGATGCGCGAGGTCGTATCGGCGGTGGACGAGTTGGAGAACGATTCTGAGATCGGCGCCATCCTGATCACCGGTTCCGACCGGGCATTCGCGGCTGGCGCCGACATCAAGGAGATGCAACCCAAGTCGTACATGGACGTGTACCTGGACGACTTCTTCTCGGCGTGGGACCGCCTCGCCGCGGCGCGTAAGCCGACCATCGCCGCGGTCGCCGGGTACGCCCTCGGCGGCGGATGCGAACTGGCGATGCTCTGCGACATCCTGATCGCCGCCGACACCGCCAAGTTCGGTCAGCCGGAGATCAAGCTCGGTGTCATCCCCGGTATCGGTGGGTCGCAGCGGCTGACCCGCGCCGTCGGCAAGGCGAAGGCCATGGAATTGTGCCTGACCGGCCGGAACATGGACGCCGAGGAAGCCGAACGCGCCGGACTGGTGTCGCGGATCGTACCCGCCGCCGACTTGCTCGACGACGCGCTACAGACGGCCACCACCATCGCCGAGATGTCTCTTCCGGTCGCGATGATGGCGAAGGAAGCGGTGAACCGCTCCTTCGAGACCACGCTCACCGAGGGCGTCCGGTTCGAGCGGCGGGTGTTCCATTCGACGTTCGCCACCGAGGACCAGAAGGAGGGGATGGCGGCGTTCGTCGAGAAGCGCGCGCCGGTGTTCAGGCACCGCTAGAGCGCGTGTTTCTCACCACTTGGTGGGCGCGTCCCCGGTGTCGAAATCGCCCGCCTCGCGGCGCAGTTCGGCGAGGATGGTGACGAGCTGCTCCAGCTTGTCACCCGACACTCCGGGGCGCGAGAACACCTGGGCGTTGAGCCGTTCGGTGGACTCGACGGCCAGTTTCCTTCCCGCTTCGGTGATTTCGATCAGGGTGGCACGACGGTCGCTCGGATGCGGAACGCGCCGGACGAGGTTCGCGGTCTCGAGCCGATCCACGGCGTTGGTGACGCTGGTGGGGTGAACCTGCAGGCGGGCGCTGGCCTTCGCCATCGGGAGGGCGCCCGTCCGGGTGAACGTCAGCAGGGTCAGCAATTCGTACCGGGCGAACGTGAGTCCCGACGGCTTGAGCACCTCTTCCACTCGCGCGATCATGATCTGATGGGCGCGCATCACCGACGTCACCGCGGCCATGCCGTCGGCGACGTCACCCCAGCCGTGCTTGGTCCACTGCCGGTGGGCCTCTTCGATGGGGTCGAGATGAAGTGGTGACGGTGGTGGCATGCGTCGATCATCCCATGTCGGGTGTTGCGCCGCGAAAGTCCGGCCAGCGTGTCCCTATCGCGCTTCGGCACGCGCGGCGGCCGCCAGCGCCACCAACCCGAATCCCACGCACGCCGTCATCGTCACCGCGAGGGCGACGCCGGTGTTGCCGAGCACGCCCACGAGGGGAGCGATCAGGGCGCCGACACCGAATTGCAGGGCGCCGAGCAGCGCGGCTGCGGTGCCGGCGGCCTCCCCGTGCCTGCCGAGTGCCAGTGCGGGGGCGTTGGGCAGGACGAAGCCGACACCACCGAGAAGGAACCACAGCGGAACGACGAACCCGGCGAGCCCGCCGAACTCGAAATGCGCTGTGGTGATCAGCGCGAGCCCGGCCACCGTGGCGAATCCGAGGGCCGCCACCGTGATCTGCAGCGGCGACCACCGTGCGAGGGCGCGCACATTGAGCTGTGATGCGCCGATCAGGGCGATCGCGCCGGAGCTGAACAGCAGCGCGAACTGCTGCTCGTCGAGGCCGTACTGGTCCTGGAACACGAACGACGCGCCGGAGACGTACGAGAACAACGATCCCATCGCCACGCTCGACACCAGGGCGAGCACCATGAACGCTCGGTCGCCGAGCAGACCGGTGTAGGTGGCCAGTACCGCACGCAAGTTGCTCCTGCGACGCCGCTCCGCGGGCAGCGTCTCCGTCAGACCCCACACCCCGATCAACGCCGTCAGCGTGCCGATGACGGCGAGGACGACGAAGATCCCACGCCAGTCGACGGCGATGAGGAGCGCGCCACCGATGCTCGGCGCGAGCACGGGGGCGACGCCGAGCACGAGCATCAGCCGGGACATCACGACGGCCACGGTGTTCCCGGAGAACAGGTCGCGGACCACGGCGAGTGCGACCACTGCGGCGGCGGCGGCCCCGATGCCCTGGAACACCCGGAGCACGCCCAGTACGGCCACGGTCGGGGCGAACACCGCGAGCACGGATGCCACGACGTGGACACCGATACCGGCGATGAGGGGGCGCCTCCGTCCGAGGCTGTCCGACAGCGGTCCGACGATCAACTGCCCGAGCGCGAGGCCGAGCAGGGTGCCGGTGATGGTCAGCTGCACCGCGGACGACGACGCGCCGAGGTCGGTTCCGATGTCCGGAAGTGCCGGAAGATACATGTCGATGGTGAAGGGGCCGAGGGCCACCATCGCGCCGAGTACCAGGATCACCCGAAGGCTGGGACGAGTAGTTGTCCGGTCGGGGGTCACTACGGCGCGTTCGTCGGTGTCGGTCATGAAGCAACACAGCAACGAGGGCACGTGGTTTGTTCCCGCTCCGGCGGGTCGCCTCAGAATCACCGTGAGCACAACTCTCGCGCCGTCGGCCCCCGCCGGGCACAGTAGTCATCGATGCGGGTGTGACTGAGTGGTTGAGGTACCGGCCTGCAAAGCCGTTCACACGGGTTCGAATCCCGTCACTCGCTCGACGAGAACCGGCAGGTGATGCACCTGCCGGTTCTCTGCGTGTGTCCACCGTGTCGGTGGAACTATCCGGTGTAGCCGGTCAGGTCGTACACGGTGGTCCCGCCCACCGTGACGGCCGTGAAGTGGGCGGCCACCCAGTCCTGGATCGCCCCGGACGTGCCGTCGCCGCCGCGACCGCCTCCGCCGCCACCTCCCGGGATGTAGTAGTGCACCTGGCCGTTCTCGACGTACGAGATGAACTGGTCGAGGGTCGGGGCGGGGTCGGAACTCCATCCACCGATGGCCATCACTGCGGTGTCGGTGGCCAGTTCGTAGGTGGCCGCGCTCTGCGAACCGTTCGTCGCGGCAGACCACGTGGTGCCTGCTTCGGCGAGCAACGTGGTGAGTTCGGAATTCGTCCCACCCTCGCTGCCGCCCATCCCGCCGCCAGGTGCCTGACCGGCGCCGGGTGCCTGATCGCCGGGCGCCTCGCCGCCGGGTGCCTGACCGTCCGGACCGCCCCGCATGCCGCCGGCGCCTCCCATGCCGGAATCGGTCACCGCCCCGGACGGTCCGGCGGAGGGGATCGACCCGTTGTGAGCCGTGGCTGCAGTGGCGATGGCATAGGACGCGGAGCCCCCGATCCCGGCAAGTGCGCCCAGCAGCAGTCCGGTCACGGCAAGCTTCCGGAAGCGGTCCTCCCCACCGAGCACGATCAGGGCCGCGCCGAGTACGCTCCCGGCGAGCAGGACCCACTTCAGGTCGGGCATCCACTCGGTGTTGCGGTGCAACAGCACCCAGCTCCACGCTCCTGCGGCCACCATCACGAGCGCGAGTCCGGACCGCCCGAGGACGCTGCTGCGCTGCTGCCACAGCGCGTACCCACCGGTGCCGATCATTCCGGCGATCGCGGGGGCGAGCGCCACCGTGTAATACGGGTGAATGGTGCCGGACATGTAGCTGAAGATCAGGCCGGTGACGAGAAACCATCCGCCCCACACGATCAGCGATGCACGCACGCCGTCCGTGCGGGGCGCGCGTCCGCGGGCGAGCAGTCCGAAGACCAGGGCGACAAGCGCCGCCGGGATCAGCCAGGAGATCTCGATGCTCATCTCGCTGCCGAACAGGCGATCCAGCCCGGTACTCCCACCGAAGCTCGATCCGGCACTGCCGCCGGTCATTCCTCCGCCGCCCCCACCGGTGTTCCCGAAGATCCGGCCGAGTCCGTTATAGCCGAGCACCAGATCCATGACGCTGTTGTCGGTCGAGCCACCGATGTAGGGGCGAGAATCCGCGGGCCACAGCCGCACGGCGAGCACCCACCACCCGGCCGCGGCCACGACGGCGGCGACGCCACCGGCCAGGTGCAGCAGGCGAGCCCGCAATCGAGCATGTCCGGCAATCAGATACGCCAGGCCGAACGCGGGCAGCACCATCAGGCCCTGCAGCATCTTGGTGAGAAACGCGAAGCCGAGCGCGATTCCGGTGAGGGCGATCCACATCGCGGCGCGGCGGCCGGTCTCCGTCTCGATCGCCCGGACCACGAAGTATCCGGCGGCGGTCATCAGGAGGACGAGAAGCGCGTCGGGGTTGTCGAAGCGAAACATCAGGGCGGCCGCCGGGGTTGCGGCGAGAACCGCGCCGGCGAGCAGTCCGGCACCCCTGTTCGTGACACGGGTGACGGCTGCGTAGACCAACGCGACCGAGCCGACCCCCATCAGCGCCTGCGGGACGAGCAGACTGGCGCTGGAGAACCCGAAGATCCGTCCCGACAGTCCCATTACCCACAGCGACGCGGGCGGTTTGTCGACCGTGATGAAGTTGGAGGCATCGAGTGAGCCGAAGAACCACGCTTTCCAGCTCTGCGAACCGGCTTGTGCCGCAGCAGCATAGAAACTGTTGGCGTAGCTGTTGGCGGTGAGATCCCACAGGTACAGCGTCGCGGTGGCGGCGAGGAGTGCGGCGAGAGCGAGTGCGGAACCGCGTCGGCGGATCCACGAATCCGTCTCGGCGCGGTGGCCGTGCGGTCCTGTTCGCCGTGGCGGCGCCGGAGTGAGGACGGAAGTCATCAGGTGGTCCCTTCGCGAGTTGCTGTCCTGACCACGTTCTCGCGCGGGGGCGTCACCGGGCTGGGAGGCGGCTGGAAGGTTCCTGTGAACCCGGCCCCCTCCAGTTCAGCGTGTCGTCTCGAGTGCCCCGACGTCGACACCCGCGGCGGGAAGGAGATGGTAGAAGGCGCGTTCGCAGAGGTCGATCATCTCGGTGCGGTCCATGGTCGGCTCGTCGAGCCACGACAGCACGATCTCCTCCATGAATGCCTGCCAGCCCGAGATCGCGGCCTCGAGTGCGGGTGTCGCCGGAACGCCGAACTCGGCCAGTGACGTGCCGATCCAGTGGGTGAACGTTCGTCGCATGCCGCGGTAGATCTGCCGCATCCTCTCGTCACCGCTACCGGCCATCCGCATGACCGCCAGGTAGATGGTGGGGTGCTCGATCACCGCGTCCGCGAATGTCTCGACGCCGGCCCGGAGTTGTCCGGGCAGCGGGAGTGCGGCGTCGGGCGTCATTCGGCGCTCGAGTTCCGAGGCCGAGGCCTCGAGTACCGCGGTGCGAAAACCCTGCTTGTTCTTGAAGTAGTGGAACAGCAGTGGCGACGAGACGCCTGCCTCGGCGGCCACCTGGTCCATCGACAGGTCGTCGAACGGCACGGTCTGCAGGAGCCGGACGGCCACGTCGAGGATCTGCGCGCGCCGATCTTCGGGAGAGCGGGGTGCGGCGGCCACCCCTGCACTCTAGGGAGGAACCTTCGAGCCGTCCATTGACTTCTACTCAACGGAAAACGTAACCTCGGGTAACACGTACCGAGTGTGAGGAGTGCAACAATGTCGGATTTCGATGTGGTCGTCAGCGGTGGGCTGTGGTTCGACGGAACCGGATCCGCGCCGCAGCGCCGCAATCTCGGTATCCGCGACGGGGTCGTCGTCACGACATCGAGTAGTCCGCTGCCCGCCGGGCCGGACACCGAGATCATCGACGCCGCGGGCAAATGGGTGCTCCCCGGTTTCGTGGACGTCCACACCCACTACGACGCCGAAGTGCTCGTCAGCCCCGGTCTGCCCGAGTCGGTGCGACACGGCGTGACCACCGTGGTTCTCGGAAACTGCTCCCTGTCCACCGTCTACTCGACACCCCGCGAGTGCGCCGACCTGTTCAGCCGGGTCGAGGCCGTGCCGCACGACTCCGTGCTCCGGATCCTGGAGGAGAACAAGACCTGGCAGAGCCCGGCGGAGTACGTCGAGGCACTCGAGTCGTTGCCGCTCGGTCCCAACGTCGCCGGCTTCCTCGGACACTCCGACATCCGCACCCACGTGCTCGGCCTCGGCCGCGGCACCGACAGGCGGACGAAGCCGAGCACACGTGAGCTCGAGCGGATGGGCGAGATGCTCACCGAGGCCGTCGACGCCGGTTTCCTCGGTCTCTCCTCGATGACCAACGCGCTCGACAAGATCGACGGCGACGAATACCGTTCGCGCTCCCTGCCGTCCACGTATGCGCGGTGGAAGGAGTTCCGCTTCCTCAACCGCATCCTGCGCGAGCGCGGCAGAATCCTGCAGAGCGCGCCGACGATCAACCTGCATCCCAACATCGCGGGATTCTTCGCGGAGAGTTCGGGTTTGGGGCGGCGCAAACCCCTCAAGACGTCGCTGCTGTCGGCTGCGGACTCGAAGGCGTACCCGGCGATCGTGTACTTCATGCTCGCCGCGGCGCCGCTGCTGAACCGGTTCGCGAAGACCGATTTCAAGTGGCAGCACCTGCCGGTGCCGTTCACCGTCTACGCGGACGGTATCGACCTCGTGGTGTTCGAGGAGTTCGGTGCCGGCGCCGCCGCCCTGCATCTCGAGGATCAGGTGGAGCGAAACGCGTTGTTGCAGGACGAGTCCTACCGACGCCGGTTCCGCAAGGACTATGACAACAAGTTCAGCCCCCGCATCTGGCACCGCAACTTCTACGACGCCGTGATCGTCGGGTGCCCCGACGAGACGCTGATCGGCAGGACGTTCGGCGCCGTCGGCGATCTGCGGGGTGTGCACCCGGTCGACGCGTACCTCGATCTCGTCGTGCAGTACGGCACGGACCTGCGGTGGCGGACCACCATCGCGAATCATCGCCCCAAGTTCGCGAAGAAGCTCGCCGCCAGCTCCGGGGTGCAGATGGGTTTCGGCGACGCCGGTGCGCACCTGCGGAACATGGCGTTCTACAACTATCCGATCCGGCTGCTGAAGAAGGTCAAGGATGCGCAGTTCGACCGCAAGCCGTTCCTCACCGTCGAGCGGGCCGTCCACCGGCTGACGGGCGAGCTGGCCGACTGGTACGGCATCGACGCCGGGCACCTGCGTGAAGGCGACCGCGCCGACCTCGTCGTCGTCGATCCGGCGGGTCTCGACGCCACCGTGGACGGATTGTTCGAGGCCGAGGTCCCCGAGTACGGCGGCCTGCGCCGGATGGTGAACCGCAGCGACGGAGCCGCGGTCGCGACGGTGATCAACGGCCGGCTCGTCTACCGGGACGGCGAATTCACCGGCGGTTTCGGTGCCGGCAGGACCGGGCGGTTCCTCCGCGCGGGGGCCGCCGTCGCGGACCGCAGCGACTCCGTGACCGCGGCCCGATGAGTAGGACCGAACGGATCGGCACGTTCAGCCGTGCCGGGCTGGTGTTCGACGTCCGCGACGAGGGCCCGATCGACGGGGTGCCGGTGGTGCTGCTGCACGGCTTTCCGCAGGACTCGCGGTCGTGGGACGCGCTGGCGCCACTGCTGCACCGGCGGGGCTTCCGCACCCTCGCGCTGGACCAGCGCGGGTGTTCGCCCGGCGCCCGGCCCCGCGCCCGCTGGGCGTACCGCAGCTCGGAACTGGTGGCGGACGTCGTGGCACTCATCGATCAGGCCGGCCTCGGTCCGGCGCATGTCGTCGGACACGACTGGGGAGCGGCGGTGGCGTGGGGGATCGCGGCGGAACGACCCGACCGGGTCCGCACGCTCACCGCGCTGTCGGTGCCGCACCCGGCGGCGTTCGTGCGGGCGATGCTCACCAGCCGGCAGATCCTGAAGTCGTGGTACATGTTCGTGTTCCAGCTGCCGTGGCTTCCGGAGCGGGTGATCACCCCGGACGGGTACGGCTACCGGGCGCTGCTCGCCAGCGGGCAGACCGCGGACCGGGCGAGGCGTGACCTCGAGCCCATGCGCGACCGGACACGCGCCCGGGGCGCCCTGAACTGGTATCGGGCAATGCCTTTCACCGCGCCCCGATCTGCCTCCCGAAAGGTGAAGGTGCCGACGCTCTTCGTGTGGAGCGACGGCGACACGGCGATCGGACCCGTTGGGCCGGAATTGACGTCGCGATTCGTCGACGCCCCGTACGCCTACGAGATTCTCCGCGGAGTGAGTCACTGGATCCCGGACGAGGCCGCCGCGCGCGTCGACGCCCTACTGGGCGAGCACCTGCTCGATCGGCCGTGACGCCGTTGTCCGCTGTCGGCGAACTGTGCGGTGCCGGCTCCGTGGTTCTGGAATACTCCGGAGTATGGACGCGCAGCGCAGACTGACGCTGGTGGCAGCGGCTCCCGAGGACTCGGGGGAGGAGCCGCTGGTGCGTGAGCTCTACGGACGGGTGCTCCGCGACGCGCGCCTCGACCAGGACCGCAGCCTCGAAGACGTCGCCGGCGCCGTCGGAATGTCGAAGCAGTACCTCTCCGAGATCGAGCGCGGCAAGAAGGAGCCGTCCTCGGAGATGCTCCGCGCGGTGTGCGGTGCACTCGGTATGTCGGTGGAACATTTGCTGTTCCGGTCCGGACGCCGGCTCGGTGCAGCGCATCGCACGTCGGTGACCCGGACCGTGAACCGGCAGGTGCCCACCCTGCTCGCCGCCTGACGTCGCGGTCAGTCCACGACGAGCGTGTCGGCGAGGCCGTAGTCGATGGCCTCCTGGGCGGTGAAGATGCGGTCCCGGTCGGTGTCCCGGCGCAGACGTTCGACGGTCTGCCCGGTGTGTTTGCTCAGGATCGCCTCGGTCTGCGAACGGATCCGCATGATCTCCGCCGCCTGCAGCGCCAGGTCGGAAATCGTGCCGTTGCCCTGAGTAGACGGCTGGTGCAGCAGAACTCGGGAATGCGCCAACACGTGGCGGTGTCCTTTCGTTCCCGCGGACAGGAGGACGGCGGCGGCGGAAGCGGCCTGACCCATGCAGTACGTGGCGATGGTCGGTCGGAGGAACTGCATCGTGTCGTAGATGGCGAGCATCGCGGTGGTGGAACCGCCGGGGGAGTTGATGTACAGCCCGATCTCCTGGTCGGAGCTGTCCGCCTGCAGGTGGAGCAACTGCGCCATCACGACATTGGCGACTCCGTCGTCGATCTCCGTGCCGAGGAACACGATCCGCTCGTTCAGTAGGCGACTGAAGATGTCGAACGACCGCTCGCCTGCCGGGGTGCGCTCGATGACGTGGGGAATGGTGTACGAAGACATGGCGTCACAGTCCAATTCTCGGGGCAGTGGTGTGCGGGGCGATCTCGGCGAACGAGGACACGACACGATCGACGATCCCGTAGTCGCGGGCCTCGTCGGCCGTGAACCAGCGGTCCCGGTCGCTGTCCTCGGCGATCTCCTCGACCGGATGACCCGTCTCGGCCGCGAGGATTTCCTGCGACTGGCGCTTCATCCGTTCGAGGCTCTCGGCCTGAATGGCGATGTCGACGGCGGTGCCACCGATGCCTGCCGACGGCTGGTGCATCATGATGCGGCTGTGCGCCAGGCTGATCCGCTTGCCGGGGGTTCCCGAGCACAGCAGCACCTGTCCCATGCTGGCGGCGAAACCCATCGCGACGGTCACCACGTCGTTGGGTACCAGTTTCATCGTGTCGTAGATGGCGAGGCCGGCGAAGACGGAGCCGCCCGGAGAATTGATGTAGAGCACGATGTCGCGTTTGGGGTCGGCGGCCGCGAGCAGCACCAGTTCGGAGCAGACCCGCTCGGCCATGGCGTCGTCCACCTCGCCGGTGAGGAGGATCGTGCGCTGGCGAAACAGTCTGTCCGCCAACAGGTCGCGGTAGTTCAGGTCGGGGAGTGCGGCAGTGGTCATGTCTCAGTACTACCGCCGGACCGGCGCCGAACCCGCGATTGTCTGCTGTGGGCAGACGACGACACCGGATGTCCCGCGGGGCGGACCGGAGTGTGACGCAGATCGCGTGGGCGGCGAACCTGCGCGCCGGCGGCCGTGAACTGGGGGTTCGCGAGGGGAAATGACCGGGAGAAGTCCGAGAAGTGAATGTCCTGCCACTATTGGGTGAACGGGAAAAACAGACCGCTCGGACAGTGGAATCGACCGCGCGCGAGGGGGACCTTGCTGTTTAGGGTGCCCTCATGCACGTTCTGTTCGTCTGTAGCGGGAACGTCTGCCGCTCACCGATCGCAGAGCGGCTGACGCGCGCATACGCGGCGGTCCACGATCTGCCGCACCTCACCGCCGAGAGCGCGGGGGTGCGGGCCCTCGTGGGCTTTCCGATCGAACCGGTTGCCGCGCGCGTCATCGAAGGTCTCGGTGCGAGCGCCGACGGTTTCCGGGCCCGTCGCCTGCGGCCCGAGATGATCAAACGCGCCGACCTCGTCCTCGCGATGACCGAGCAGATCCGGGACCGTTCGCTGGAACTGCTTCTCGGGACGAGCCACTGCACGTTCACACTTCCGGAGGCCCGCCGGATCGTCGTCGACACCGGGGCCCGCACCGTCCCCGAACTCGCCGTCGCCCGCCGCGACTACGGGGAGGTCGACGAGCCGAACATCAGCGACCCGGTGGGGCTGGCCGAATCGGCGTTCACGGCAGTAGGCGATCGGATCGCGGCCGAACTGATTCCCCTGCTCGACGCTCTGGATCTCGAGAGCGGCGAGAAGAGGGAACCGGAACGCGAACCCGAGCCAGGGCCCCAACCTCGGGTTGAGGCCGAACCCCAGGCAGCCCCGGTCCTGCACCTGCCGTTGTCGCCGCGGCCGTTGATCGCGGCGCGGGCGGCGTCGTCGATTCTCGACTATCCCCTCAGCTGGTCGCGCTGAACTGGTAGTTCGCGAATCTCTCGTCCACCTGCTCGGCGGTCAGCCCGAATTCCTCGAGCGTGTACTTGTGCGCGGGGCGGCGGTCGCCGCGGCGACTGTCGGCGTGCATCGCCTCCATCGCGCCCTGGGCCGGCGCCGTGAGGTCGAGGCCGAAATGCGTGTAGATCCCTTCCACAGTGCCGAGTGGGTCGGCCACGAAGTCGTGGTAGTCGACGTCGACGAACTGGGCAGGATCGTGTGCGGCGCGCGCCGCGGTGAACTGTTCGAGGCCGCGGGCCCACAGTTCGAGCTGACTCTCGCCGATGACGCCGCCCCGGAATTTCTCCGACCATCCTTCCGTCGCCTGTTCCGCCAGGCTGCACACCGACGGAACGATCGTGCGCGGCGGCCGATGGGTCTGGATGATCAGTGCGTCCGGATAGACCGCCAGTAGTTCGTCGAGCGCGAACAGGTGGCTGGGGTTCTTCAGCACCCAGCGGCGATCCCGATCGGGCAGCCCGATCAGTTGCAGATTCTTCCTGTGCCGTCGATATGCGTTCGTCCAGTCCTGCCGTTCGAGCCAGCGCGAGTACGTCGGCAAAGACGCCAGGCATTCGTAGGAGATCGATTTGAAGGTCTGCCGCAGCAACTGCCAGCACTCCTCGACCTCACCGGCCGACATGTAGTGCACGCCCATGAATTCGGGGCGCTCGACGTGGTGACGGCTGAACGACTCCTCGATCTTCTGGAACACGGGATTCGATTCCCAGGTGTCGCGCGGCGGCCGCGGTTGCGGCATCTCGGTCAGCCACATCTCCAGGCCCTGATGCGACGGGTCCGCGGTGAGCAGCCGGTGCAGCGCCGTCGTCCCCGTGCGGGGAAGCCCGGTGACGAAGATCGGCCGCTCGATCCGCACGTCCGCGTGCTCGGGATATTGCTTCCACGCCGCCTCGCTCAGCAGGCGCGCCACCAGGGCGCCGCGGAGAAACACCCGGGACACCTTGCTGCCGAGCGGGGTCAGCTGCTCGTCGGTGTGATACGAGTCCAGCAGGACGCCGAGGGCCTCGGTGTAGTCGTCCACGCCGAAATCGGTGAGACCGGTCAGGCGCGTGGCCGAGGCGTGCAGGTCCTCGACGGTGCCGACGGTGGTGCGCTCGCTCATGATGCTCCGGTTCTGCTCGCTAGTGATGGAATTCGCCGCAGTTGACGTCGAGGCACTGGCCCGTCACGCCACTTGCCAACGGGGAGGCCAGGAAGATCACGGCGTCGGCCACCTCGTCGGTGGTGGGAAGCCTCTTCAGGTCGGTGTTGGCGGCGGTGTGTTCGTAGATCTGCTCGACTGTCGTCCCGTATTTCTCGGCCTGGTGCGTGAAGTACTGTTTCAGCGTGTCACCCCAGATGTATCCGGGAGCAACGGAATTGACGCGGATCCCCTGCGGCCCCAATTCGGTGGCGAGGGACTGCGACGTGGCGAGCAGGGCGGACTTGGCCATCTTGTAGCTGCCGTACCGCTCCTGGGAGTGCCGGAGCACCATCGAATTGATGTTCACCACCGCCCCGTTCGCCTCGGCGAGGGCGGGCGTGAACAGTTGGGTGAGGCGCAGGGCACCGAGAACGGTCAGCTCGAAGCTGCTGCGGATGTGGTCGAAATCCGTGCGGGCCAGCGGTTTCATGGACGGAACCGTGAACGCGTTGTTGATCAGGACATCGACCGTGCCGTACGCGTCGGTTGCGGCGGACACCAGGTTCTCCGCCGAGGCCTGATCGGTGATGTCGGTCGGCACCGTCACCGCGCGACGCCCCGCGGCGATGATCTCCTTCGCCACCTCGTCGAGGCGCGACGCGGTGCGGGCCGCCAGCACCACGTCCGCGCCCGCACCTGCGCAGCGGACGGCGAGCGTGCGCCCCAGGGCGGGTCCGACGCCGGAGATGACGACCACCTTGTCCTGCAACAGTTGTGGAGCGCTCACGGCGGTCACCCCAGCATCCGGTCGGCCACCGCGGCCTGGCGTGCGGCGATGCGGTCGGCGAAGTCCTCGGGCGAGATCTTGTTGGAATCGTAATAGGGCAGCGACCGATGGATCTCGTCGAACTTCACGACCTCGATCCGGGGTCCGTCGTCCGGGGTCAGTTCGCGGGAGACGCGCTGCCAGCGGAATTGCAGGTACCCGCGGAGGTGTCCGACGGTGGCGATCCAGTTGGCGACTCCGGGATTGTGCTCGGTGACGACGAGACGGATGTGGTCGTCGGGATCCACCTGGGACTGGGAGACGTTCAGCGAGGTCTGGTGGTTGACGTAGTCGAGGGAGATGTACCACATGCTGCCCAGCTGAAAACCCTGATAGGGCACATCGGCTTTCGGGACGGTGATGACGATCGCTTCGTTCTCGGCGAGTTCGTAATGTCCCACGGAGGAGTACTGCGTGGCGAGACCGCCCGGTGTCAGCCGGGGTTCGGTCATCGTGTTCACCGGCAGGTTCAGGTAGAACCACTCCGGGAACTGCAGCCAGGTCTTGACCCGTGACACCAGTGCTGTGCCGGCGCGGGCGTAGCGCTTCTCGACGCTCTCGCGGGTGAGGGGCGCGGGGGTGGTGCCGATCGTGTCCGCCCGGGCGATGCGGATGGTGCCGCGCCGCTGACTCCAGTCGCTGTACACCTCCCGGACCACCAGTTGCGACGAACCGGGCGCGAGGGTGAAGTAGTTGCGCCGGCCCGCGCTCTCGTCCGGGCCGAACCGCACCTCGAACGAACCGTCGTCCGCGATGTCGATCTCCCGGTCGTCGAACGCGGTTACGCTGCCGGGAACGTGTGCGGCCGAGTAGTTTCCGTTCAATATCTGGAAACTCAGGTCGGCGGTGGTGCCGCGCCGCCCGGTGACCACGTATTCGACGTCGTCGTCGATCCGCGCGCCGAAATAGAGCGTGTCGGGGTTGTCGAGGCCCATCTTCATGTGGGGGCCGGTGCCCGAGATGAACGTCGGGTGCGACCGTTCGGTGGCCCACGCGGCGTGCGTCGTCGCGAGAATGCCGCCGGCGAGGTACTGGTAGCCCTCCAGCAGGTCCTGTTCGGTGCGGATGTGAGGGGCGCTCTCGATCAGTTTCTCGGCCTCGGCCATGGCGTCGGCGAATGGGTCGGTCAGCACACCGTGCTCCTCACGAAGGGGTGGTACAAATATGTACCTGTGTGGTAGAACGTTGATATCCGACAATAGAACGTGTTCTAGGGAGTGGTCAATGGGGCACGAGGACGAGGCGACCGACCGGGCCCAGGGCCGGCGGTCGCCGCCCACCGAGCGGGTGGTGCAGGTGCTCGACTTCCTGGTGGCGCGCAAGGAGCACCGCTTCGGGTTGTCGGAACTCGCCCGGCAACTCGACATCAGCAAGCCGACGTGCCTGGGGATACTCACCGAACTCGCCCGCGGCGGCTACCTCGTCCGGGACCCCGCAACCAAGACGTACGGCCTGGGCCCGGCGCTCATCGCGGCCGGGCGCGCCGCTCAGCAGGGGTTCGCGGCCGGGCCGGTCGCGCGCAGGCATCTCGCCGCGCTCAGCGACGAGTTCCGGACCACGTGTACAGCGTCGGCGGCGGTCGGCGACCGCATCGCCGTTCTCGAACTGCCCAGCCCACCGGGCGTCCGGGCCGCCGCCAAGGTGGGGGAGATGTACCCGTTCGCACCGCCGGTCGGGCTGATGTACGTGCTGTGGGACGGCGACGACGCGCTGCAGTCGTGGCTGCGGCGGGAGCCGACGTTGCCGGTGCGTCTCGATCGGGCCCGCTTGCGAATCGTGGTGGAGGAGTGCGCCCGCACCGGGTATCTGGTGGAGACGCTCACTCCGGTCGGTCAGCGCCTGCACACGCTCATGGCCGGCGTCGCCGCGCACGACCTGCCGCCGGAGTTGCGCGACGTGCTCGGCGACATGGTGTCCAGTCTGGGCGAGCGGGTGTACCTGGACGCCGAACATGCGGACCCCGCCGCGCCGCACCCCGTCAGTCTCATCGCCGCGCCGACGTACGACGCCGAGGGGCACCAGGCCATGGTCCTGACGCTCTACGTGGGGGCCGAACTCGCGCCGTCCGACATCGCGCGACGAGGGAAGGCCCTCGCCGCGGCCGCCGACGCGATCACGGCGGAGGTGGGCGGTCGCCGGCCCGGGTGACGATCGGGCATTGACCGCAATCTGGAACACGTTCTATTCTCGGAGGTGCATTCGTTTTCGACCGGCCTGGTCCAAATATGAACCACCGGTATGGCACTCGCGACGAGGAGTCGCCCATGACCGCACCGCCCGTGTACGAGTTGTCCCACCTCGGCGCGCTGGAAGCAGAGGCCGTGCACATCTTCCGGGAAGTGGCCGCCACGTTCGAGCGTCCGGTGTTGCTGTTCTCCGGTGGCAAGGACTCGGTGGTGATGCTGCACGTGGCCGCCAAGGCATTCTGGCCCGCACCGCTGCCGTTCGCCGTCATGCACGTGGACACCGGCCACAACTTCGACGAGGTCATCGAGTTCCGCGACCGAACCGTCGCCCGCCTCGACCTGCGGATGGTGGTGTCGAGCGTGCAGGACGACATCGACGCGGGGCGGGTCAGCGAGGAGACCGGGCCGCGGGCGAGCCGCAACAGGCTCCAGACCACCGCACTGCTCCGCGGCATCCGCGACAACGGCTTCGACGCCATCTTCGGCGGCGCCCGCCGCGACGAGGAGAAGGCCCGCGCGAAGGAGCGGGTCTTCAGTTTCCGGGACGAGTCCGGGCAATGGGACCCGCGGGCGCAGCGTCCGGAATTGTGGAGCCTCTACAACGGCAGACACCGCAAGGGCGAGCACATCCGGGTGTTCCCGCTGTCCAACTGGACCGAACTCGACATCTGGCAGTACATCGGCGCGGAGCGGATCGAGCTGCCGCCCCTGTACTACGCGCACCGGCGGGAGGTGGTCCCGCGCGACGGAATGCTGTTGGCGCACACACGGTTCCTGACCCTGCTTCCCGGGGACGAGCCGTACGAGGCCCTCGTCCGATTCCGGACCGTCGGCGACGCCACCTGTACGGGCTGCGTCGAATCCTCGGCCACCACCGCCGCGGCCGTCGTCACGGAGGTCGCCGCGAGCAGGCTGACCGAGCGCGGGGCCACCCGGGCGGACGACCGGATCTCCGAGGCCGGCATGGAAGACCGCAAGAAGGAAGGGTACTTCTGATGCCGCAACTACTTCGGGTCGCGACCGCGGGCAGCGTCGACGACGGCAAGTCCACCCTCATCGGCCGGTTGCTCTACGACTCGAAGGCGATCTTCGAGGATCAGCTCGAGGCGGTCGAACGGACCAGTCGCGAACGCGGCGACGAGCACGCCGATCTGGCACTGCTCACCGACGGTCTGCGCGCCGAACGCGAGCAGGGCATCACCATCGACGTCGCACACCGCTACTTCGCCACACCGCACCGCAAGTTCATCATCGCGGACACACCGGGCCACGAGCAGTACACCCGGAACATGGTGACCGGGGCGTCGACCGCCGACCTCGCCCTGATCCTCGTCGACGCCCGCAAGGGAATCCTGGAGCAGACGCGGCGGCACGCCTTCATCGCCAGCCTCCTCGGGATTCCCCACCTCGTGCTGTGCGTCAACAAGATGGACCTCGTCGGGTGGTCCGAGGAGCGGTTCGAGGAGATCAAAGAGGAGTTCCGGCAGTTCGCGATCAAACTGGAGGTCCACGACCTCACGTTCGTCCCGGTGTCGGCGCTGCGCGGCGACAACATCGCACAACGCACGGTCAACATGCCGTGGTACGAGGGCGCATCGCTGCTGCACTACCTCGAGCAGGTGCACGTGGCGTCCGACCGCAACCTCATCGACGCGCGGTTCCCGGTGCAGTACGTGGTTCGGCCGCAGCGCCAGACCGATTCGGAGTTGCACGATTTCCGCGGCTACGCAGGCACGGTCGCGAGCGGCGTGTTCAAACCGGGCGACGAGGTGGTGGCGCTGCCTTCGGGTTTCACAACGACGATCAGTGCCATCTGGGGTCCCGGGGGAACCCGCCTCGACGAGGCGTTCGCGCCGTCGGCGGTGTGCATACAGCTGGCCGACCAGTTGGACGTGAGCCGCGGAGACGTCCTGTGCCGCCCCAACAACCGTCCCCTCGTCGGGCAGGAACTCGACGCGATGGTCTGCTGGTTCAGCGAACACTCCGCGCTCACACCGGACGCGCGGTACACGCTGCTGCACACCACCCGCGCGACGAGGGCGTCCGTCGAGCGGCTCGACTACCGGCTCGACGTCAACACCCTGCACCGGGACGAGTCCGCACAATCGCTCTCGCTCAACGAGATCGGCCGCATTCAGTTGAAGACGGCGCAGCCGCTGATGTTCGATCCCTACCGCCGCAACCACGTGACGGGCAGTTTCATCCTCGTCGACGAGTCGACCCACAACACGGTGGCGGCGGGGATGATCACCGGGCCGACGCTGTCGCGCACGAAGGTGGTGTGGCATGCCGCAGCCGTGTCGCGGGAGGAGCGGGCCTCCCGGGGGCGCACAGTGTGGCTGACCGGACTGTCGGCGTCGGGGAAGTCGACGGTCGCCGTGGAACTGGAGCGACGACTGGTCGCGTCCGGAGTGCCCGCATACCGCCTCGACGGCGACAATCTGCGCCACGGACTCAACGCCGACCTCGGTTTCAGTGCGGCGGACCGCGCCGAGAACGTCCGCCGCGTCGGCGCCGTGGCGGGTCTGCTCGCCGACTCGGGGGTGGTCGCGATCGCCTCGCTGATCAGCCCCTACCGCGCCGACCGGGACCGGGTCCGGGAACAGCACCGGGCTGCTGGGATCGACTTCGTCGAGGTGTTCGTCGACACGCCGGTGGAACAGTGCGAGGCGCGGGATCCCAAGGGCATGTACGCGAAAGCGCGCGCGGGGGAGATCTCCGGTTTCACCGGGGTCGACGATCCGTACGAGGCCCCCGAGAACGCCGAACTCGTCCTCCGGCCCGAGGACGGCACGCCGGCCGAACAAGCCGAGAGAATTATGGAATTGTTGAGACGTGACCACTGACGCGCGACTCGCGGCCGACATCGCCTCCGGTGCCGGCGCCCTGCTGTTGGACATCCGCACCGCGGGACTCGGATCGGCGGACGGTCGTGAACTGGGCAGGCGCGGCGACGTCGCCGCCGACGCGTTCATCCTCGGCAAGCTCTCCGCGGAGCGACCGGACGACGCGGTCCTCTCGGAGGAGTCGGCCGACGACCGGTCGCGGCTGGAGAGCGCGAGAGTGTGGATCATCGATCCGCTCGACGGTTCCAAGGAGTACGGCCTGCCGGGGCATTCGGATTGGGCCGTGCACGTCGCGCTGTGGGAACGCGGTCGCGGCATCACGGCGGCCGCGGTCGCGCAACCGGCGCTGGGAGCCGTGTATGCCAGCGACGACGACAGTCATGCGGTGCACGCCGAGCAGCTCCCGGCACGCCCGCGCATCGTGGTGAGCGCCAGCAGGCCGCCGGCCTTCGTCGACGCCGTCGCGACGGAGATCGGTGCCGAGGTCTCCACCATGGGTTCGGCGGGCGCGAAGGCGATGGCCGTGCTCCGCGGAGACGTGGACGCCTACATCCACGCGGGCGGTCAATGGGAATGGGACTCGGCCGCACCGGTCGGCGTCGCGATGGCGGCCGGTCTGCGCTGCTCGCGGATCGACGGAACGCCGTTGGACTACAACGAATCCCACCCCTATCTGCCCGACCTCCTGATCTGCCGGCCGGAGTTGGCGCAGCCGCTGCTGGCCGCGATCGCGAAGCACGCCACCGACACCGCCGACAGCGGTCGGGTCGCGATGGCCCGCGCCTACATCGACGCCCTGGTCAGTCACGACGCCACGAAGGTGCGTCTGGCGGACACCGCGTGGCGGGTGGAGAACGGTCAGCGCACCGGCGAATCAGGGGCCTTCATCCGGGACGAACTCGAGAACGGCCCGCAGTACCAGGCCATCCAGGCCGTCCGCGAACTGTCCTTCCACGAATGGGGCGACAACGTCGTGGCCCGGTTCCTGCTCGATCTCGGGGCCACCCCCACCGAGGTGACGTCCGTTCGGATCACCGAGCACTTCGACATCCCGGCGGGGGCGATCCAATCCGTCATGGCCATCATCGAACCGTCCTCCGTCGAAAGGGAGAACCGATGACCCCGGATGAGTTGGTCACCCAATTCTGCGCCGAATGGATCGAGCCCGATCCGGCGAAGATCGCCGGATATTTCGCGGAGGACGCCATTTATCACAATATTCCGATGGAGCCGGTGATCGGGCGCGACGCGATTCGTGAGTTCATCGCCGGTTTCATCGTGGCCTTCGGTGGCATCGATTTCCGGGTACACCGGCAGGTCACCGACGGAGGGCAGAGCCCCAACGCCGACGAGTCGAGCGGCGTGGTGATGAACGAACGGATCGATGTGTTCACCCTCAACGGCACCGTCGTCGAGTTGCCCGTCGTCGGCGTCTTCGAGATCACCGGCGGCAAGATCACCACGTGGCGCGACTACTTCGACATGGCGCCGATCCAGGCCGCGGCCGGTGGCGGATAGCGGCCCCAGGACTCACCGGCAATCCACTTCCACGGTTTGTCCCAGTGTCCGGGCGGTGGCACGAACGGCAGCTGTCCCAACTGCCCGGGCGGTGGGACGAACGGCAGCTGACCCAGCTGTCCGGGCGGTGGAACCACATCGGGGACCGAGATGCCGGGAATCGGCGGTGGCCATGGGTCGGCATTTGCCGTACCGGTGCCAAGCCCCAGTACGCTGAAGCCCAGCGCACCGGCGATCACGGCCCCCGTCGCAGTCTTCTTCAGGTTCATCGTGAACTCCTCTTGCGTCTGCTCTACCACTGGCTGTGGATGGGCACGCCGGTATACACGCTTACAGTGTGCGCGTGTGCGCACTGCTGTGGGTTACGCATGGGAATCGTGTGGGAAGTCGGAGCGTCGCGTTGACGTGTCGCGTCCTGGATTGGGTTGCCTGTCGCGGGGACGACCCACCGCGAAGTAAATGTTGACGTCAGATTCAAGTTAGTTCTACGCTGATCCGGGGGTATGACGACCGTCACATCCGGAGAGGGCGAGCCTGCATGAGTCAGATCAACACGGTCCGCGGACCGATCGACAGCGCCGAACTCGGACGCACCTACATGCACGAGCACGTGTTCGTGCTGACCCCCGACGTGCAGCAGAACTACCCCGAGGAATGGGGGAGCGAGGACGAGCGGGTCGCCGACGCCGTCGCCAAACTGCGGGCGCTGGCCGAGCAGGGTGTGCGAACCATCGTCGACCCCACCGTCGTCGGACTCGGGCGGTACATCCCGCGCATCCAGCGGGTCGCCGAACAGCTTCCCGAGCTGAACATCGTTGCCGCGACAGGGCTCTACACCTACGACGACGTGCCGTTCTTCTTCCACTACCGGGGTCCGGCGCTCGACGCGATGGTGGGGGCCGCGGTCCCGGACCCTATGGTCGACATGTTCGTCGAGGACATAGAGGAGGGGATCGCCGGCACCGGGGTCCGTGCGGGCCTGCTCAAGTGCGCGATCGATCATCAGGGGCTCACGCCGGGGGTCGAGCGGGTGATGCGGGCGGTCGCGAAGGCGCACCGTCGCACCGGTGTCCCCGTCACCGTGCACACCCACCCCGGCAGCGAGGCCGGGTGGCACGTCAAGCGGGTGATGTGCGACGAAGAGGGGATGCGGCCCGACCGCATCGTGCTCGGCCACAGCGGTGACAGCACCGACGTCGAGCACCTGACCAGCCTCGCCGAGGCGGGCTTCGTCCTCGGAATGGACCGGTTCGGCATCAACCTCGAGACCACGTTCGAAGCGCGCGCCGACACGCTCGTCGAGATGTGCCGGCGCGGATTCGCGGGGCAGATGGTCCTGTCGCAGGACGCCTCCTGCTACATCGACTGGATCGACCCCGCCCTGATGTCCGCCCTGCCGCAGTGGCACTACCTGCACATCGAGAACGACGTGCTTCCCTACGTCCGGGAGCGGGGTGTCACCGAGAAGATGATCACCGAGATGCTCGTCGAGGTGCCCCGTCGATACTTCGAGAACGTCGAAGCCTACTGACATGTCGCGCCCGCGAATCGCACCGACGGCACCCGTCACGGCCCGGGGTGTCCGCACCCGCGACCGCCTCGTCGCCGCGGCCCGGGTGGTATTCGAGCGGGACGGATACCTCGACGCCCGCCTGGTCGACATCAGCAAGGAAGCCGGACTGTCGACCGGATCCTTCTACACCTACTTCACCGGCAAAGAGGAGGTGTTCGCGGCGGTCGTGGAGGTGACGCAGAACGACCTGCTGCATCCCGGGATGGAGCGGGTCGAGGACGAGGGCGACGTGCACGCGGTGGTGGAGGCGAGTATCCGGGCATACCTGCACGCGTGCCGCCGGAATGCACGACTGCTGGCGCTGCTCGAACAGGTCGCACACGTCGACCCCGCCTTCCGCGATCTGGAGCGCTCGCGGGACGAGACCTTCTTCCTGCGTAACGCGCGAGCGATCGCCGATCTGCAGGACCGCGGTCTCGCCGACGCGTCGCTCGATCCGATGCTGACGTCGAAGGCGTTGTCCGCCATGGTCGGAAGGACGGCCTACGGCTACTTCGTCGGGCCGCCGAGCGAGCGGAGAGCGCTCACGTTCGAGCAGTTGACCGCCGGGCTCGCGCGGATGTGGACGAACGCGCTGCGCGTCCCGGACCGCGTCCGAGATGCCCCTCAGTAACCGGGCGCGTGGAGGATGCGCAGGACGAGATCGGCGTTGATGTCGCCCAGCTCCGCGGGCGTGAACTCGCCGTCGGGGCTGTACCACCGGCAGATGTCCACCGCGAGCGACATGATCGCCAGGACCGCGACGCGGGGGTCGGGGATCAGGAACACCCCCTGATCGATCCCGTTCTGCACCTCGCGAATCGCCGCGACCCGGATCTGGAGGCGGGTCTCGGCCACCACCTCATGGTGTTCGGGGCTGAGATGCCTGCTCTCGTATTGCGCTATCCGTGCGCGCCGGAAATTCCGGGCGTGCATGACGCTGAACTCCCGAACCAGTGCCCGGACGCGATCGATCGGGTCGGTGAACGGTGCGACGGCGCTGAGCACCAGGGCGAGTGCGCGCTCGTTCGATCGGCGGACCAGTTGGAAGAGCAGATCTTCCTTGGACGGGAAGTGCACGTACATCGCGGAGGGGCTCATCCCTGCCATCGTGGAGATGTCCCTGGTGCGGGTGGCTTCGAAACCCTTGTCGGAGAACAGCGTCGTCGCCGCGCGGAGCAGGCGTTCCTCGGACGTCGGCGGACCGGGGCTCGGTTCGTCGGTCGCGGACACGTCGTCGTGCAGTTCGGTCATGGGTGGTCCTCTCCGCCGCATCGAGCTTCGTCCGTACCCTCACGATTCGGCAAGATCAACCCTCCCGAGTGATTGACATCACATAGCATGTCCCACACACTAAGCAAGCGCTCACTGAGTTGAAGTTGGCGTCATGTTCTGAAATTCGCAATCGCCACATCCACACGTAGACCTATCTCGAGGAGTGATCGGATGACTACATCCGCGGTGCAGCCGAGTAAGGACGCGGCCGGCGGTCAGGCCGTGCAGCGCAAGCGCGCTCATCGGAAACTGCTTGCGGCGGGACTCGTCGGCAGCTCGATCGAGTGGTACGACTTCTTCCTGTACGGAACCGCTGCGGCACTGGTCTTTCCCCACGTCTTCTTCCCCGACTCGTCGGCATTGACGGGCACCCTGCTCTCGTTCAGCACCTTCTGGGCGGGCTTCGTCGCCCGTCCGCTGGGCGGCCTCGTCGCCGGTCACTTCGGCGACAAGTACGGCCGCAAACCGGCCGTCGTCACGTGCCTGCTGTTCATGGGACTCGCGACGTTCCTTATCGGGTGCCTTCCCGGCGCCGCGACCATCGGGGTGGCGGCACCGATCCTGCTGGTCGTCCTGCGGTTCGTCCAGGGCATCGCCTGCGGTGGTCAATGGGGTGGGATCGTCCTGCTGCTCACGGAGTCGGCGAGCCCCAAACGCCGGGGATTCTCCGGCACCTTCGGCCAGATGGGTGTCTCGTTCGGCGTCCTGCTCGGCAACCTCGTGTTCCTGGGCGCCACCGCGGCCATCTCGAACGAGGCGTTCCTCAGCTGGGGGTGGCGCATCCCGTTCTTCGCCAGCGCACTCCTGTTCCCGGTCGTGCTCTACATCCAGACCAAGGTCGAGGACACACCCGAATTCCGCGAACTGCAGGAGGAGGCGCAGAAGAACAACGAGACCGTCGTCCGGGCACCGCTCACGCACGCGATCAAGGAGCACTGGCGCAAGATCCTGCTCGGATGCGGACTGCTCGCGGCCACCAACTCCCTGTTCTACATCTCCATCGCCGGCGTGCTGAGTTACGGCACCGCCGAACTGGGGATGAAGCGCAACGACCTCCTCACGATCTCCCTGCTCAGCGCCGCACTCACCGTCGGTGTCGTGCTGTGGTCCGGGCACATGTCCGACAAGGTCGGACGCCGTCCGATGATCCTGATCGGTGCGGCGATGATCATCGTGTGGGCGTTCCCCTACTTCTGGCTGATCAACACCCGGAACCTGCTGCTGTTCTTCGTGGCCGTCACGGTCGGCAGCGTCTTCCAGTCCATGACGTACGGGCCGATCGCCGCGTACATGGGTGAACTGTTCGCGCCCAACGTGCGGTACTCGGCGGCGTCGCTGGCATACCAACTGGCGGCGATCACGGTGAGCGGCGGCACCCCGTTCATCATGACCGCGCTGATCGCCCGGACCGGCACCACCACGTTCGTCGCCGTCTTCGTCGCGGTGATGGGGCTGGTCACGCTCCTCTGCGCGTGGAAGCTTCGCGAGACCAACCCCGCCGAGGTCCGGAACGATCCCACGGCCGTTCCCGGCGCCCAGTTCTACTAGACATTCCGGGAGGAGCACCTGACACAAGTGTGCCGTCACGTGCCTGCCGTCGCAGCGCCTCCAGATTCTGCCGCATCTGCGGCCGCATGTCCTGGTGCTGCGGCTGCAGGTGTGAGTAGAGCGAGAGCAGCGGGCGGTACGGCAGGATGTCGATCCGATACGAATGCGTGACCCGGGTCCCGTCGCCGTCTGCCCGGAACGTGTACGACCAGGTGGTCGAGTCGTGGTACAGCGGGTTTCGCCGGTCCGACACCGTGTGGAATTCGAACCTTTCGCCCGGCTCGGCGGCGATCACCTCGCAGACCCGGGACCAGCGCGCGTGGCGTGCGCGGTTGTGCCCTCGGAATCGGGCCCCCACGGTGCCCGGCGATGGTCCCGGCAGCCACGCGCAGCTGCGGCACTCGGGGCTACGTTCGCTGATACGGGTGACGTCGGCAACCGCGTCGTACAGCTGCCGGGCCGGGACACCGATCCACAATTCCGCCGACCCCTCGGTGCGCAGCGGCCGGTGAAGCCGTGGGCTCACGTCGAGATCGGCGCCCCACCGGGCGGCGCACGCCCGCCGATACGGCCGTTCGAACACATGGAGCAACATGAACCGGGTGGCGGGACCGACTTTGCGAACGGTGACGTCGTAGTCCACCCGATCGACACCGTCGACGATCCAGTGAGCTTCGACCCCCAACTCTCGCTTGGTCTTCGAGGCGACGAACACCCGCTGTTCCACGTCGTCCCACTGACGGCGAGTCAGGGTTCGGGCGACGACCGGCATCATCTCGTCCTCCTCACGCTGCAGATGCGGCAGCAGAACCTGTTCGAGAGCGGTGAGGGCATGCGAAAGATCTTCTCGAGCAGCCGGATGCACACGATATCCGATCGCCGCGGCGGTAACCCGCTCCATCTCGCGATCGATTCGCGCATGGTCGGCCTCCATCGCGTCGAGAAGTGCCCGGGCGCCCGGGTTCCCCTCACGGACCAGCGGCCACAGCCCGCGGTCCTCACCGCTGTGATGCAGGTGCAGGAAATGCATCATCCACACAAGATGATCGGCGAGGGCGACCCGTTGAGGCTGCGCGGGCGGAGGTGCTGTGCGCAAAACCTGTGCAGCCCGAGCGAGATCACGGCGCAGCGCGTTGTGCACGATGCGCATGATGCGCGTGTCGGCGGGAGGGAGAGTGTCGGTTGTCATTGACCTACTCCAGACAAGAGTGCCCCGGTGTCACACCGGGCGTTCGAGGATTTCTTCGATTCGGTCGATCAGCCAGGACCGGTAGCGGACCCGACTCCACCGGCATTCGTCCACGAGCAGGGCGTATACCTGGTCACCGGTCTGGACCCACAGTTCGTCGATCTGACCAGGATCTGGATGAGTGCCCATGATCAGGCTTGCGACGTCGGCGAGCGAGCGCCTGCGCTGCCCCTCCAACTCGGCAACGACCGCTGCGAGCGTGTCATCCGTCGTCGCACCCTGGCGAATTGCCCTCGCCAGGCGACAGCTGCGCTCGTTGATACCGGCAATCAGGCGCGCACTCATCTCGATGCGGTCGCCGGTGGTGCGCCCCGTTCCGATGGCCGTGTAGACCGGCCGGTCGGCCATCGGCACCTGCTCGTCATCGCCGGCGACGGCAATCTCCAGCGCCGACTTCAACAGGCCGGCCTTCGATCCGAACGTCGCGTAGACGGTTTCGACGGACACCGCCGCGGCTCGCGCAACATCCCTCATGCCGGTGCCGGCCCAACCGCGTTCGGCGAACAATCGGCTGGCGGCATCGAGTACGTCCGCCCGCGTCTGAGCTGCCTGCATCCGGCGCAGCGGAGATCGGTACCGGCGGGTTCCGGATCCGCCCGGCGCCGTCGAATCGGACTCGACCTTTGCCACACCCCAAGCCTAGAACGCATAAGTTTTCAATACAACACCGTTCAACCGATTCTGGCCCGCACACGGATGCGGCCGCCACCGGGGTACGGTGACGGCCGCGACGCGCCTTTCGAGCGTGCGGTCAGCTGATCTTCAGCACGAGCTTTCCGGTGTTGGCGCCGTCGAACAGCAGATTGAGAGTGCGGCCGAACGCCTCGACGCCCCCGGTCTCCACCTGCTCCCGGGTCACGATCTCCCCGGCGCGGATCCACTCCGACATCACCTCCATGCCCTCGGGGAACCGGTCGAGGTAGTCGAACACGATGAATCCCGTCATCGACGCCCGATTGACCAGCAGCGACAGGTACCGGGAGGGTCCGGGCTGGGGGTCGGTGGCGTTGTATCCGGAAATCGCACCGCACAGCGCGACCCGGGCGTTCTTGCGGAGCCGGGCCAGTGCGGCGTCGAGAATCTCGCCGCCGACGTTGTCGAAGTAGAGGTCGATGCCGTCCGGCGCGGCGGCGCGCAGGGCCTTCCCGACCGATTCGGACTTGTAGTCGATCGCCGCGTCGAAACCCAGTTCGCCGGTCAGCCACGCGCATTTCTCGGGGCCACCGGCGATGCCGATCACGGTAGCGCCCTTCAGCCTGGCGATCTGCCCGGCAATGCTCCCGACCGCTCCCGCGGCCCCGGAGATGAGCACGGTGTCACCCTTCTCCAGCCTGCCGACGTCGGTGAGGCCGAAATAGGCGGTCATGCCGGGGAAACCGAGGGCACCCAGCCACGTCGGTGCCGGGGCGAGCGACTCATCGACGGCGAGAGCGCCGCGGCCGTCGGAGAGCGCGAACTCCTGCACACCGAACTGTCCGGAGACCAGCTGCCCCTCCGCGAACTTCGCGTTCTTCGACGCGACCACCCGGCCGACGGCGTGCGTGCGCATCACCTCACCGATCGCCACCGGAGGCACGTACGACTTCACGTCGTCGAGCCATCCGCGCATCGCGGGGTCGAGGGACACGTAGTCCACCTTCACGGTGAACTCGCCGTCCGCGGGTTCGGGGACGGGTTCGGACGTGATCTCCCAGGTGGAGTCGTCGGGACGGCCGACCGGACGCTTCGCCAGCCGGACCTGCCTGTTCACGGATGTCACGATGTTCACCTTTCGGGTACTTCTGCGGTCAGTGCGTCATTTCTCAGAGCAGTCCTGTCGATCGACCGCTTGAGGATCTTTCCGGTCGACCCCTTCGGGAGGGAATCGACGATTGCGACGATCCGAGGAATCTTGTACGCGGACAGTCGTTTCCGCGCCCAGCTCGTCAACTCGCCGCCGTCCAGGCCGGACCCGGGGACGGTGGCCACCACGGCGGCCACCTCCTCGCCGTAGTGGTCGTCGGGAACGCCCACCACGGCGGCCTCGAGAATGTCGGGGTGCGTGTACAGGACCTCCTCGACCTCGCTCGGGTACACGTTGTAGCCGCCGCGGATGATGAGGTCCTTCACCCGGTCGACGATGCGCAGATCCCCGTCCGCGTCGATCTCGCCGAGGTCCCCGGTGCGCAGCCAGCCGTCCGGGGACAGCGCGGCCGCGGTGTCGGAGGGCCGGTTCCAGTAGCCCTTCATCACGGTCGCGCCCTTCACGAACACCTCTCCGACGGTTCCGGGCGGGCACGCGACGTCGTCGTGATCCCGCACCTCGACCTGCATCCGGGGCACCGCCCGTCCCGTGTAGCCGATCTTTGCGCCCCGGTCGATGTCGTTGAACGTGCCGAACGCGGTCGTCTCCGTGAGTCCGTACCCCTCCAGGATGGTGCACCCGAAGCGCGACTCGAATTCGCGGGCCACCTCGCCGGGCAGCGACGCGCCGCCGGAGATGGCGATGCGGAGCTGCGTGAAGTCCTGCGAGTCCGCACCGCCCGCGGCATGGAGCAGTGCATTCCACATCGTCGGAACACCGGCCATGATCGTGAGCCGGTCCCGGCGCAGCATGGCGAGCATCGCGGCCGGATCGAACCGGGCCAGCAGCGACAGCGACCCGCCACCGGTGAAGGTGGCCATCATGACCGAGGCCTGCCCGAAGACGTGGAACAGGGGAAGTCCCGTGCCGGTGCGGTCGTCGCTCGACCCGCGACTGCATTCGGCGCCGATCTCGCCGCCGGACAACAGGTTCCCGACTGTCAGCTCCGCGCCCTTGGGTCGCCCGGTGGTGCCGGACGTGTAGAGAATGGCGGCGGTGTCGTTCCCGCTCCGCTCGGCCGGGGTGACGGGCTCGGCGTCCGGAAGCGTGCCGGGTGCGAGCGTCCAGACGGGGATGTCCAGGGCGGCCGCGGCGTCGCCGATCGCGGGCCCGAGTTCGTGCCACCCGATGACGAGCGCGACGCCGGCGTCGGTGAGGACGTACTCGGTCTCGGGCCGGGTCGACATCGTGTTCACCGGGACCACCACGCATCCGGCCGCCTGAATTCCCAGATACGCCACCACGAACTCGGGTACGGAGGGTGCGGCCAGCAGAACCCGGTCGCCGGGGGACAGGCCGGCGTCCCTGAGTGCTCCTGCATACCGGGTGCTCGCGTCGCGCAGCTGTCCGTACGTCAGGGTGCTGTCCGCGCCGCGCAGTGCGATGTTGCCGGGAGTGGCGTCCGCGTGCCGGGACACCGGATCGAGCACATTCACCCGTGAGTACTTGTTAACCGCGGGCGGTTGATAAGTACTCACGGCTACTGTCCGGCCTCGACGACGCGGGCGACGGACTCGGACACGACCACCGGCTTGTCGGAGCCCTCACGCTCGACGACCTGGCTCATGGTCACCTGGATGCCGCCGCCGACCTGTTCGGCGGACTGGACGGTGGCACGCATCCGGATGCGAGAACCCACCGGCACCGGCGCGGGAAAACGGACCTTGTTGTAGCCGTAGTTCAGGCTGTGCGCGAAGCCGTCGAATCGCAGCAGGGTCGCCGACAGTGCCGGTCCGAGGGACAGGCTGTAGAGGCCGTGCGCGATGGTGCCGCCGAGCGGGCTGGCCGCGGCGCGCTCGGGATCGATGTGGATCCACTGGTGGTCGCCGGTCGCGTCGGCGAAGGCGTTGACGCGTTCCTGAGTGACGTCGTGCCATTCGGTGGGGCCCAGCTCCTTGCCGATCAGCGCGGTGAGCTCGTCGAAGCTCGCCGGACGAACGGGCAGTGCAGTGGTGTCGGTCATCTGTCTCCCTCAATTCCGAGTGGTGCAGGGCCTGGATGTGTCACGTTGGCTGGGTCGGAATTCGAGGTGTGATCTGAACCCCGACACTTGAACTTGACGACGGATTCAACTATACAAAAGAGAGACGCGAGTCACAATGCACGGCGCAGGAGAGGACACCTCGTGAAGGTTGCACAGAAGGTCGCCATCGTGACCGGCGGCGGGGGCGGTATCGGCGGGGCCATCGCCGACCGTCTCGCGGACCGGGGCGCCACGGTGCTCGTCGCCGATCTCGACCCGACCGCCGCGGCGGCGGTTGCGGACCGGATCAACGAACGCCTCCCCGGGTCCGCCCTCGCCGAAGGTGCCGATGTCGCCGACACCGAGCAGATCCGGCGCATCATCGAGCGCGCGGAGACCGAGCTCGGCCCGGTCGATCTCTACTTCGCCAACGCGGGCGTCGCGGGAGCACCCGGCCTCGATGCCGACGAGCCCGACTGGGATCTCGCGTTCGACGTCAACATTCGTGCCCACATCCGCGCCGCCAGGCAACTCGTGCCGAAGTGGGTCGAGCGCGGCGAGGGGTACTTCGTGTCGACCGCCTCCGCCGCGGGCCTGCTGACCCAGATCGGCTCGGCCACGTACGCCGTCACCAAGCACGCTGCGGTCGCGTTCTCCGAATGGCTGTCGGTCACATACGGAGACAAGGGAATCAGGGTCAGCTGCCTCTGCCCGATGGGGGTCGAGACCACGCTGATGCGCTCCGGCGAGAACTCGGGTGATCCACTCGGTGCCGCCGCCACCCGGGCCGTCGTCTCGGCGGGCGACGTGCTGCAGCCCGAGCAGGTCGCCGACATCGTGCTCGGTGCCGTGGACCGCGAGACGTTCCTGATCCTGCCCCACGAGAGCGTCCTCACCATGTATCGGCAGAAGGGGTCCGATTACGACCGCTGGCTGCGCGGGATGCGCCGCTACCAGAATTCGCTGCTGGAGCACTGTGACCCCCGGTAACGACACGCACACACCCATGTTTCCCTCACTACCCGTCAGGAGTTCCCATGTCCCTGTTTGACATCTCGGATCGCGCCCAGCAGCTGCAGGTTGATTTGCTGGAGTTCATGGATTCGCACGTGTATCCGGCCGAGGCGGTGTACGAGGAGCAGATGCGGGAGTCGGGGGATCCGCATTTCCAGCCGCCGGTGTTGGAGGAGTTGAAGGCGGAGGCGCGGCGCCGGGGGTTGTGGAATCTGTTTCATCCGCACCCGGGGACGGGTGCGGGGCTGACGAACCTCGAGTACGCGCCGTTGGCGGAGATCATGGGGCGCAGTCATATTGCGTCGGAGGCGTGCAACTGCAATGCGCCGGACACGGGCAACATGGAGGTCCTCGAGTTGTTCGGCACGGCCGAGCACAAGGAGAAGTACCTGAAGCCGCTGCTCGACGGGACGATGGCCTCGGCGTTCGCGATGACCGAGCCCGCGGTGGCGAGTTCGGATGCGACGAACGTGGAGCTGTCGATGGTCCGGGACGGCGACGAGTACGTGCTCAACGGCCGGAAGTGGTTCGCATCGAACGCACTGCACCGCAACTGCAAAGTCCTCATCGTGATGGGGAAGACGGATCCGTCGGCGGCGCCGCACCGGCAGCAATCGATGATGGTGGTGCCGATCGATGCGCCGGGGGTGACGGTAATGCGCGGGTTGCCCGTGTTCGGATACCAGGACCGGGAGGGACACGCGGAGATCGACTTCGCGGATGTGCGGGTGCCGGTGACGGACGTGCTGAAGGGGGAGGGCGAGGGTTTCGCGATCTCGCAGGCCCGGTTGGGTCCGGGTCGGATCCACCATTGCATGCGGGCGATCGGGATGGCGGAGCGGGCACTCGAGCTGATGTGCCGCCGGGCGTCGTCGCGGGTGACGTTCGGAAAACCGGTCAGCGAGAACGCGAACATCCAGGACTGGATCGCGGAGGCGCGCATCGACATCGAGATGATCCGGCTGCTGACGCTGAAGGCGGCGTATCTGATGGATACGGTCGGCAACAAGGAGGCGCGGACGGAGATCGCCGCGATCAAGGTGGCGGCCCCCAATATTGCGTTGAAGATCGTGGACCGGGCCATCCAGGTGCACGGCGGTGCGGGCGTCACCGACGACTTCCCCCTCGCCATGGCCTGGGCGCATCTGCGCACCCTGCGACTGGCCGACGGTCCCGACGAGGTCCACAAGCGCGCCATCGCGCGTCAGGAACTGCGTCAGTACCGCGACACCGCCGCCGCCTCCACCAACGGACACAAGGTTGCGGTGAGCTGACATGGCCGGACTCGACCTCACCGGACGCACCGCGATCGTCACCGGCGCCTCGCGGGGCATCGGCCTGGCCGTCGCCCAGGCCATCGCGGCCGCAGGCGGCAACGTGGTGCTCACCTCCCGGTCGCAGGAATCCGCCGACGCCGCCGCGGCCCAGGTCGGCGGCACCGCGATCGGTGTCGCCGCCCACGCCGTCGACGAGGACGCCGCCCGGGGCTGCATCGACCGCACCCTCGAACGGTTCGGCAGCCTCGACATCCTGGTCAACAACGCCGGAACGAACCCCTCCTACGGGCCGGTCATCGACCAGGACCACGCCCGATTCGCCAAGACCTTCGACGTGAACCTGTGGGCGCCGGTGATGTGGACCGGGCTCGCCACGAGGGCGTGGATGGGCGAACACGGCGGCGCCGTCGTCAACACCGCCTCCATCGGCGGCATGGCGTTCGAGGCCAACATCGGCGTGTACAACGCGTCCAAGGCCGCGCTGATCCACCTCACCAAGCAACTGGCACTGGAACTGTCGCCGCAGGTCCGGGTCAACGCCGTCGCACCCGGTGTGGTGCGCACCAAGCTGGCCGAAGCCCTCTGGAAGGAACACGAGCAGGCCGTGTCGGCGTCGACCGCACTCGGCCGGATCGGCGAACCCACGGACATCGCGTCCGCGGTCGCGTTCCTCGTCTCCGACGCCGCGAGCTGGATCACCGGCGAAACGATGGTGGTCGACGGAGGCCAGTTGCTCGGCGACGCGCTTCCGTTCCGGCAGGGGGCCCAGCTCGGTGTCTAGCGTGGACGTCGTCGGCATCGACACCGAAGCCGTCAGCCGCTGGTTGGGCGCGCTCGGCATCGAATGCGCCGAACCGCTGACGTTCGACCGGATCGGACTCGGCCAGTCGAACCTCACCTACCTCGTGCAGGACCGGGCGGGTCGCAGATGGGTGCTGCGGCGCCCACCCCTCGGACACCTCCTGGCGTCCGCGCACGACGTCGCCCGCGAAGCGCGGATCCTGTCCGCCCTCGAAGACACCCCGGTGCCCACTCCCCGGGTCTTCGGTCTCACCGACGACCCGGACGTGACGGACGTACCGCTGCTGCTGATGGAATTCGTCGACGGACAGGTGGTCGATCGCATGTCGATCGCCGAGGGGCTGACGCCGCAGCGTCGCCGGGCGATCGGCCTGTCGCTGCCGCGGACCCTGGCGAAGATCCACGCGGTGGACCTCGACCGGACCGGGCTGACCGATCTGGCCAGTCACAAGCCGTACGCGCAGCGTCAGCTCAAGCGGTGGTCGGGTCAGTGGGAGAAGTCGAAGACCCGCGAACTGCCCGCCGTCGACGACCTCACCCGGCGGCTCGGCGACGCGGTCCCCGAGCAGCGGGAACTGACGCTCGTGCACGGCGACTTCCATCTGCGCAACGTCATCACTTCCTTCGACAGCGGAGAGGTGACCGCAGCCCTCGACTGGGAGCTGTGCACCCTGGGCGACCCGCTCGCCGATGTCGGCAGCCTGCTCGCGTACTGGCCGGAGCCGGGCGAGACCACCGGCGGCGACTTCCCGGCGTCCACCCTCGACGGCTTCCCGGACCGGGTGGAGATCGCCGCGGTGTATCTCGAGGAGACCGGGCGCGACCCGGACGCGCTGGCCTTCTGGCACGTCCTCGGCCTGTGGAAGGTCGCGGTCATCGCCGAGGGCGTCATGCGACGCGCGCGGGACGAACCGCAGAACAAGGCGGCCGCGGGCACGCCGACGGTCGAGCGCATCGACGCCCTCGTGGCCAAGGCGTGCGACATCGCCGCCCGGGCCGGAATCTGAACCGACAACGATGGAGAACTTCATGAAGAGAACGGCAATCGTCACCGGCGCGGCGCGGGGCATCGGTGCCGCGGTGGCGAAGAAGCTGGCACGCGACGGACACGCGGTCGCCGTCCTCGACCTCGACGAGGCCGCCTGCGCGGCAACGGTGGACGCCATCACGTCCGCCGGCGGCCAGGCGCTGGCGGTGGGCGCGAACGTGGCCGACGAGGCGTCCGTCGCCGCGGCGGTCGAGCGGGTCGCGACCGAACTGGGCGCCCCGACGATCCTGATCAACAATGCCGGGATCACCCGCGACAACCTGCTGTTCAAGATGACCGTCGACGATTGGGACGCCGTGATGAACGTGCACCTGCGCGGCGCGTTCCTGATGTCGCGGGCCGTGCAGCAGCACATGGTCGACGCCGGGTTCGGCCGCATCGTGAACCTGTCGAGCACCTCGGCGCTCGGCAACCGCGGGCAGGTCAACTACTCCGCGGCCAAGGCCGGCATGCAGGGTTTCACCAAGACCCTCGCCATCGAACTGGGCAAATTCGGCGTCACCGCGAACGCGATCGCGCCCGGATTCATCGAGACCGAGATGACCGCCGCCACCGCCGAACGGGTGGGCGTCGGCTTCGAGGACTTCAAGAAGGCAGCGGCATCGCAGATCCCGGTGAACCGGGTCGGGCAGCCCGAGGACATCGCCAACACGGCGTCGTTCCTGGCCAGTGAGGGTGCCGGATTCGTGTCCGGGCAAGTGATCTACGTGGCCGGCGGACCGAAGGACTGAGGAACATGACCACTGACGAACAGGCGATCGCACGCGATCTCCGCGATCGCGTCGCGACTCTCGTCGAGCAGAACGACCTGTCGGATCCGGCCGGGTTCCTCGGGGCCCGATTCGACGCGGGCCTCGCGTGGGTCCACTTCCCGCCCGGGCGCGGCGGTCTCGGTCTGCCGCAGCGCTTCCAGGCGCAGGTCGACGCCGCACTCGAGGCGGCGGGTGCGCCCGGTCCGGCGAAGGGCCGCAACGGAATCGGATTGGGCATGGCCGCGCCGACCATCGCCGCGTTCGGCACCGAGGAACAGCAGCAGAAATACCTTCGGCCGATCTTCACCGGCGAGCACATCTATTGCCAGTTGTTCAGCGAACCGGGGGCGGGCTCCGACCTCGCCGCGGTCGCGACGCGAGCCGTCCGTGGGGGTGACGGCTGGACGGTCAACGGGCAGAAGGTGTGGACGTCGGGGGCGCAGAACGCGCAGATGGCCATCCTCGTGGCCCGGACCGATCCGACGGTCCCGAAGCATGCCGGGCTCACCTACTTCCTGTGCCACATGAGCGACCCCGGCATCGACGTCCGGCCGCTGCGGCAGATCACCGGTGAGGCCGAATTCAACGAGGTGTTCCTCACCGACGTCCTCATCCCCGACGCCGACCGGCTCGGCGACGAGGGACAGGGCTGGCGGGTGGCCACCGCGACCCTCAACAACGAGCGGGTGGCGATCGGCGGTTCCGCGGCCGCCCGCGAGAGCGGCATGATCGGACCCGTCGCCGCGGCCTGGCGGGAGCACCCCGACCTCCGCGACCCCGCGATGCACGACGAACTGCTCCGGTTGTGGGTCGAGGCGGAGGTCGCCCGGCTGACCGGGGAACGCCTGCGGCAGCAACTCGAAGCCGGTCAGCCCGGCCCGGAGGGATCCGGGCTGAAGCTGGCCTTTGCCCGGCTCGCGCAGACCATTTCGGGCTTCGACATCGAACTCCACGGCGAGGCCGGGTTGCGGTACGACGACTGGACCATGCGCCGCCCCGACAAGGTCGACTTCACCGGCCGCGAACCCGGCTACCGGTACCTGCGCGCGAAAGGCAACTCGATCGAGGGCGGCACGTCCGAGATCCTGCGCAACGTCATCGCAGAACGCGTCCTCGGCCTCCCGCCGGAGCACCGCGTCGACAAGCACATCGCCTGGAAGGACCTGCCCCGATGAGCACCGCAGATCTGCTGTACTCCGACACGGAGGACGCCCTGCGCGACTCCGTCCGCCGCCTCCTCGCCGACCGCTGTCCACCGGAACTGGTGGTCGGGGCGTACGACCGGGCGCCCGCCGACTTCTCCGGAGTGTGGAAATCCCTCGCCGTCGAACTCGGACTCGCGGGACTGCTCGTCCCCGAGGACCTGGGCGGTGCCGGAGCGAGCGCCCGCGAGGCCGCGGTGGTCATGGAGGAGATCGGACGCGCCGTCGCACCCGTCCCATACCTGTCCAGCGCCGTCCTCGCGACGGTCGCACTGCTGAAGTCGGGCGACACGCGCACCGTCGCCGCGCTCGCCGACGGGACGACCACCGGTGCCCTCACGGTCGGGCTCGCGACCGCACCGCGCCGGTTCACCCCGACCGTGCGCCGGGACGGCGACCGTCTGACCGGCACCGTCACCAGTGTCGCGGGTGTGTCGGAGGCCGACGTCCTGATCGTGCCCGCCGTGGGCCCCGGCGGACTCGAACTGCACACGGTGCCCGCGGGCACCGTCGGCGTCACCGTCACGCCCGTACTCGCGCTCGACATGACCCGGCCCCTCTCGGATGTCGCGTTCGACGGCGCCGCGTCCACCCGCATCGACGACGGCGACGCCGCGGCAGCGGTCCGTGAGGCCCTCGTCGTCGGCGCCGCCCTGCTCGCATCCGAGCAACTCGGACTCGCGCAGTGGTGCTTCGAGACGACCCTCGCGTACGTCAAGGACCGCACGCAGTTCGGCCGCGCCGTCGGGTCGTTCCAGGCGATCAAGCACCGACTCGCCGACCTGTGGCTCGAGGTCACCTCCGCGGCGGCCGCCGCCCGCTACGCCGCGGACACCGCCGCCCGCGGCGACGCGGACGCCGAGGTCGCCGCTGCCGTCGCGCAGGCCTACTGCAGCGACGTCGCGGTCCACGCCGCCGAGGAGTGCGTCCAGTTGCACGGGGGAATCGGGATGACCTGGGAGTACCCGGCCCATCTGTATCTGAAGAGAGCGAAGAGCGATCAACTCGCGCTGGGCACCGCGTACCGGCACCGCGCGCACCTCGCCGAACTGATCGACCTGCCCGCGTAATCGAAGCCGCACCACCGACAGTCAGGAAGCAATACATGAAGGCATGGCGTGTCCACGAACTCGGCGAACCACGCAGCGCGCTGCAACTCGAGGAGGTCCCTGACCCGACCGCCGGTCCCGGCCAGGTACTGGTCCGGGTGCTGGCCGCGCCGGCCAACTTCCCCGACGTCCTACTGTGCCGGGGCGAGTACCAGATCACGCCGCCGCTGCCGTTCACACCCGGCGTCGAACTGTGCGGCGAGGTGGTGGCGGTCGGCGACGGCGTCACCCGTTTCGCCGTCGGCGACCGGGTGATCGGCAACCCGAACCTGCCCGGCGGCGGATTCGCCGAGATGGCCGTGATGGACGAGGTCAATACGTTCGCGGCCCCGGCCGCACTCGACGACGCCGAGGCGTCGGCGCTGAGCATCGGCTACCAGACGAGCTGGTTCGCCCTTCACCGCCGCACCCGGCTGCAGCCCGGCGAGACGCTGCTCGTGCACGCCGCCGCGGGCGGAGTGGGCAGCGCCGCAGTGCAATTGGGCAAGGCCGCGGGCGCGAAAGTGATCGGCGTGGTCGGTGGTCCCGACAAGGTCGAGTACTGCCGCCGGCTGGGAGCGGATCTGGTGATCGACCGGCGCACCGACGATTTCGTTCCACTGGTGAAGGAATTCACCGGCGGACGCGGAGCGGACGTCGTCTACGACCCGGTCGGCGGCGACGCCTACACCAAGTCCACCAAATGCATCGCCTTCGAGGGCCGGATCCTGATCATCGGCTTCGCGGGCGGCACCATCCCGACCCCCGGGCTCAATCACGCCCTGATCAAGAACTACTCGATCATCGGACTGCACTGGGGCCTGTACAAGCAGTACAACCAGCAGGCGATCGACGACTGCCACGAGGAACTCACGCGCCTCGCCGACTCCGGTGCCATCAGGCCGCTCGTCAGCGAACGACTGTCGCTCGCGGACGTGGCCGACGGACTCGGCCGACTCGGGGACGGCAGCACCGTCGGCCGCCTCGTCTTCCAACCCTGAAAGGAACGCACATGGATGCCGGTTCACTGTTCGACGTCACAGGCAAGACCGTGGTGGTCACCGGGGGTTCGCGGGGCATCGGCCGGATGATCGCGGAGGGATTCGTCCAGGCCGGCGCCACGGTCGTCATCTCCGCCCGCAAAGCCGAGGCATGCGAGAAGGCCGCCGCCGAACTGTCGGCCCAGGGGCCGGGGACGTGCCATGCGCACCCCGCCGACCTGTCGACCGAGGAGGGGATCGCCGGTCTCGTCGCACGGGTCGGCGAGCTGTCGTCCCGGCTCGACGTCCTCGTCAACAACGCCGGCGCGACGTGGGGTGCGCCGATCGACGAGTTCCCCGCGAGCGGATTCGACAAGATCTTCGACATCAACGTCAAGGGCGTGTTCCTGCTCACCCAGGCGCTGCTGCCGAATCTGCGGGCCGCGGCGACGGACGGCGACCCGGCCCGGGTGATCAACATCGGATCGATCGACGGACTCGTCGTGTCCGGCACCGACAACTTCTCCTACGGGGCGAGCAAGGCCGCGGTCCACCTGCTCACCCGCAAGCTCGCCGCGACACTCGCCGCCGAGCGAATCACCGTCAACGCCATTGCGCCGGGGCCGTTCCCGAGCAAGATGATGGCCTTCATCCTGGACGACCCGGAGCGGAAGGACGCGATCGAGGGATCCGTTCCGCTCGGCCGGGTCGGCACACCGGAGGACGCCGCGGGCACCGCGATCTTCCTGTCCTCACGCGCCGGGGCGTACGTCACCGGCACCGTGATCCCCGTGGACGGCGGGATGTCGGGAACACGCTGAACAACCGGTCGACCAGTCGGAACACGGAAGCGAGCGAGAGGCGGTACGGCGGCGATGAGCTGGTACGACGACAGGCCCTGGATGGACCGGTACGACGAGAGAACGCGTGCGGTCGGTGGGATTCCCGCACGGACGGCGCTCGACGTGTTCGCCGCCGCGGTCGGGGCTGCCCCGGACGGGTCCGCCATCCGGTATCTCGGCGGCACTCTGAGTTACCGCGAGGTCGACGAACTCAGCGACGGTCTGGCCGCCTACCTCGTGGAGAACGGATTCGGGGCAGGGGATCGGCTGGCGATCTACCTGCAGAACGTCCCGCAGTTCGTGCTGGCGTTGATCGGGACGTGGAAGGCCGGGGGTGCCGTCGTCCCGCTGAACCCGATGTACCGGGACGAACTCTCCCACATCCTCACCGACGCCGGAGTCACCGCGATCGTGTGCAGTGAGAACGCGTGGGCCGACCGGGTCGCGGAGCGGGCCACCGCCGCGGGCGTGCGGATCGCGTTGACCGCCTGCGAACTCGACATCCAGACCTCCGACGACGAGCGCATCTTCGGGGGCGTGACGCGGGTCCGCAGCGCGGGCGTGCCCGACCTGCTGGAGGTGGCCCGGACACGCGCCGGCGTCGGTGTGCCCGATCCCGGTCTGGTTCCGGACGACATCGCGCTCGTGTCCTACACGTCCGGAACGAGTGGAGTTCCCAAGGGGGCGACCAACACCCACCGGAATCTCACCGTCAACAGCGCAATCCTGCGCCTGTACGAGGACAAACCCGCCGGCTCGCCGATCTTCGCCCTCGCGCCGCTGTTCCACATCACCGGCATGGTGTGCCAGCTGCTCACCGCGATCGATCTGGCATCACCGCTGATCCTCGCGTACCGGTTCGAGGCCGGAGTCGTGCTCGATGCGCTCGAGCGGGAGCGGCCGGTATTCATGGTCGGTCCGTCCACCGCCTACATGGCGCTGATGGCCCACCCCGATTTCTCCGGTGAACGCTTCGCGTCCCTGGAGGCGGTGATGTCCGGCGGCGCCCCGCTGCCACCCGCCATCGTCGAACGCTTCCGCGAGCTGACCGGCAAATACATCCGCAACGGCTACGGACTCACCGAGACCAGCGCACCGTGTGTCGTCGTCCCGCCCGGCCTCGAGGCCCCGGTCGATCCGACCTCCGGCACCCTGGCGATCGGCCTTCCCCTGCCGTCCGCCGTGATCCGGATCGTCGGGGAGGACGGCGACGACCTCGCGCCCCTCGCGGTGGGGGAGATCGCCGTCGACGGACCGATGGTCGTGCCCGCGTACTGGAACAAACCCGACGCGACGGCGCAGTCGCTGCCCGGCGGCCGGTTGCTCACCGGTGACGTGGGATTCATGGACGCCGACGGCTGGGTGTACGTCGTCGACCGCAAGAAGGACATGATCAACGCGTCCGGGTTCAAGGTGTGGCCCCGCGAGGTCGAGGACGTTCTCTACCGGCATCCCGCGGTCCGGGAGGCGGCCGTCGTCGGCGAACCGGACAGCTACCGGGGCGAAACCGTCGCCGCCTTCGTCAGCCTCCGTCCCGGGCAGTCGGTGGAGCCGGACGAACTCGTCGAGTACTGCCGGGAGCGGCTGGCCGGCTACAAGGCACCGCGGCGGGTCGAGATCCTCGCCGAACTACCCAAGACGGCCAGCGGGAAAATCCTCCGACGCGAAATGCGCCGCAGCACCCCGGCCTGAACCCGCCGCCGTCCCGTTCGTCCCACGAAAAAAGCTGCACCGCGTGAGCGGTGCAGCTTTTTCGTGTGCCCCCGGCAGGATTCGAACCTGCGGCCTTTCGCTCCGGAGGCGAACGCTCTATCCCCTGAGCTACGGGGGCGCACCGGAAAACCGGTGTGCCGATTGGGCTGGCCAATGGTAGCGCATGGGTAGGGGGATCGACCAAATCGGGCCCCTACTTCGTGGACTCGCCCCGGTAGAGGCCCGAACCGGCCTAGTGTCGGAGGAACGTGGACGCTCGCGAACTCTCGGGGAGGGGTCGAGAATGACCGAAGTGCGGCAGGTCGACCCGCAGGATGCGGGCGGGCAGTATTCCGATTCCGAACTCGACCTGGACCTGCGGTGGTGGGCGGCCGCGAACTATCTGACGGTCGCGCAGATCTATCTGCAGGACAACACGCTTCTGCGGGAGCCGCTGCGGCCGGAGCACATCAAACCGCGGCTGCTCGGGCACTGGGGGACGAGTCCGGGGCTGTCGATGATCTACGCGCTGCTGAACCGTCTCATCCGCCGGACCGACACCGACTGCCTCTATGTGACGGGTCCCGGGCACGGGGGTCCCGCGCTCGTCGCCGCCACTTACCTGGAGGGGACGTACTCGGAGGTGTATCCGGGTGTGTCCCGCGATGCCGCGGGCATCCATCGGCTCTGCCGGCAGTTCTCGACGCCGGGCGGGATCCCCAGCCACGTCAGCGTGCAGACGCCGGGCAGCATCCACGAGGGTGGCGAACTCGGCTACGCGCTCGCCCATGCCGCGGGTGCGGCGTTCGATCATCCGAATCTGTTGGTGGCGTGCGTGATCGGGGACGGGGAGGCGGAGACGGGACCACTGTCCGGTTCGTGGAAACTCCCGGCGTTCCTCAATCCGGAACGCGACGGAGCGGTGTTGCCGATCCTCCATGTGAACGGCGCGAAGATCGCCGGGCCCACCGTCTACGGTCGCAGCAGCGACGAGGACGTCGAAGCATTCCTCAGCGGTCAGGGGTGGGCGCCGACCGTCGTCGCCGGCGACGACCCGCGTCAGGTCTTCCCGGCGCTACACCGAGCCCTGACCGACGCGCACACCGCGATCACCGGCTTCCAGCAGCAGGCGCGGGCAGGCAGGCCCGGCCCCGCCCGATGGCCGGCGATCGTGCTGCGGACCCCGAAGGGCTGGACCGGGCCGCACACCGTGGACGGTGTGCTCGTCGAGGGCACTCACCGGGCGCACCAGGTTCCGCTGTCGGGGGTGCGGACCGACGAGGCACACCTGCGCAAGCTCGAGGAGTGGATGCGGTCGTATTCGCCGGAGGAACTCTTCGACTCGTCGGGGGCGCTGGTGCGGGACCTGCAGCGGCTCGCGCCGCAGGGCGACAAACGCATGGGTTCGTCCCCGTACGCGAACGGTGGGCGCCTGCGAGCGGACCTTCCCGTCCCGCCGCTCGAGATGTACGCCCTCGCGATCGAAGGGCCGGGCACCACACATCACGAGACGACCCGGGTGCTCGGCGAACTGCTCCGCGACCTCTACGCCGCGACCACCACCGCGGACGGCGGCGGATCGTTCCGGCTGTTCTGCCCCGACGAGACGTCGAGCAACCGGCTGGGTGCGGTGTTCGAGCAGACCGACCGCTGCTGGCAGTTGCCCGTCACCGAGCACGACGACGCACTGTCGGCCCGCGGCCGGGTGATGGAGGTGCTCAGCGAACATCTCTGCGAAGGGTGGCTCGAGGGGTACCTGCTGTCGGGGCGGCACGGACTGTTCGCCAGCTACGAGGCGTTCGCCATGGTGAGCGTGTCGATGCTCATCCAGCACACGAAGTGGCTGCAGCACGCGGTCGACCTCCCGTGGCGGGCGCCGGTGGCGTCGCTGAACGTCCTGCTGACCAGCACCTGCTGGCGCAACGACCACAACGGTTTCTCCCATCAGGGCCCGGGCATGATCGACGCGGTCATCCCGCTGGCACCGGACGTGGTCCGGATCTGGCTGCCACCGGATTCGAACACCCTGCTCTCGATCTCCGACCACTGTCTCCGCAGCACCGATCACGTCAACCTCATCGTGGTCGACAAGCAGCCGCATCTGCAGTACCTGACGCTCGAGGCAGCGCATGCCCACTGCGCGGCCGGGGCGTCGGTGTGGGAGTGGGCGGGCACCGAATCCGGTGCGGGCACCGACCCGGATGTCGTGCTCGCGGCCGCCGGAGACGTTCCGACCCAGGAGATCCTCGCCGCGGCGCAATTGCTGCGCGAGCACACCCCGGACCTGGTGACCCGGGTGGTCAACGTCGTCGATCTGATGGGGCTGCTCACGCCCACCGAGCATCCGCACGGATTCGACGCGCAGACGTTCCTCGACCTGTTCACCGCGGACACCGACGTGGTGTTCGCCTTCCACGGGTACTCGCGCGCCGTCCACGAACTGATCCACGGACGCCCTGCGGCGGGCCGCTTCCACGTCCGCGGCTTCAGCGAGCAAGGCACCACGACCACACCGTTCGACATGGTCGTGCTCAACCGGATGAGCCGCTACCACCTGGCGCTCGCAGCGCTGCGACGCACGCGGCGGGAACCGGCCGGCGCGTCCGAACTGGCCGACTTCTGCCTCAGGCAACTCGAACGGCACGGCGAATACGTCGTCGCGCACCTCGAGGACATGCCCGAGGTGCGCGACTGGACGTGGTCGTGAGCGTGCCGGTCAGTTCATCGGGAGGGGCGCCGCACCCTTCGCGGTGAGCATGTTCGTCATCACCGTCGCCTCGCTCTGCTGCGTGTCGACCATCGTCTGCGCTAGACCGCGCACCGCGTCCTCCGACGCATGCTGCGCGGCGTACTCCATCATCGGAAGCCCGCCCTGGTGGTGTCGCAACATCAGCTGGAGGTACAGGACGTCGACGGCGGGGCCGGTGGCCTGACGCAGCGCCGCCATGTCCTCCGACGACGCCATGCCCGGCATCTTCGTCATCGAACCCATGTGCGCGCTCTCGGTGGACCCGTGGTCGTGCCCATCCGAATGCTCGGATTCCATCCAGCCCATGTAACCGCCCGACGGCAGCGCCGGCTGATCCCACAGTGTGAGCCAGCCCTGCATCTGCCCGAGCTGGTTCTGCTGCGTGGTGAGGATGTCGTACGCGAGGCTCCGGACCGCCGGGTCGGTGGCGTTCGTCAGTGCGATCGCCGACATCTCCACCGCCTGGCTGTGGTGCACGCTCATGTCCTGCGAGAATCCGACGTCGACGGACCCGGCCTCGGGTACCGCGGTGCCGGTATCGAGCGGAAGCCGGGCGAGGAACCCGAGCGCGAATCCGAGGGCGATGGCACCGATCAACCCGATGACCAGGAGCGCCGTGCGCTGACCGGGCCGGGCCGGGGCCGGATCGCCTTCGTTGTCGGCGTCGGCGTCGGGTTCGTGCCGGGAATCGGCAGAACTAACCATTGCCGCCCTCGGCCGGCGCCTGCTGCAGGTCGGACGGCAGCTGCAGGTCGCTCGGGAGCTGCATCCCGCTCGGCAGCTGCGCGCCCGCGCCGCCCGACTCCGACTGGTCGGGGTTGATTCCGCCACCGTCCATCGGAACCGCGTCCGCGCCCGGCGTGGACGGGTCGAACGGCGGCGGGTTGTCGGGGTCGAATCCGGAACCCGGGATGGACGAGCAGCTCGCGCCGACCTCGGGGTAGGTGTTCTTGTTGATCCGCAGCGCCGTGATGAACTGGTCGATGCGCGGGTCGTCGACGCTGTCCACCTTCAGCTGATGGCCCCACGACTGCACGGAGACGGGGCTGTCGAGGCCCGGGTACGGCGACAGCAGCGTGTACGTCTGGCCGTCCACCTTGTTCTTCAGCGTCTCCACCTGGTCGCCGGACACCTCGTCCGGGTTGTAGGCGATCCACACGGCGCCGTGCTCGAGCGAGTGGACGGCGTTCTCGGTGCGGATCGCGTTCGGGTAGACCGTTCCGGTGCACGTCGCCCAGATCGCGTCGTGCGGCCCGCCGAACGGGGGCGACTGGTCGTATGCGACGCGCTGCGTCGGCTGAATGTGGATGCCGGCCGGGTAGTCGACCTTGACGACGCCGTCGATGTTGACCGACGGGTCGGGATTCTCGGCACTCGGCGCGTACTTCGCGGCCTCTTCCTTGGCCTGATACTTGGGGACCAGGTTGATCGCGAGGACGGCCACGAGTGCGAGAACGGCCGCTCCGGCGCCGATCGTCAGCCACGGGATGTTCCGGGGAGCGGACGCGCCGCCCTTGGCTTTCGCGCCGCCGCTCTTCTTCTTGGCAGCCTTGATGGCCTTCGCCGACTTCGCGCCCGAGTTCTTATCGGGACCGCGACTTTCCGAACCGCTTGGCATCGATTGTGATCTTTCGGTGTGTGGGTTACGGGCGCTCGACCCCCGGCAACCGGAAGCTGAGGGCGACCCCACTGTACTTTCCCACCCTGAGGGCAACCTGGGAGAGTGGCCGCCGCCACGCGCCGCGGGCGGTCGCGACGCCGTCCGCGGGACTCGCGGGAAGGCGGATCACCGCTCGCGACGCGTTGGCCATAGGATAGATACCTGTGACTCCAGCTGACCTTGCCGAACTGCTCCGCGGAACCGCCGCGAAAGTGCTCGCCGAACGCGGACTCGACGTGTCCGTGCTCCCCGAAACTCTCACGGTCGAGCGTCCGCGCAACCCCGAGCACGGCGACTACGCCACCAACGTGGCGATGCAGGTGGCCAAGAATGTCGGTACCAACCCGCGGGAGCTGGCCACCTGGCTCGCCGAGGCCCTCACCGCGGCCGAGGGCATCGATTCCGCCGACATCGCGGGCCCCGGCTTCCTCAACATCCGTCTCGCCGCCGACGCGCAGGGCGCGATCGTCGCGAAGATTCTCGCGGAGGGGGCCGCGTTCGGGGCCGGCCACACGCTCGACGGCAAGAAGATCAACCTCGAGTTCGTGTCCGCCAACCCGACCGGACCCATCCACCTCGGTGGAACGCGCTGGGCGGCCGTCGGGGATGCGCTCGGCCGGATTCTCTCCACCCAGGGCGCGGCGGTCACCCGCGAGTACTACTTCAACGACCACGGCGCGCAGATCGACCGGTTCTCCCGCTCCCTGATCGCGGCCGCCAAGGGCGAGCCCGCCCCCGAGGACGGATACGCGGGCGCCTACATCGCCGACATCGCCGACCAGGTGCAGCAGCAGCGCCCGGACGCGCTGGACCTGCCCTCCGACGAGCAACAGGAAGTGTTTCGGTCCATCGGCGTCGACCTGATGTTCGCGCACATCAAGCGGACCCTGCACGAGTTCGGGGTCGACTTCGACGTCTACTTCCACGAGAACTCGCTGTTCGAGTCGGGCGCCGTGGAGAAGGCCGTCGAGACGCTGAAGGACTCCGGCAACCTCTTTCCGGAGGACGGCGCCTGGTGGCTCAAGAGCACCGATTTCGGCGACGACAAGGACCGTGTCGTCATCAAGAGCGACGGCAATGCGGCGTACATCGCCGGTGACATCGCCTACTTCCAGGACAAGCGCTCCCGCGGCTTCGACCTGTGCATCTACATGCTCGGCGCCGATCACCACGGGTACATCGGCCGGCTCAAGGCTGCCGCTGCCGCGTTCGGCGACGACCCCGACACCGTCGAGGTGCTCATCGGCCAGATGGTGAACCTGGTCCGTGACGGCGTGGCCGTGAAGATGAGCAAGCGGGCCGGAACCGTCATCACCCTCGACGATCTGGTCGAGGCGATCGGCGTCGACGCGTCTCGGTACGCGATGATCCGGTCCTCGGTGGATTCGAGCATCGACATCGACCTCGAACTGTGGACGAGCACCGGCAACGAGAACCCGGTGTACTACGTGCAGTACGCGCACGCCCGGCTGTCGGCCATCGCCCGCAACGCCCGCGACCTCGGCATCGCCGTCGCGGATCCCGACTTTGCGCTGCTGGTCTCGGAGCAGGAGGGCGACCTCATCCGCACCCTCGGCGAGTACCCGCGCGTCGTCACCAGCGCCGCGAATCTGCGTGAGCCGCACCGTATCGCGCGGTATCTGGAGGAGCTGGCCGGTGCCTACCACCGGTTCTATGGAGCCTGCCGGATCCTGCCCCAGGGCGACGAGGAGGTCGGTCCGCTGCACGTCGCGCGACTGGCGCTGTGCGACGCGTCCCGTCAGGTGCTGGCGAACGGTCTCGCACTGCTCGGCGTCAGCGCACCGGAGCAGATGTGAACGCGCACCCCGCAGGTCCCAAGCACGCCGAGCAGGTGCACGCACCCGGTCTGCCCGAACGTCCCTCCGACGCTGCCGCTTTCGCCGCCCTGTCGCCGGAGGTATGGCCCCGCAACGCCCATCGCGGCGCCGACGGAGTCGTGAGTCTGGCCGGCATCCCGGTCACCGAACTCGCCGAGAAGTACGGCACTCCACTGTTCGTCGTCGACGAGGACGATTTCCGGTCGCGCTGCCGTGACATGGCCCGCGCATTCGGGCCGACGGCCAAGGTGCACTACGCGTCCAAGGCTTTTCTCTGCGGCGAGATCGCCCGCTGGGTGGCCGACGAGGGCCTGTCGCTGGACATCGCGTCGGGCGGTGAACTTGCGGTCGCTCTGCATGCCGGATTCCCGGCGGAGCGAATTGCCATGCACGGCAACAACAAATCGGTGGCGGAGCTGAGTGCCGCCGTCGCCGCCGGGGTCGGGCACGTGGTGCTCGACTCGGCCATGGAGATCGACCGCCTCGACAAGGTGGCCGCCGAAGCCGGTGTGGTGCAGGACGTCCTGATCCGCGTGACCGTCGGCGTCGAGGCGCACACCCACGAATTCATCTCCACCGCACACGAGGACCAGAAGTTCGGGTTCTCGCTCGCGGGCGGAAAGGCGATCGACGCGGTCCGGCGGGTGTTCGCGGCCGACAACCTGCGACTGGTGGGTCTGCACAGCCACATCGGCTCGCAGATCTTCGACGTCGACGGTTTCGAGTTGGCTGCGCACCGCGTCATCGGGCTCCTCCGGGACGTCGTCGCGGAGTTCGGCGTGGACAAGACCGCGCAGATCTCGATCATCGACCTCGGTGGCGGCATGGGAATCTCCTACGTCCCCACCGACGACCCGCCGCCCGTCGATCAGCTCGCCGCCAAGCTCGGCGACATCGTGCGCAACGAGTCGGCACTCGCCGGACTGCCCGAGCCGACGCTGGCCGTCGAACCCGGGCGCGCGATCGCCGGACCCGGAACGGTGACGCTGTACGAGGTCGGCACCATCAAGGACGTCACCGTCGGCAGCAACCTCACCCGCCGGTACGTCAGCGTCGACGGCGGCATGAGCGACAACATCCGCACCGCGCTGTACCAGGCGGAGTACGAGGCGAAGCTGGTCTCCCGGGTCAGCGAGGCCGAACCCGTGGTGTCCCGCGTCGTCGGCAAACACTGCGAGTCGGGTGACGTCGTGATCCGCGACACCTGGATGCCCGAGGACATCGACGCCGGCGATTTGCTCGCCGTCGCGGCCACCGGTGCATACTGCTATTCGATGTCGAGCAGGTACAACCTGCTCGCCCGCCCTGCCGTGGTGGCGGTGCGTGACGGACAGTCGCGCACGATCCTCCGGAGGGAAACCGTAGAAGACCTGCTGAGCTTGGAGGTACAAGAGTGACGAGCGAATCGGCGCATCGCGCTATCGGTGTGGCCGTCCTCGGCCTCGGCAACGTCGGGAGCGAGGTGGTGCGCATCCTGCGGGAGCACAGCGAAGACCTCGAGGCTCGCGTCGGTGCCCCCCTGGAACTGCGGGGTGTGGCCGTCCGCCGCCCCGGCAAGGACCGCGGAGTTCCCGAGGAGTTGCAGACCACCGACGCGGAGTCCCTCGTGGCCCGCGACGACGTCGACCTCGTCGTCGAGGTCATCGGCGGCATGGATCTGCCCCGCAAGCTGATTCTCTCGGCGCTCAATTCCGGCAAGTCCGTCGTCACCGCCAACAAGGCGCTGCTCGCCGATCACACCGGTGAACTGGCCGAGGCCGCCGAGCTGCACAATGTCGACCTCTACTTCGAGGCCGCCGTGGCCGGTGCGATCCCCGTGATCCGTCCGCTCACCCAGTCGCTCGCCGGTGACCGGGTGAACAAGGTCGCCGGAATCGTGAACGGGACCACCAACTTCATCCTGTCGGCGATGGACGAGACCGGCGCGGACTACGCCGCGACCCTCGCCGAGGCCGGACGTCTGGGCTACGCCGAGGCCGATCCGACCGCCGACGTGGAGGGCTACGACGCCGCGGCGAAGGCGGCCATCCTCGCGTCGATCGCCTTCCACACCCGGGTCACCGCCGCGGACGTGTACCGCGAGGGCATCTCCAAGATCACCGCCGCCGACCTGACGTCGGCGCGCGCACTCAACTGCACGATCAAGCTGCTGTCCATCTGCGAGCGGATCACTACACCCAAGGGCAAGGAACGGATCTCAGCGCGGGTCTACCCGGCGCTCGTGCCGCTGGAACACCCGCTGGCGTCGGTCAACGGCGCATTCAACGCCGTCGTCGTCGAGGCCGAGAACGCCGGGCGACTCATGTTCTACGGTCAGGGTGCGGGTGGCGCCCCCACCGCGTCGGCCGTGATGGGCGACCTGGTGATGGCAGCGCGGAACAAGGTCAACGGTGGCCGTGGACCCCGCGAGTCCAAGTACGCCAAGCTGAAGGTCGCGCCGATCGGTGACATCCCCACGCGCTACTACGTCAACATGCAGGTGGCGGACAAGGCCGGTGTGCTGTCCGCAGTGGCTGCCGAATTCTCGCAGCACGGCGTCAGCATCTCCACCGTCCGGCAGGAAGGCGCCGGCGACGGTGCCCGCCTCGTTGTCGTGACCCACGTCGCGACGGATTCCGCCCTGTCGGAAACCGTTGAGGCACTGAGCAAACTCGAATTCGTCACCGCTGTGACCAGCGTGCTGCGACTGGAAGGCACCGAACAATGACCGGCACCCGTAACCCCGTTCACACCCCCTGGCCGGGGCTGATCGAGGCTTACCGCGACCGCCTCGCCATCGGACCGAACTGGAAGACGGTCACCCTGCGCGAGGGTGGCACCCCGCTGCTGCCGGCCGGGCACCTGTCGGAGATCACCGGGTGCGACGTCTACCTGAAGGTCGAGGGGCTCAACCCGACCGGATCGTTCAAGGACCGCGGCATGACGATGGCCGTCACCGACGCGCTGGCCCGCGGCCAGCAGGCCGTCCTGTGCGCCTCCACCGGCAACACGTCCGCCTCCGCCGCCGCGTACGCCGCCAAGGCGAAGATGACCTGCGCGGTGCTGGTGCCGCAGGGCAAGATCGCGATGGGCAAGCTCGCGCAGGCCGTCATGCACGGTGCGCGGATCATTCAGGTGCAGGGCAACTTCGACGACTGCCTCGAACTGGCCCGCAAGACCACCGCCGAGTTCCCCACCATCGGGCTGGTGAACTCGGTCAACCCGGTCCGCATCGAGGGCCAGAAGACCGCGGCGTTCGAGATCTGCGACGCGCTGGGCAAGGCCCCCGACGTGCACGCGCTCCCGGTCGGCAACGCCGGCAACATCACCGCGTACTGGCGCGGGTACTCCGAGTACTACGCGGACGGCCTCACCAGCGTGAAGCCCCGCATGCTCGGCGTGCAGGCCGCGGGCGCCGCGCCGCTCGTCCACGGCGCACCGGTGAAGGATCCGGAGACGATCGCCACCGCGATCCGCATCGGCTCACCGGCATCGTGGAACGGCGCCGTGACCGCCAAGGAAGAGTCGCACGGCGCCTTCCGGGCCGCCACCGACGACGAGATCCTCGAGGCGTACCGCCTGATCGCCAGGACCGAAGGCGTATTCGTCGAGCCGGCGTCCGCGGCGAGCGTCGCGGGTCTGCTCGCCGCCCGCAAGGAGGGCTGGCTGGACTCCGGGCTGACCGTCGTCTGCACGGTCACCGGCAACGGCCTGAAGGACCCGGACACCGCCCTGGCGGGCATGCCTGAGGTCCAACCGATTCCGGTCGACCCTGTCGCTGTCGCCTCGGCCCTCGAGCTGGCGTAGTGGTGGCGCCCACGCCTACCACTCCGCAGGACCAGACCGCTGATATGACACAGACCCTCCCCACGGGACTCACCGTGACCGCCCGCGTGCCTGCGTCGAGCGCCAACCTCGGCCCGGGATTCGACACGCTGGGCATCGCGCTCGGTCTGTACGACGAGATCACCGTGACCACGACGGGTTCGGGGCTGAAGATCCGGGTCGAGGGCGAGGGTGCCGACGACGTGCCGTGGGGTCCGTCCCATCTCGTGGTCCGGGCGATCGAACGCGGCCTGGAATCGGCCGGGGTGTGGGCCGAGGGCCTGGATGTGGTGTGCCGCAATGCGATACCCCATTCGCGCGGTCTGGGTTCCTCCGCGTCCGCCGTCGTCGGGGGTCTGGCGGCCGCCAACGGGCTGGCGACCAAGCTGGACCCGGAACTGGCGCTGTCGCTCGATCAGCTCGTCCAGCTGTCGTCGGAATTCGAGGGTCACCCCGACAACGCCTCCGCCAGCGTGCTCGGCGGCGCCGTCGTATCGTGGAGCTGTGCCGGCGAGCAGGCCGACGGAACGACGGCTGCCACCGACATCTACTCTGCCGTCGCGCTGACGGTGCACCCCTCGATCCGCGTCGTCGCACTGGTGCCGGGGGAGCGCTCGTCAACCGCTCACACGCGGGGTCTGTTGCCGGAGACCGTTCCCCACCGGGACGCCGCGTTCAACGTCAGTCGAGGCGCCCTCGCTGTGGTGGCGCTCACAGAGCGTCCCGACCTCCTGATGGCGGCCACCGAGGACCGGCTGCACCAGACGCAGCGCGCTCCCGCTCTTCCGTTGACGACGCGATGGATCGCGATCCTCCGGAAGGCGGGGATCGCCGCCACCGTCTCGGGAGCGGGACCGACAGTGCTCGCATTGACCACGGACCCTTTCCCCGTGGATCTTCGAGCGCAGGCGGAGGCCGAGGGGTTGCAGGTGCTCGAACTGGCCGTCGCGGACGGCGTCCGGACCAGCTGACACGCCGTAGGGGCGTCTCCTTGCCCCTACGGGCGTTCACAGCTATCCTGGGCATTGTCCGTACATCGTGCGCATCAGACGCCGGTGCTTCACCAGGGCAATTACTCCAGGTCAATCGGGGTTGACGGCTCCTGGCACGATCCTCCGCACTTTCTGTCGTGTAGGGATTGCGAGTACGCGCCTGTTTCAAAGGTGATGTGATGGCGGGCAAGCCGGCAGTTCTTCACATGCAACTACGTACGGCACATCCGAATTCGGTATCGACACCGGATTACGGGACGAACCCTCGACTCAGCGCAGCGCGAGTGAGGGAAGGAAAGGACCTCCGTGACCGATACGGACCTCATCGCCGCTCCTGTGCGCGCCTCCTCGGTGGATACCGTTGGCGCGCAGGCAGGCGACTCTTCACAGGCGTCATCGACCGGTGCCGTGACGGCCTCCACCAAGCGCGCCGAGGCGCGCCGGGGTGCCGGGCTGTCCGGAATGGTGCTCACCGAGCTCCGCACCCTCGCTGGTGAGCTGGGCATCAAGGGCATCTCGGGGATGCGCAAGGGCGACCTGATCGCCGCGATCAAGGAGCGTCAGGGCGGCTCCGCGGCCCCGGCTGCCACCGCGACCGAAGCCGCTCCCCGCACCCGGGCAACGCGCGCGAAGCGCGAACAGTCGGCGCAGACCGAACTCGAAGTGACCCCGCAGCCGGAGACCACCGAGAAGGCCGCCGAGCCCAAGACGACCGAAACCGCGACGGCCGACGGCGCAGCCGCCGACGCCGACACCGCAGAGGGCGGGCGCCGTGGGCGTCAGCGCCGCGGATCCGCACGTCGTGCAGGCGCACCCGAGCAGGGTGACCAGGGCGGCAACGCCCAGGACACTGCACCGGCGACGGCCACCGACACGCAGCAGACCGAAGACCGCCAGGATTCCGCCGAAAAGCCCGTCAAGCAGCAGGACGGCGCCGGCGAACAGGGCGGTGACCGCACTCGACGCGAGCGCGGCGGCGACCGCGACAACCGTGGTGACCGCGGCGACAACCGTGGTGACCGCAGCGAACGCGGCGACCGTGGTGATCGCGGCGACACCCGCGGTGAGCGTGGCCAGGGCGGCAACGGCCCGCGGAACAACGACAACCGTCCCGGCGACGACGAGGAAGGCGGTCGCGGACGCCGCGGACGCCGCTTCCGCGAGCGCCGACGTGGACGTGACCGCGGCGAAGGCGGAGGCGGTGACGCCCGCGAGACCGAGATCCGCGAGGACGACGTCCTGCAGCCGGTCGCGGGCATCCTGGACGTCCTCGACAACTACGCGTTCGTGCGGACCTCCGGCTACCTGGCCGGACCGAACGACGTCTACGTGTCGATGAACCTGATCCGCAAGAACGGTCTCCGTCGCGGCGACGCCATCACCGGCGCCGTCCGGGTGGGACGTGAGGGTGACCAGGGCAACCAGCGGCAGAAGTTCAATCCGCTGGTCCGCATCGACACCGTCAACGGTGGCGACGTGGAAGCGGCCAAGAAGCGCCCCGAGTTCGGCAAGCTCACGCCGCTGTACCCGAATCAGCGGCTGCGCCTGGAGACGACGCCGAACATCCTGACCACGCGTGTCATCGACCTGGTGATGCCGATCGGCAAGGGCCAGCGCGCGCTGATCGTGAGCCCGCCGAAGGCCGGTAAGACCAGCGTTCTGCAGGCCATCGCCAACGCGATCGCGACGAACAACCCCGAGTGCTACCTCATGGTCGTCCTCGTCGACGAGCGTCCCGAAGAGGTCACCGACATGCAGCGGTCGGTGAAGGGCGAGGTCATCTCCTCGACCTTCGACCGCCCGCCGGGAGACCACACCTCGGTCGCCGAGCTCGCCATCGAGCGTGCGAAGCGGCTGGTGGAGGCGGGTAAGGACGTCGTCGTCCTCCTCGACTCGATCACCCGCCTCGGCCGCGCGTACAACAACTCGTCGCCGGCGTCGGGACGCATCCTGTCCGGTGGTGTCGACTCGACCGCGCTCTACCCGCCGAAGCGTTTCCTCGGTGCAGCGCGCAACATCGAGAACGGCGGTTCACTCACGATCATCGCGACGGCCATGGTCGAGACCGGTTCCACCGGCGACACCGTGATCTTCGAGGAGTTCAAGGGCACCGGTAACGCCGAGCTGAAGCTCGACCGCAAGATCGCGGAGCGGCGCGTGTTCCCGGCCGTGGACGTGAACCCGTCGGGTACCCGTAAGGACGAGCTGCTGCTCAGCCCGGACGAGGCCGCGGTACTGCACAAGCTGCGCCGCGTGCTGTCGGGTCTCGATTCGCACCAGGCCATCGATCTGCTGATCGACCGGCTCAAGAAGAGCAAGAGCAACCTCGAATTCCTCATGCAGGTATCGAAGACTGCTCCGGGCGCGATCGACGACTGATTCGACCCTGAACGGGGCCCGGCGACCACGGTCGCCGGGCCCCGTTGTCTTTCCCGAGAAATGCTCCCGAGAAATCCCGTGGAACAAAACGCGGACCGCCCGCGTTGACCACACCGCAAGCAGAAATGCCGATTGGGATCACGAACACGCGATCTGGCATACTGAGCGGCTGAGTCCGGTTCCGGTTCACGTCTTCGAACGGCGAAGGCGACCCGGCGACCATTGAAAGGGACACCATGAAGTCAGGTATTCACCCCAATTACGTGGCCACCACCGTGGTTTGTGGTTGCGGAAACACTTTCGAGACCCACAGCACCAAGGAGACCGGGCGTATCAACGTCGAGGTCTGCTCGCAGTGCCACCCGTTCTACACCGGCAAGCAGAAGATCCTCGACACCGGTGGACGTGTCGCCCGCTTCGAGGCTCGCTACGGCAAGCGCGCCGGCAAGGGCGCAGCCAAGGAATCTGCAGAGTCCTAGCTGTTCCGCCGACGCCCGTCCTGCGATAATTGCAGGCCGGGCGTCGGCTTTTTTGTGCCCATTCCCGAACGAACGCAGAGCGGAGCGAATCATGGCAGGGACCACCCAGCCTTCGGCCATCGACGACATCCTGGCCGAACACGCCGGCCTGGAGCAGCAGTTGGCGGACCCGGCCCTGCACAACGACGCTTCCGCGGCCCGCAGGGCGGGTAAGCGATTCGCCGAGCTCGCGCCCATCATGGCGACGTACACCAAGCTGAAGTCGGCGCAGGACGATCTCGACGCGGCCCGCGAACTCGCCGCCGACGACTCCAGCTTCGCCGCCGAGGTGCCCGACCTCGAGGCTCAGGTGCTCGAGCTCGACAAGACCCTCACCGATCTGCTCGCACCCCGCGACCCCCACGACGGTGACGACGTGGTGCTCGAGGTGAAGTCGGGGGAGGGCGGCGAGGAATCCGCACTCTTCGCGTCCGACCTGGCCCGGATGTATGTGCGCTACGCCGAACGTCACGGCTGGCGGGTCGAGATCCTCGACGCGACCGTGTCCGACCTCGGTGGATACAAGGATGCGACGCTGTCGATCAAGTCGAAGGGCGATGTGCGTGACGGGGTCTGGGCGCGACTGAAGTTCGAGGGCGGCGTCCACCGGGTGCAGCGGGTGCCCGTCACGGAATCGCAGGGACGCGTCCACACTTCCGCGGCCGGTGTCCTCATCTACCCCGAGCCGGAGGAGGTGGAGGAGGTACAGATCGACGAGACCGATCTGCGCATCGACGTCTACCGCTCGTCGGGCAAGGGCGGTCAGGGTGTCAACACCACCGACTCCGCGGTCCGCATCACGCATCTGCCCACCGGCATCGTCGTGACCTGTCAGAACGAACGCTCACAGCTGCAGAACAAGGCCCGCGCCATGCAGGTCCTCGCTGCCCGCCTGCAGGCCGCGGCCGAGGAGGCGGCGGATGCCGAGGCGTCGGCCGGGCGGCAGAGCCAGGTGCGCACCGTCGACCGCTCCGAGCGCATCCGCACCTACAACTTCCCGGAGAACCGGATCACGGATCACCGGATCGGCTTCAAGTCCCACAACCTCGACGCCGTCCTCGACGGCGAACTCGACGCCCTGCTCGACGCCCTGGGCAAGTCGGACCGTGAGGCGAGGCTCGCCGCGGAGTAACCGCAGGGCCGGGGCTGCGCGCCGGCCGCCGGGTCGCGTGGCACTCTGTACCTGTGAGTCGCCTTCCTCTTCGCCTGGCCCTGATCGACGCAACCGCGCAACTCGACGAGGCCGGGGTGCGCAGCTCCCGTGCGGATGCCGAATTGCTCGCAGCACACCTGCTGGGGGTCGAGCGCACCCGGCTCGGTCTGGTCCCGCTCGTCGACGAGTCGGTGATCGACGCCTACAAGAAGATGGTCGACCAGCGCGCCAAGCGGATTCCGTTGCAGTACATCCTCGGTACCGCCGCGATGGGTGACATCGACATCGAGGTCGGCCCCGGCGTGTTCGTGCCCCGTCCCGAGACGGAACTGCTGCTCGGATGGGCGCTGGCGTTCCTCGGAAGTTGTGATCAGCACCCACCTGTCGTCCTCGACCTGTGCACCGGGTCGGGTGCTCTGGCGCTCGCGATCGCCAATGCCCGCCCCGACGCGGTCGTCCACGCGGTCGAGCTCGAACCGCATGCCCTCGCGTGGGCCCGGCGCAACGCCGACGCCCGCGAACAGGCCGGCGACACGCCGATCCGGTTGTACCAGGGTGACGTCACCGACCGCACGCTGCTGGCCGCGTTGGAGGGCGGCGTCGACCTGATCGTGTCGAACCCGCCGTACATCCCGGAAGGCGTCGAACTCGAGCCCGAGGTGGCCGATCACGATCCGCACAGCGCACTGTTCGCCGGACCGGACGGGCTGTCCGTGATCAAGCCGATGATCTCGAACGTCGCGCGCTGGCTGCGGATCGGGGGAGCGGTCGGAATCGAACACGACGACACCAACGGGTCCGATGTGGCGGCCCTGTTCGCATCCCGCCGCGTGTTCGGTGAGGTGGCCGAGCACCCCGACCTCGCAGGCAAGCCGCGCTTCGTCGTCGCCCGGCGCGTCGCCACCGATATCGAGGCGCAGCGTGCAGGCGCCGTCGGCGAGGGTGAAAGAATGGGCGGGTGAGTACCGTTTACGACTGTGGCCTCCCCGATTCCCGCTTCGCCGGAATGAGTGCGGCCAAGAATGCACTGAAGGCCGGACGGCTCGTCGTTCTCCCCACCGACACGCTGTACGGAATCGGCGCGGACGCGTTCGACGGCGAGGCCGTCGCCGCCCTGCTGCGTGCCAAGGGGCGCGGTCGCGACATGCCGGTTCCGGTGCTCGTCGGCTCGTGGAACACGATCGACGGCCTCGTGTACAGCGTGCGGCCGCAGGCACGTGACCTCATCCGCGCATTCTGGCCCGGTGGCCTGAGTCTCGTTGTGGAACAAGCACCTTCGCTGGCCTGGGATCTCGGCGACACCCGCGGGACGGTGATGCTGCGGATGCCGCTGCACCCGGTCGCGCTCGAACTGCTGCGTGAAGTCGGACCGCTTGCGGTATCGAGTGCAAACGTCTCCGGGCGCCCGCCCGCCACGACGGTCGAGGAAGCGCGCGAGCAACTCGGCGGATCTGCCAGCGTGTACCTCGACGGCGGTCGGGCGGAGCAGGGTCAGGCCTCGACGATCGTCGACCTCACCGGCGTGGCTCCCCGGATCCTGCGTGCGGGCGCGGTGCCCACCGGCGACGTCGCCGACGTGCTCGGAGTGACGGCGGAGAGCCTGTCCGCCCAGTGATTGCTGCCGAATCGGCCGGCGTGGCGCTGGCTCAAGCAGGCGGCGGCGCGGGTGTCCCGCTGCGCGAACTCCTGCTCGTGCTGTTCACCGCGGCGGTGGTCACCTATTTGGCCACCGGTGCGGTCCGCCTCTTCGCGCTCAGATTCGGCGCGGTCGCGGTGCCGCGGGACCGCGACGTCCACGTCACGCCGACGCCCCGGCTCGGCGGCGTCGGCATGTATCTCGGCATGCTCGTCGCACTGCTGTTCGCGCAACAGCTTCCGGCGCTCACCAGGGGATTCGAGTTCACCTCCGACATTCCCGCGGCAGTGGTCTCCGGGTTCGTGATCGTGCTGGTGGGGGTGGTCGACGACCGGTGGGGCCTGGACGCGCTCACGAAGTTCGTCGGCCAGGTCACGGCAGCGGGCATCCTCGTCGTGATGGGCGTGAGCTGGTTCATCATCTACATGCCGTTCGGCGACGGCAGCACCGTCATCCTCGATCAGCTTCAGGCCGGTCTCGTCACCGTGGGTGTCGCGGTCGTGATGGTGAACGCCATGAACTTCGTCGACGGCCTCGACGGTCTCGCCGCCGGCCTCGGCCTGATCTCCTCGCTCGCCATCTGCGTCTTCTCGGTCGGACTTCTGCACGATCAGGGCGGCGACGTGAGCGCCTATCCGCCCGCACTGATCGCGGCGGCGCTGGCAGGTGCGTGCCTCGGATTCCTGCCGCACAATTTCCAGCCCGCCAAGATCTTCATGGGCGACTCCGGTTCGATGCTGATCGGGCTGATGCTGGCGGCCATCTCCACCAGCGCGTCCGGACGCATCCCGCTCACCGCGTACGGCACGCGCGACCTGCTCGGTCTGCTGTCGCCGCTGCTCCTCGTCGGCGCCGTCATGTTCATTCCGATCCTCGATCTGCTGCTCGCCGTGGTCCGGCGTACCCGTGCGGGGGTGAGCCCGTTCAGCCCCGACAAGATGCACCTTCATCACCGACTCCTGCAGATCGGCCACTCGCATCGTCGCGTCGTGCTGCTCATCTACTTGTGGGTTGGTGTCCTGGCGTTCGGGGCGGTCGGATCGGCGCTGTTCGATCGTCGTGTCGTGGTGCTCCTGGTGGCGGGAGGCCTCGTGTTCGCCCTGGTCGTCACGGCCGTCCCGTCGATCCGCGGGCAGCAGCACGACCGTCGGGGCTGACCGGAGGGTTGCGATGGACCGATGACGATCCACTACCCTTGGCGACCGTGACGTTCACCCCTGCCTCCGTCCCCGATCACACTGCGTCGTTGCGGGCTGCCGTCCGCTACGGAGTTCTCGGTCTGGTCGTGCTGGCGGTGGTCGGCTCGATCGTCGCGTATCTCGTCGCGGGCAAGCCCGGTCTCTACGGCGCGCTGCTGGGAGCTGCCGTCGGGGGAGGGTTCATCCTGTGTACCGCACTGGGTGTGCTGTTCACCGCGAAGCTTCCGGCCCTGACGGCGGGAGCGGTACTGCTCGGTACGTGGTTGTTGAAGATGATCCTCGCGATCACGGTCCTGGCCGTCCTCAAGCCGCTCGACTTCTACGACAAGACCGCATTGGTGCTGGTCATGGTGCTGTCGCTGGTGATCGTGCTGGGAGCGGAGACGTTCGGGGTGCTGGGAGTCAAGGCTCCGTACGTCGAGCCGACGCCGTCGAACGATCCCGGCTCACCGGATTCGGACGATAAGTAGTACTACGAGATGTAGTAAAATTGAATCGACCCCGACCCCGTCTACACAACGTCGTAGATGACTTGCTAAGGTCTGGGTCAAGCGAGAGCAATGAGAGTGCGAGTCAGTTACTCGCCGGTATTGCATGCTTGTAGGTGGCCGCACTTTCAGGGCCGCCGAGTCGACGGGAGTCGCCGACACCGACAGACGCTGGACCCGAACAGTCCACAGCAGCTGACGAATACGCGAGTCGCGCTTGTCGACTTGTTTGATCGTCAATGTCCGATCGAACCGCAGTCAACGAAGGCTGCGGACCGACTACGGGAGAGAACGCTGAGCGTCATCAACGTGGCCGCGGAAGAATTCCACGCGCCTTCCCTGAACGACTTCTTCCCGCCCGCGGTCCTGTTCGAAGGGACTCCGTTCGAACTCGACCGCCTGATGCTGGTTCGCATCCTGCTGTCCGCACTGATGATGCTCTTCTTCGTCATCGCGATGCGCAGCCCGAAGCTCATTCCGCGCGGTGTCCAGAACATCGGCGAGATCGCGCTCGACTTCGTCCGGATCAACATCGCGGAAGAGATTCTCGGCAAGGAGCAGGGCAAGCGCTTCCTGCCGGTCATCACCACAATCTTCTTCCTGGTGCTCGCCAGCAACCTCGGCAGCATCATTCCCTTCATCAACATCTCGCCGAACGCGCGTATCGGCATGCCGCTCGTGCTCGCCGCCCTCGCGTACATCGTGTTCAACTACGTCGGCATCAAGAAGTACGGCTTCTTCAAGTACGTGAAGAGCAGCATCGTGGTCCCGGGTGTTCCGCTTCCGCTGCACTTCCTGCTCGTGCCGATCGAGTTCATCTCGACGTTCGTCCTCCGGCCGTTCACGCTCATGGTTCGTCTCATGGCCAACATGCTGGCCGGCCACATCCTGCTGGTGCTGTTCTTCAGCGCCACCCAGTACTTCTTCTTCATCTCAGGTGGCTTCCAGGCAGTGTTCGGTGTGGCCTCGCTTGCCGCCGGCATCGCATTCACCTTCTTCGAACTGCTGGTGATCTTCCTGCAGGCCTACGTCTTCGCGCTGCTCACGTCGGTGTACATCGATCTGGCGCTGCACGCGGATTCGCACTAGCACCACAAGTTTCACGACCAGCTACACCAGAACTGAGCCTCCCGCCGAATCCGGCGGAGGTCAACAGAAAGGGAACGGAACACCATGAGCCTCGCGTACCTCGCACAGGGAGCGGTCGAGACCACCACCACGGCCAAGGGCTTCGGAGCCATCGGCTACGGCCTCGCCGCGATCGGCCCGGGCATCGGCGTGGGCATCGTTGTGGGCAAGGCGATCGAGGGCATGGTTCGCCAGCCCGAGATGGCCGGCCAGGTTCGTACCACGATGTTCCTCGGTATCGCCTTCACCGAAGCCCTCGCGCTGATCGGCCTCGTCGCCGGCTTCATTTTCTAAGACCGTCACATGGCAGCCAACATCGCATTGCTCGCGGCAGAGGAAGAGAGCCACAACCCTCTCCTCCCCGCGACGTATGACATCGTTTGGTCGATCGTCTGCCTGGTCATCGTTGGTTTCGTCTTCTGGAAGTACGTCCTTCCGATGTTCCAGAAGGTCCTTGCCGAGCGAACCGAGCAGATCGACGGCGGCATCAAGCGGGCCGAAGAGGCCCAGGCCGAGGCGAAGGCGGCGCTCGAGCAGTACCGCGCCCAGCTCGCCGAAGCCCGCACCGAGGCTGCGCAGATCCGTGAGGACGCGCGCACCCAGGGGCAGCAGATCATTGCCGAAATGAAGGCACAGGCTCAGGAAGAAAGCGACCGCATCGTGGCCGCCGGCAACAACCAGCTGGTTGCGCAGCGCCAGCAGATCGTCACCGAACTGCGCGGCGATCTCGGCCGCACCGCGGTCGACCTCGCCGAGAAGCTCATCGGTGAGTCCCTCGCCGATGACGTGAAGCGGGCAGGCACGGTCGATCGATTCCTGAACGAGCTCGACTCCATCGGCGCAAATTCCGCAGCAGGGAAGTGAGCACCATGTACGCAGCGAGCCGTGAGGCCTTGACGCAGACCCGTGCTGCGTTGTCTTCGGCCTTGGGATCCGTCTCTGCCGGAGCAGCCACAGCGGCCGCGGCCCAGATCGGGGCCGAGCTGTTCTCGGTCGTCGAGATCCTGGACGAACAGCGCACTCTCCGGAGTGCCCTGTCGGACACCTCGACGCCCGGGAGCGTTCGCGAAGGTCTGGCCGAGCGCGTGTTCGGCAACAAGGTCTCCGCCGACACCCTCGCCGTCCTGAAGGTGGCGGTGGGCCAGGACTGGTCCGCTACCTCCGATCTGCTCAACTCGCTGGTGCTCCTCGGTCGGGAATCGCTGCTCCAGGCAGCGGCCGATCAGCAGCAGCTCGACGCCGTCGAGGACGAACTCTTCCGCCTCGGCCGCATCGTGGCCGGTGACCCGGAGCTCGAGCAGGCACTGTCCGACCGTTCCGTATCGGCGAAGGGCAAGCGTGAACTGCTGTCCAAGCTGCTGTACGGCAAGGTCACGGCCGTCGCCGAAGCACTGGCGACCCAGACAGTGGGCCGGTTGAAGAACTCCGCACCCGCGGACGCTTTCGACGAACTGTCGAATCTGGCAGCAGCACAGCGAAAGGCCGTTGTCGCCAAGGTGCGCAGCGCTGCCCCGCTGTCCAGTGAGCAGTCGGATCGGCTGACCGCCACCCTCACCCGTACCTACGGGAAGCCGGTGACGGTTCACGTGGAGGTCGATCCTGAACTCCTCAGCGGCTTGGTCGTCCGGGTGGGCGACGAGGTGATCGACGGCAGCGGAGCGGGACGTCTCGCAGCGCTGCGGAAGTCCCTCAAGTAGTCCGCAACCGAACCCCATACCCCAGATCTTTTCGAAGACCAGACACCGAGAGCAGGAAAAACATGGCGGAGCTGACGATCTCCTCCGACGAGATCCGTAGCGCGATCGAGAACTACACCGCGAGCTACTCCCCGGAGGCCTCCCGCGAAGAGGTCGGTGTCGTGACCGACACCAGCGACGGCATCGCGCACGTCAGTGGCCTGCCTTCGGCGATGGCCAACGAACTGCTGGAGTTCCCCGGCGGAATTCTGGGCGTCGCGCTCAACTTGGATGCCACCGAGATCGGTGCCGTCATCCTGGGCGATTACGAGAACATCCAGGAAGGCCAGGAAGTCAAGCGGACCGGCGACGTGCTGTCGGTTCCCGTCGGCGACGCCTTCCTCGGCCGCGTCATCAACCCGCTCGGCCAGCCGATCGACGGCCTGGGCGAGATCGAGAGCAGCGAGACCCGCGCCCTCGAGCTGCAGGCTGCCTCGGTGCTCGAGCGTCAGCCCGTCGAGGAGCCGCTGCAGACCGGCATCAAGGCCATCGACGCGATGACCCCGATCGGCCGCGGACAGCGTCAGCTCGTCATCGGCGACCGCAAGACGGGCAAGACCGCCGTCTGCATCGACGCGATCCTCAACCAGAAGGCCAACTGGGAGACCGGCGACGAGAAGCAGCAGGTTCGCTGCATCTACGTCGCGATCGGCCAGAAGGGTTCCACCATCGCGGGTGTCAAGGCTGCCCTCGAGGAGCAGGGCGCGATGGAGTACACCACCATCGTCGCCGCCCCGGCCTCCGACTCCGCCGGTTTCAAGTGGCTCGCGCCCTACACCGGCTCCGCCATCGGTCAGCACTGGATGTACCAGGGCAAGCACGTCCTGGTCGTGTTCGACGACCTGACCAAGCAGGCCGAGGCCTACCGCGCCATCTCGCTGCTGCTGCGTCGCCCGCCGGGACGCGAGGCGTACCCCGGTGACGTCTTCTACCTGCACTCCCGTCTGCTGGAGCGTTCGGCCAAGCTGTCCGACGCCCTGGGTGGAGGCTCGCTGACCGCGCTGCCGATCATCGAGACGAAGGCCAACGACGTCTCGGCCTACATCCCGACCAACGTCATCTCCATCACCGACGGTCAGGTGTTCCTCGAGTCGGACCTGTTCAACAAGGGTGTCCGCCCCGCCATCAACGTCGGTATCTCGGTGTCCCGTGTCGGTGGCGCCGCGCAGACCAAGGGCATGAAGAAGGTGTCCGGTTCGCTGCGTCTGGAGCTGGCCCAGTTCCGTGAGCTCGAAGCGTTCTCGGCCTTCGCCTCCGACCTCGACGCCGCCTCCAAGGCTCAGCTCGAGCGTGGTGCCCGCCTGGTGGAGCTGCTCAAGCAGGATCAGTACAGCCCGATCCCCGTCGAGGACCAGATCGTGTCGATCTACCTCGCCGGTGAAGGCGTCTTCGACAGCGTGCCCGTCGGTGACGTCCGCCGCTTCGAGGCCGAGCTGCTCGACGAGCTGCACCGCACCGCTTCCGGCGTGTACGAGAGCATCAAGGGCGGCAAGGCCCTCGACGCCGACAACGCCAAGGCGCTGGTCGAGGCCACCGACAAGTTCAAGGAAACCTTCCTCGCGTCCGACGGAAGCCGGGTCGTGAACGAGGCGGAGGCCGAGGCTCTCGACGCCGGCGAGGTCGGCCACGAGCAGATCAACGTCAAGCGCACCACCGTCAGCAAGTGAGCGGCCGGCCCATGATGCTGCGAAACATGAAGGGAGAGTGATCGATCGATGGCAAGCATTCTCGAACTGAGGTCTCGCATCAAGTCGGTCAACTCGACCAAGAAGATCACCAAGGCCCAGGAGCTGATCGCGACTTCGCGCATCACCAAGGCACAGTCGCGGGTCGCCGCGGCGAAGCCGTACGCCGAGGAAATCACGAAGGTTCTGTCGGAGCTGGCAAGCGCGTCCGCCTCGCTGGACCATCCGCTGCTCAACGAGCGCACCGATCCCAAGCGTGCTGCCGTCCTGGTCGTCACCAGCGACCGCGGTATGTGCGGTGGATACAACTCCAACGTCCTCAAGGAGGCCGAGGAGCTGTTCCAGCTGCTGCGCAGCGAGGGCAAGGATCCGGTCATCTACGTGCTCGGATCCAAGGGTCTGGGGTACTACACGTTCCGTGGCCGCGACTTGGGTGGCGCGTGGACCGGGTTCTCCCAGGATCCGGGCTACTCCGACGCCGCCAAGGCGAGCCGGCACCTGGTCGACCTGTTCATGGCCGGATCCGGCTCCGAGGTTCCCGCGCCCAACGGCGAGGGCACCATCGAAGGCGTCGACGAGCTGCACATCGTCTACACCCGTTTCGTGTCGATGCTGACCCAGTCACCCGAGGTGCGTCGCATGGCTCCCCTCGAGGTGATGGTCTCCGAGGAGCACGTCGAACTCGGCGAGGACATGCTGTCGAACGGCCACGGGTCGAGCAACTCGGAACCGGTCGCCGGATACAACTTCGAGCCGGAACCTGACAAGTTGCTCGGTGCCCTGCTGCCGAAGTACGTCAGCACCCGCATCTACTCCTCGCTGCTGGATGCTGCGGCGTCGGAGTCGGCTGCCCGTCGTACCGCCATGAAGGCGGCGACGGACAACGCAAACGAACTGGTGAACACGTTGAGCCGTCAGGCAAACCAGGCTCGCCAGGCCCAGATCACCCAGGAAATCAGCGAGATCGTCGGCGGCGCGAATGCGCTCGCCTCGAGCGCAGGAAGTGACTAAGCAATGACCGCAGCAGTAACCGAAAACAACGGGGCAGGCTCGGACTCGTCCGTCGCCGGCCGCGTCGTGCGGGTCATCGGTCCCGTCGTGGACGTTGAATTCCCGCGTGGCGCTATTCCTGAACTGTTCAACGCCCTGCACGCCGAGATCACGCTCCCCTCGGTCGCCAAGACGCTGACCCTCGAGGTCGCGCAGCACCTCGGCGACAACCTGGTGCGCACCGTCTCGATGCAGCCCACCGACGGCCTGATCCGTGGCACCTCGGTGTCCGACACGGGCAAGCCGATCTCGGTTCCCGTCGGTGACGTCGTCAAGGGCCACGTGTTCAACGCACTGGGCGACTGCCTCGACGCACCCGGCACGGGTCGCGACGGCGAGCAGTGGGGCATCCACCGCAAGCCACCGGCCTTCGACCAGCTCGAGGGCAAGACGGAGATCCTCGAGACCGGTATCAAGGTCATCGACCTCCTCACCCCGTACGTCAAGGGTGGAAAGATCGGTCTGTTCGGTGGTGCCGGTGTCGGCAAGACCGTTCTGATCCAGGAAATGATCACCCGTATCGCCCGCGAGTTCTCCGGAACCTCGGTGTTCGCAGGCGTCGGTGAGCGCACCCGTGAGGGCACCGACCTTCACCTCGAGATGGAAGAGATGGGCGTCCTCCAGGACACCGCCCTTGTCTTCGGCCAGATGGACGAGCCGCCGGGAACGCGTATGCGCGTCGCCCTGTCCGCGCTGACCATGGCGGAGTACTTCCGCGATGTCCAGGGCCAGGACGTGCTGCTGTTCATCGACAACATCTTCCGTTTCACCCAGGCCGGTTCCGAGGTGTCGACCCTGCTCGGTCGTATGCCTTCGGCCGTGGGTTACCAGCCGACCCTGGCTGACGAGATGGGTGAGCTGCAGGAGCGCATCACCTCGACGCGAGGCCGCTCCATCACCTCGCTGCAGGCGATCTACGTGCCCGCCGACGACTACACCGACCCGGCGCCGGCCACGACGTTCGCGCACCTCGATGCCACCACCGAGCTGTCGCGTCCGATTTCGCAGATGGGTATCTACCCCGCTGTGGACCCGCTGACGTCCACCTCCCGCATCCTGGAGCCCGGCATCGTCGGTGCCGAGCACTTCCGGGTCGCCAACGAGGTCAAGCGGATCCTGCAGAAGTACAAGGAACTGCAGGACATCATCGCCATCCTCGGTATGGACGAGCTGCAGGAAGAGGACAAGGTGCTCGTCGGCCGTGCCCGTCGTCTGCAGAAGTTCCTCGGCCAGAACTTCATCGTCGCCGAGAAGTTCACCGGTGAGCCCGGCTCCGTGGTGCCGCTCCGCGACACCATCGAGGCGTTCGACCGCATCTGCAAGGGCGAGTTCGATCACCTGCCCGAGCAGGCGTTCAACAGCTGCGGTGGACTCGACGACGTCGAGGCTGCAGCCAAGAAGATCGCCGGGAAGTAGTCGACGATGGCTGAGATGACCGTGGAACTCGTCGCCGTGGAGCGACGGTTGTGGTCTGGTTCGGCGACTCTCGTCAGTGCGCAGACGACCGAAGGCGAGATCGGTGTCATGCCCGGGCATGAGCCGGTTCTCGGACAGCTGGTCGAGGGCGGCGTGGTTGCGATCACGACGGCCGACGGTGAGCGTATCGTCGCTGCTGTGCACGGCGGTTTCCTGTCCGTGACCGCGAAGACAGTCACCATCCTCGCCGAGTCCGCCGACTTGGCCGAGGACATCGATGTGGAAGCGGCCAAGGCCGTGCTCGCAGAGAGCGGAGACGACCTCGAGGCGATTGCTGTCGCCAAGGGCCGGATCCGTGCCGTAGAGCGCGCCTAGGCTGCTCGAGAAAGACCGCGACGGAGCCGACGAACAGTGACAATCGGAATGACTGTGTTGATCATTCTGGTTGTGCTGCTCGCGGCCTTCGTCGCGGTCTTTCTGTATCGGCTTGCAGTACTGCGCCGCGGTGGTACCGCGGCGATCCTCCGGGTGACGCCCGCCCCGGGGGACACCGGGTGGCGCCACGGTGTCATCCGCTACGGCGAGGGTTCGCTCGTCTTCTTCAAATTGTCGAGTTTGCGTCCGGGCCCGGATTCGCGCATCGAGCGCCAGGGCATCGAAGTCGCAGGTCGTCGTAGCCCGGAGGGCTCCGAATTCGACATCATGTCCGAGGAGATCATCATCCTGTCGGTCAAGGACCGCGGGAATTCGTACGAGATCGCACTGGACGGGGGAGCGCTGACCGCGTTCCTGTCCTGGGTCGAATCCCGACCGTCCGGCCGATCCGTTCGCGGCCGCCGACTCTGATCAGGCCTTGCCGGCTCCCGGTTTCCAGAGCACGTCGCCCTCGGGGTTCGCCAGCCTGCTCATGATGAACAGCAGATCCGACAGCCGGTTGAGATACTTCGCCGGCAGTGCGTTGGTGTTCTCGGGATTCGCATCGACGGCGGCCCACGCCGACCGTTCGGCGCGCCGGGTCACGGTCCGCGCCACATGCAGCAGAGCTCCCAGGGCGGTTCCGCCGGGAAGAATGAACGAGTTCAGCGGTTCCAGACGCTCGTTCAGTTGGTCGCACCACGCTTCGAGGCGATCGATGTACTCGGCGGTGATGCGCAGCGGCGGGTACTTCGGTTCGATCTCCACCGGGGTCGAGAGATCGGCGCCGGCGTCGAACAGGTCGTTCTGGATCTGCCGCAGGATCGATCGGATCTCCTCCGGAGGGGCGCCGAGCGCGACCGCGACACCGATCGAGGCGTTGGCTTCGTCGCAGTCGGCGTAGGCAATCAGCCGCGGATCGTTCTTCGACACACGGGAGAAATCGCTGAGTCCGGTGGTCCCGTCGTCGCCGGTCCGGGTGTAGATCTTGGTGAGGTGTACGGCCATAGCGTTACGGTACCGGCCTCCGGGTTCGGCCTCTCTGGCTCTAGGCTGTGCTCTGTGAGCGAACGCTTCCTTGTCACCGGCGGTAACCGCCTCGTAGGTGAAGTGTCTGTCGGGGGCGCGAAGAACAGCGTTCTCAAGCTGATGGCGGCGGCGCTGTTGGCCGAGGGCACCACAACCGTCACCAATTGTCCGGACATCCTGGACGTCCCCTTGATGGCCGACGTCCTGCGAGGCCTCGGGTGCGAGGTGGATCTCGACGACTCCGTCGTCCGGATCACCACACCCGCCGAGCCCAAACACCACGCCGATTTCGCGGCGGTCCGCCAGTTCCGCGCGTCGGTATGCGTGCTGGGACCGTTGGTCGCGCGCTGCAGGCGCGCGGTGGTGGCGCTGCCCGGTGGTGATGCCATCGGTTCGCGGCCCCTCGACATGCACCAGTCGGGGCTGCGGTTGCTCGGCGCGCACAGCACCATCGAACACGGGTGCGTCGTTGCCCAGGCCGACGATCTGCACGGTGCGAACATCCGGCTCGCCTTCCCGTCCGTGGGAGCCACCGAAAACATCTTGATGGCCGCCGTGCTCGCCAAGGGCGAGACGGTGATCGACAACGCGGCGCGGGAACCCGAGATCGTCGACCTGTGCAACATGCTGAATCAGATGGGCGCCAAGGTCCGGGGCGCGGGCACGTCCACCCTGACGATCCAGGGCGTCGCCAAACTCGAGCCGACGACGCACCGTGTCATCGGCGACCGGATCGTCGCAGCGACATGGGGGATCGCCGCGTCGATGACCCGCGGTGACGTGCGCGTTCGCGGGGTCAACCCGAAGCACCTCGCGCTGGTCCTCGACAAACTTCGCGTGGCCGGCGCCGAAGTCACGGCCGAATCCGACGGCTTCCGGGTAGTCCAGGAGGCACGGCCGACCGCCGTCAACTTCGCGACGCTGCCGTATCCCGGTTTCCCCACCGACCTGCAGCCGATGGCCATCGGCCTCGCCGCGGTCGCGGAGGGAACGTCGATGATCACCGAGAACGTCTTCGAGGCGCGGTTCCGCTTCGTCGAGGAGATGATCCGGTTGGGCGCCGATGCCCGGACGGACGGCCACCACGCGGTGATCCGGGGAATCGCGCAGTTGTCGAGCGCGCCGGTGTGGTCGTCGGACATCCGGGCCGGCGCAGGCCTCGTCCTCGCCGGGCTCGTCGCCGACGGGGTGACCGAAGTGCACGACGTGTTCCACATCGACCGCGGGTATCCCCGCTTCGTCGAGATCCTCCAGGACCTCGGCGGACAGATCGAAAGGGTCGACAGCGATCCCGGTTCGTAGCGATGAGTCCGGCGTCACAGTCGCCGGTTGATCGTTCCGGAAAGGAATCCGGGCCGGCTCACCGGTCGTGACCAGCGGTAACTCGGGACGTAATCGCCGCGACCTGGCGATTTGGCAAGCAGTTTCCCTTCGCGTAACTTATTCCAGGTCAGAGCGACACGGACACCGACCCCGGCCGGAAGGCGGGGGACACGAGGTTGGACGCAGGCGCCTGGT